>NZ_LDTE01000038.1 GCF_001476905.1 Sphingomonas sanguinis | reverse complement strand
CGGGAGGGGTCGGGGGAGGGGAGTCCCTATCGGCACGTTACCGCGCCAATGGGACTCCTTCGACAGTTACTTGCCGAACACCCGCGCGAAGATCGTGTCGACATTCTTGTAGTGATAATCGAGGTCGAAGCGCGCCTCGATCTCCTCGACCGACAGCGCCGCCGTCACGTCGGCATCGGCCTTGAGCAATTCCATCAGCGACAATTCGCCGTCCGATTCCCAGACCTTCATCGCGTTGCGCTGGACCAGGCGATAGCTGTCCTCGCGGCTCACGCCCGCCTGGGTCAGCGCCAGCAGCACGCGCTGCGAGTGGACGAGGCCGCCCATCTTGTTGAGGTTCTTCTCCATCCGCGCCGGATAGACGACCAGCTTTTCGATGACGCCCGTCAGGCGGGCCAGCGCGAAGTCGAGGGTGATGGTCGCGTCGGGACCGATATAGCGCTCGACCGAGCTGTGGCTGATGTCGCGCTCATGCCACAGCGCGACATTCTCCAATGCCGGGGTCACGTAACCGCGCACCATGCGGGCGAGCCCGGTCAGGTTCTCGGTCAGCACCGGGTTGCGCTTGTGCGGCATCGCCGACGAGCCTTTCTGGCCGGGCGAGAAATATTCCTCCGCCTCCAGAACCTCGGTGCGCTGCAGGTGGCGGATTTCGGTCGCCAGACGCTCGATCGAGCTGGCGATGACGCCCAGCGTGGCGAAGAACATCGCATGGCGATCGCGCGGAATGACCTGGGTCGAGACGGGCTCGACGGTCAGCCCCATCTTCTCGGCAACATGCGCCTCGACGCTGGGGTCGATATTGGCAAAGGTGCCGACCGCGCCCGAGATCGCGCAGGTGGCGATGTCGGCGCGCGCCGCGATCAGGCGCGCGCGGTTGCGGTCGAACTCGGCATAGGCCTGGGCCAGCTTCAGGCCGAAGGTCACCGGCTCGGCATGGATGCCATGGCTGCGCCCGATCGTCGGGGTCAGCTTATGCTCATAGGCGCGGCGCTTGATGACCGCGAGCAGCGAGTCGAGATCCTCGATCAGGATGTCCGAGGCGCGGGCGAGCTGCACCGCCAGGCAGGTGTCGAGCACGTCGGACGAGGTCATGCCCTGGTGCAGGAAGCGCGCTTCCGGCCCGGTGCGCTCGGCGACATGGGTCAGGAAGGCGATGACGTCGTGCTTGGTCTCGGCCTCGATCGAATCGATGCGATCGATGTCGAAATCGCCCGCTGCCTTGTCGGCTTCCCAGATACGCGCTGCCGCTTCCTTGGGCACCACGCCCAGCTCGGCCAGCGCGTCCGTGGCGTGCGCCTCGATCTCGAACCAGATGCGGAAACGGGTCTGCGGGTCCCAGATTCGGGTCATGGGGGCACGGGAGTAACGCGGAATCATGGGGCACCTCTGATCGTGGAATCGGCACGGGCGACCGTGCACTCCCTCTCGGAATCACGGTGTGCCGTGCCGTTAGCAGGGACGAGCCGAGCCTTCAAATCCGAAGGGGCAATCCCCATATAGCAAAATGCAGATCGGGATCGTATCACTAACGACGAAGATGCGTTCCTGGTCTTCACAGTCATCGATCGAACCAAAGTAGGGAGAGACGAGATGATGAAATATGCTTTTCTTGGCGCCGCGATGATGGTGTCTGCCCCCGTTCTTGCGCAGGTGACTCCTGCGCCAGCCCAGACCACACCCGCCGCGCCGCAAGCGGCTCCCGCAACCTCGGCGGACCTGGCACAGACTGCGCAACCAGCAACTTCGACTGAAGCGGCTCCGGCGGGAGGGCAGGTCCAGGCGACCGGCAGCCAGATCGCGCAGGTCGTCGACACGCAGTTCCCGACCTATGACAAGGACGGCGACGGCAAGCTGAACAAGGCCGAATTCGCCCAGTGGATGGTCGCGCTGAAGTCGCAGACCGACCCCTCGACCAAGGCCGAGGCACCTGCGACGAAGAAGTGGGTCGGCAGCGCCTTTGCCCAGGCGGATACCGACAAGGACAAGACGGTGTCCAAGACCGAACTGACCGGCTTCCTGAGCCAGGGTCAGGGCTGATCGGCCTGACGAAATCGGAACACCCCTCCGTTCCGTACCATCCCTGAGCGGGGATGCGGGGCCGCCGGACCTTCGGGTTCTGCGGCCCTTTTGCTTGGTCCCATCGGCCAAGCAGACTCGGGAGGACGTTCGACCGCCCACGAAAAAGGGCAGGGGCGTCGCCGCCACCTGCCCTTCGTTTCGTTCGCTGACCCCGAGGGGCAAGCGAGGCCGGATCAGGCCTCTTCCGAACCTTCGGCCGCGTCGGTGGCCTGCGCCTCGGCGTCGATCGCCTCGTCCTCGGCGGTCAGGACCGTCGGGGCAACGATGGTGGCGATCGCGAAGTCGCGGTCGTCGATGGCGGGCTCGGCGCCCTTGGGCAGCTTCACGTCCGAGATGTGGATCGAGTCGCCGATCGCCAGACCCTTCAGCGAGACGCTGATTTCGGTCGGGATGTTGGCGGCGTCGACGACCAGCTCGATCTCGTGGCGGGTGACGTTCAGAACGCCGCCCTGCTTCACGCCGCTCTGGTCTTCGTCGGTGAACACGACAGGCACGGCGACCGTGACGGTCTCATGCTCGCCGATGCGCAGGAAGTCGACGTGCAGCGGGCGGTCGGTGACCGGATGGAACGCGACGTCCTTCGCCAGCGTGCGCTGGCCGTCCACCATGATGACCGAGGTGAAGAAATGACCGGTCATCAGCGCCTTGACGAGGGCCTTCTCTTCGAGATGGATCGACGCGGCGGCCTGGTTGCGGCCATAGATCACGGCGGGGACGCGGCCTTCACGACGCAGCGAACGGGAGGCTCCCTTGCCAACCTGATCGCGCGTCTCGGCGGCGAGCGTAAGGGTGTCGCTCATTCCAGTAACTCCGAAACAAAATGGATATAGGCTTCCGACCACGCCTCCAGGGATGACCATGACCGGAAGCGGCGGCGCATAGCGGCAAAGCCCGTAAAAGGCAAGCCACGCGCCGCCTCATCCTCAGAAGCGGATCGGCAAACCGATCAGGACTCGGCCATGCTCCGAGCCCGCCTGGGCGCGCAGGCGGACCGCGACGTTGCGGCCGATCTGCCGCTCAATCCCGATGCCGCCGACCAGCCCGCTGGGTCCGTTGCCGCCATCGTCGACGACGTTCACCAGCCGGATATCGTAGCGATAGCCGCCATAGCCCGCCTCGGCAAAGACCATGGTGCGATCGCCGAGCACATAGCCCGCCCGCGCGGTCAGGC
>NZ_LDTE01000037.1 GCF_001476905.1 Sphingomonas sanguinis | reverse complement strand
TAGTTTTTCGGCAGATGCAGCTCGATCGCCGCCCACGCTTCATCCGACAACCAGAATAGCGCCATGCCTCATTCCTCCTGATCCACACGCCAGTGAATCAGGAAAACTGTCACCACTCAAGATGCTGATTGGGTTTGGACCCTAGGCTTAGCGAAGAAACGGTCAAGCAAACCCTAGAAAAGTATGACCGCAAGAAGCTGATCGCGCATCTCGCCTCGGTTCGGCTCGACGGCGAGGCCGTCGATCGGCTGGTCGCGATCATGCGCGAAGGCGGCCTCCCGCTAATCAAGCATCCCAATCCGACCGCGCATACCAAGCGCGTGTCCTGCCTGGCCGCGGTAGAACACCATATCGAGTCGGCGCTTGGCACCGATGAAGCTGACAAGGTTCGCGACTTCATGGCGCTCGTCGAGCGGATTGAGCAGGGGTATCGTCAGATTCTCGCTGCTTCGGATGCGAGCGATGGCGCGAAGCTCGATCCCGCGGTGCGTGTCAGCGCGCTTCTCGAATCAGGCGCGCGCGAGTCCGGCGCGCATCAGGCTCGGCTGATGGAGGTTCTCGGCGAGGGCGGCGTGCTTGATGGCCATGGCCTGTCGTTGCCCGGCGCGCGGGAAGGCGAGCGTATCGATCCGGAAGTTCCCGTCGATTCCGCAGTTCAATCGGTCACTATGTCGCTCCTGATGCAGGGTTATCGTCAAAGATGGTTTGACGCCAATGGTGCGCTCGAGATACCGGCACCCGTTGCCGTGGGTGACGCCGAGATCGAGGCCGTTCATCCGATTCTTTACTACGCCCAATCCTGGCGATTCTGGGAGCACATCGAGGAAGATACTCGCTATTTCGGTGGCGATGTGGTCCGACTCGATGCAAATGCGATTCCCGAGGATTGGCGGGCGCAAGGCGTCGAAGAGGTCTGGCGCCACGACCCTGAGTGGCTCGAATGGAGCCGCATCGATTTCGCGGCCAATCAGCGCCTCGCCCAGCAACTCGGACAGAATTATTTCGAGGTGGTCCATAGCGGTGTCGCCGCGAAGGCGACCGGGATAGCTGGAAGCGCGGCGCTAGCTCCGACAGCGTTCATCACCGTCGAAGAAATGCACTCGCTTTGGGCATTGCGACAGGCGCTGAGCATCGAACCGACGCAGCATTGCGAGCGGTATTTCAACCTGACGCTGATCGAATGGCTGCGCGGCTATTCGGCGTTGCGCGCGCTTGCCGCCGACACCGATGCCGCGGGCGGGATTCAAGTGATGCCGCGCCGCGACCTTATCCGCACGCTCCAGCGGCTCGGCCTCGCTGGCCGTGCCGCCGAAACATTCATCGGCCATGCGTTGCTCTGCCGTTCGAGTCGCGATCTCTTCGATACGCCGCTCATTGCTGTCGAAGGCGAGCAAGTGCTGCTCTATGGTCCGTCGCTTGCCGCGATGATCCCAGCACAGGTCATGCTGTCCCGCCTGTCATCGCTCAAGCAGTCGTTCGAAATCCGGGGAAAGTCCTTTGAGAAGGCGATGCTGGGCTTGATGCTCGCTCAGGGTTTGAAAGCCGTCAGCGTCGAGGAGCGGCATGGTGGCGAAACATACGACTATGATTTGCTCATCCGCTGGGACCCCTATGTTTTCCTGTTCGAATGCAAGAGTCGGTCGCTTTCGGGCGGCAACAAGGTGCGCTCCTATCGCTTCCTGTGCGAGACGAACTCGCAGATCAGTCAGGTGAAACGACTCGTCGACGGGCTGGAGCGCTATCCCGACATTCTCGATCGCCATCTCGGCGACGGCGCGTCACAGTTGAAGCTCGTGCCCTGCGTGCTCAACGCGCTGCCCTTCGCGGCGGGCGAGATCGACGGCGTCTATTTCTGCGATGCGTCCGGCGTTGGGCGCTTGTTCGAGAGCGGTCAGTTCAACAACGTTCTCGCCAGCCGCGACCGTTCTACAATCAAGCTGCCGAGCTATCGTTTATGGGCGGGGGAGACGATCGCCCCCGAGGATCTGATGCGGCAACTGGAAGCTTCTCCCAGTGGCGGATGGCGCTCGCGGAAATGCGACGGCAGGTCTGTTTCGCCAACCTGGCTCCGGGCGTGCTCGCCTCGACCGACCGTATCGTGCGCCACCCACTCACCCATAACGAACGGGTCGCCGCGCTTCGCCAGGAGGGCGCAGCACAAGCGCAGGAGGGCGAGCCCGCTGATCCGTGATCTGGCACAAAGCGGGCCAAAACTTTTTTGTGACGAACGACGAACGACGAACGACGAACGACGAACGTTGAGCAGCGGGCTGAACGAACGTCAGCTTTCAGGATCAGCATCCGGCACTTGGAATGACCGATTATAGGGCGCTGAGCCGACCGGCCGGTTTGTGCTACCCGAATGGCGGGTTTCAGCGAAAGCCGACGTTCGGGTTCCCGCCGCGCCGTGCCGATCTGGAGGACATCGCGACGACGGCCATCAATCTGCTGAAGCAGCGTGATGCCGGCTATCCCAAGGCCGTCGAAGAGAAGAAGATGACGCAGGATGCCGCCGATCGCGGCCTGCGCATCATGGCCGGCGTTGCGAAGCTCTGGCGCCTGGTCATCGACGCCGCCCCGTTGCCAGACCCGTCCGACTGGTTGGGGTCGTTCGCCACCGGATGGGAAGAGATGCGCGAAGAGACGGCCGTCATCGCCCATCGTGCGCGCCAGATGGCCCGCAAGCGCCGAAATGGGCAGCATCGCCCTTCTCACGCAGCGCGTGAATCTCGGGCTGGACCCGCCAGTTATACGCCGGGACGCTTACAGAGCCCTCACGCTCACGCAGGCGCCAGGCTCTTCGCCATAGCGCTTGGTGGCGATCACGCGGACAATCTGGCAGTCGTCAGTAAAGACGACGCCGTTCATGCCGTCCGTGATCGCCTTCAGATAATTGTCGAGGTCGCCACCGCCACGGGGGCCGCCATCAGCCTGGATCTTGCCGTCAAGAGCCAGCGCACGATCGCGCTTGGGCCATGACTTCGGGATAGGCAGGCTGAAATGCGCTTCCAGCTCGACCGGGCCGCCATAAGCCGACAGATCGGCCATGGCGTCTTGCGCAGCTTTGCGCACGACGTTCTCGAACGTGCGGGTCTTTGCCGGGGTGTAGCTCTGACGCCCCGCTTGGTCGGGGAGGAACAGGCGGCATCGTATATCGGTCGTAGTCGGTCGGCTTTCCGCTCGCAAAGGCTGGCGGGACAAGTGCCTGCCCCTTCAGACCACAATGGCAAAATCCCCCTCTGGGATACGCGTATCCTGGATGCCTGGGTTGACGCGAAAAGCGGCCTAGGCGCATCCAACGATGGATGGGCAGACTTTTGATACCCGGCGTTGTCCAGAAGAAGGGGCAGACCTACCGCCGCTTCAAGGTGAAGGTGGATGGCAAGTGGAAGGACCACTATTTCAAGCTACCAGATCCGAGCAGCCCCGGTTTTGCTGAGGCCTTGGCGAAGGCGAATGGTGCCAGCACCGTCCGTAGCGATCCGGTCGCAGGCACATTCGCCGCGCTGGCGGTTGAGCATCGTAAGCGCTTGACGACCTCAAAGCTTGCAGACAGCACGCGGCGCAACAAGCTGTATTATGTGGCCCTGATCGAAGAGACGATTGGCGCGCGGCCGGTACGCTCCATGCGCCCGTTTCACTGCTACAAGCTGCGCGATCGGTATGCCGATAAGCCAGGCAAGGCCAACAATCTGATGGCCGTACTCAAGGCAATGCTGACGCAGGCCGTCGAATATGATTGGATAGCGACGAACCCCGCTGCGGGCATCCCTCTTTTAGCGATTGGCGAACATGAGCCTTGGCCAGCCGAGGTGCAGGAAGCCGCGCTGAATCATGCCGACCCGATGTTGCGTCTGGCGATCGTCACCGGCCTGTGCGGCGGTCAGCGCCTGAGCGACTGCATCCGCATGGCGCATAGCTGGCACGATGGCCGGATCATGCAAATCCATGGCCAGCAGAAGACCGACGTTGCGGTTGCGATCCCGATGCACCCGCTATGGACGGCAGCCATCGCCAGTATGCCCAAGAAGGCGACCACGCTGCTTTACGATCGCTCCGGCAAGCCGTTCAGCGGGCCAGATCGCATCCAAGAGCGGTTGCGTCGGATGATGCATAAGCTGGGCTACGTGGATGATGACCAGCAACTGCTCTACACCTTCCATGGCCTGCGCAAGAATGCGTGCTGCTATCTGCTCGAATTGGGTCTGAGCGATACGGAGGTGGGCGCGATCCTGGGCATGACGCCGGAAACCGTTAGACACTACGGCAAGCGAGCGCGTGTGTTGGTCATAGCGGAAGGCGCATTGGAGCGCGTGACGAGCGGTAAGATTTTGAGCTTTGGGGGAACTGACGGCGTTTCTTGTGGGAACCGTACTGTCACCAAAGGCACGCTAAGTACTTGATTTTGCACCAAATGGTGACCCCTACGGGAATCGAACCCGTGTTTCAGCCGTGGACGCGGAATATCGTTTATTATCAACGCCGTTTGCCCGGTTGCAACGAGGATCAGGCGCATTGAATATCAATGGGTTACGATGATGGGGGCAAACCATCTAACCGCTTGCCCGATCATTAGGACCGATTGGCATTACGCCGTTCGTTCATCGTTTCGCGAAGGAACTCGGCAAAGCGCGACCTCTCGTCATCAACGATGCAGCAATGCTTGGTGCGGAAACCATCGCGGGGCGCCTGCCGCGCTTCAGTGAGCGCCGTCCCGAAGGCGATCGTCTGTTTGATGCCCAAAGCGCGACAGATACCGGCAAAGTGGGCATGAAGGGTATTTCCGCGATGCGTCGCATCGCCGGTATGTTGAAGAACCGGACGCCGCAACTCCCGCCAAAAGCCGTAAAAGGACGCACGATTTCGACCGGCTATGGCGTAAAGCGTCGCCAGCACCATGCGGTCGGATATGCACGTCTCGATGGGACCCTGGGCTTTGCTCGACCGGGCCATCGCTTCGTCGAGCGCGACCAGCCCCATGAAGACGATCCGCGCGCGCTGGGACCGGTTCACGACACTGGCAGGGTCAGCTGTTCACCGACCTCTGCCAGACATGCCCGCGCCGCCAGCGCGCCGTCCACGGCCTGCCGATATTCGGTGGTGGCATATCGCTCCGCCTGTTCGAATGGAAGAAGGCTCCATTCCTCGGTCGGATAGCAAGCGTCATAGATGGCGCGCGCAGCGGCGCGCAACCGGGGGTCGTGCTGCATCATAGTGATATTCCAGCGATTCGTTGCGCTGGTCATGATGGAACAGATAAAGAACAAACGTCAACCGTGCGAAGCTTCATCGGGCGTTGAGGCTGGTCACTGCCGGTTTGGTGGCGATCACCAGAGCCGCCGCAGCCTGCTGCGCGCCTGATCCCGGATGGGTGCCGTCCGCGCTATTGGTCGTCGAAACGACCGATCCGACAGCATGCGCTTTCTTGATCGCGTAATAGGCCGGAGCCTTCAGCGTATAGGTCCCGTCGTTGTTATTGACGATCGAGGTCCCGACCTGCGGCCCAACTTCCATATTGGAGGTGCCGGGCTCAAAGACGAGATAATTACCGGTGACCGGGGAAACATTCGTCGTGATGCGGACACCGGTATTGCTGATGTCGTTGCCGACCACCAGCGCTGCTGCCAGCGTTCCGCCGCCGGCTGCCGCCATCGGTGTCAGCTTCCACTTCGGGATGCCAGTGCCGTCGTCCGGTGCCTGATAGGCCGCGCGCAGATCGACTACCAGCGCCAGCGGTGCCGGACGCGTCATGATCCAGTCGTTGACGGTCTGGAGGGGTTGCTGGCTATTCAGGCCGTTGCCGGTCTGGGCTTGCAGAGTGGTCCTGCCGGTCGTGCTATCGACCGTGCGCGGGCTGATCGTCGACTGGATGAGCGGCACACCCGGGAAGGTCTGTGCCAGGAACTGCCACCACGCCGTGGAGCGCGCCTGCATCGCGGCCGTGACCGACGCAACCGTATCCCTGCTGTCATAGCCCATCGCAGAGAAGTCGTTGCGCAGGCCCTGCGACCAGATCTCGGTGAAGGGCCACACCTGTCCGCCGTTCAGCGTATCCCGGATATAGGACAGGAGCTTGTAGCGGAGACCGAAACGACCGTCCGCCAGATCCATGAAGTCCGCCATCTGCGCGCCATGGTGGCCAAAGTTTCCGACGCCAAAGCGACCGGTCGGGCCGTCATCGTCGAGACCTCGCGTCACACCCCCGACCATGCCGCGCGCGCTGGCGAGCTGGGGCAAGTCGTCCTGCTGGGTGATGCTGTCACCGATCTCCAGCACCGACGGCTGGCGCGACCACGGCACCAACACCCCCACAGGCGAATAGCCGTTGGTGGTGTTGGCGGTCAGCCCGACACTGGCGATCGATCCACCCGACGCATAGCTGGCATTCGGAGCCGCGAGATGACGGCGCAACTCGCCAAGCTGCCCCATGCTGGTAAACCCGCGCGGACGCGCCGCGCCCATGGCCGTGCTGATCGAGGTGCGCAGGAACCCGCCCGGCCATGCCGTCGGCACCGCGTCGGTGATCGCGAAACCCCCGTCCGCCATCGTGACCGACCCCGCACCACCGAAGGTCAGCACGATTCTGCTTCCACCGCCATTTTGTGCGGTGAAGGCCACGACATAATCGAGCGTGTTGCTATTGCCCGGCTTCTGCTCGCGCGCCGTCCCGGCCGGACGATTGTTGGGATCGAGACCGAAATTCGTGAACACGACCCTCCAGCCCGCTGGTTGCGCCGGGAGGTACAGATCGGACAGCTCGGTCAGCCGGTTGGCGTCCGAAGCAGCCATTCGATAGAGGTCCGCCCCGGCCGTGCGAAAAGACGAGGCACCGAAGACCCAGGCCGGTTGCGCCGGGGTGCCCGCCGCGCTGCCACCGCCATAGACGGTCGGTGTCGTTCCAACGACCTGAGCAGCCGAGGGGCTGGCGAATAACCCGAGAAGCGCCGCGAGCGCGATCAGAAACCGGCTCACGACGGAATTCTCGCCAGCGTGACATTGCAACCGGTCGTGCCGGACAACGCAACATCGACGATCGTGTTCGTTCCGAGCGACAGAAGCGTTCCTCCAGCGCTGTCGGCAGAGGTCTTGGTGACTAAGGTTATCATCGTCGCACCGTCAGCCGCACGGTAGCGGAGGGCCACCGAACCGTAAGCGCCGCATCCTTGGTTAAACACATAGGTTCCACCATAGACCTTGGCGGCGGGAGCAGCGACATTCGCCGTGGCAAGCGTCACAGCCTCTTGCCGACCTGCCACGGGCAGAGGGTTAAGGATATCGATCGGTGTACCATCCTTGTCGAGGATGGACGACGCGCTGCCAGGAACCGTGTTGCCAGCCCAATCCTTTACAGGGGGCAATTTCGCCTGGGATGTCGCAGCGTTTGGCAGACAGGCAAGCGCCATCGCGCCCGCCACAAGACAGGATTTCATGGATGTTCCTTTGTACCTGGAGTAATATCGCGTGCGTCAGCCATGCGGGACTGATGCGGGCGCGCCGGGACGGCTTTCAAACGAGGATAGGGGCCGTTCTATCTACCGCCGGAGGGGTCTCTCGACCTCCCGCCTCGCACCTCGGGCTGACAGTCGGGAGCGACCGCTCCCGTCGCCAATATGGTCCGCACACATTCGCGCTCCTGCGCCACCGCCACCGCGCGCCGGTTGCCGCGTTCGACGGCCCCGATCGCCTCGACAAAGCGGGTGACGATTTCGAGGAAGACGGCCTGGTCGACGGTGATCCGCTTGCCGGACGGCGCGGCGGTCAACGGCTCCAGCCGCTCGGTCTTGGTCAGGTTACTGGGCAGGGGCGGCAGGATCGGCCGCTCGGTTCGCGCGGTCGGTCGCGGCGTTGAGGCGGTTCCGCACGCTGTCGACATCAGCGGCAGGCAGAGTGTCGCCAGCAGCAGCGGGCGCATCGGATATCGCATGGCGAAGCTCCTCTATCGTTTGACGAACATAGCGGTCTGTCAGGTCATCCGCGCGGGCCGCACGGGCGGCGATGGTCGCGGTGCTGGCGGCGGCCTGCCGTTCATCGGTGCGCGCTTCCGCGACCGTGGCGGCATGGTCCTTGGCACCCTTGGCGATGACGCGATCCGCGCCGGAGCGCGCGCCGGTCTGATAGAACCAGACCAGCACCCCCAGGACCGCGATCAGCGCCGCGCCGATCGCGAGCAGCCGAAGCCGGGTCACAGTCCGGTCAGGCAGAGCCGACGCTCATATTCGCGTCGGTTGACCAGCCCCTGCACCACCCGGCCGCCAGCCCGGTTCCACAGCCGAAACGCCTCGCAGCCGCCGCGCAGATCGCCCGCGTTGAAACGCCGCGCGGCCGTCGACCCGCAATAGCCGCCGCCACCCACGCGCCCGACACCGATATTGTAGGTCAGCAGAACCGCTGCGACCAATTGGTTGCCGGTCAGCGCGGGGGTGCATCGCCGCACCCCTTCCGCATGTTCGATCGCGCTGGCGCTATCCATCGCGTCGCACTGCGCATCGGTATAGACCCGGCCCATCTCGACGCCCTTGGTGGTCCCCCGACACGCCGTGACGATGCCGACGATATCGCGATAGGCGACGTTGCGCTTGCCTTCCCAGCTGGTCAGCCCCGCCATGGTCAGCGCCGCCAGCGCGGCCGATCCCAGCACCCCCGCCAGCGTCTTCTTACTGGCGGCCATCGCCCACCTCCTTCTGTCGCACGTTCCGCGCCACGAGGACCGCGATGGTCAGCACCAGCCCGATTTCCTTGGCATTGGGGATCATCGCCTGCACATCGGCGGGTAGCGCCTGCCAGATGGCCAGCGCCTGGTCCGGTGCGGCCAGCAGGAAGGCGAAGATCATGGCCCCCAACGCGGACACGCGCACGGACCACCAGCGCCACGATTGGCGCCAGTTCGGGATCAGTCTCATGATGGAAATCTCCAGTCGGAGGGGTTCGACGGCATCCGGCCGTCAGCGGTCAGGCTTGGTCGTACACGTCGCCGACGCCGCGCTCTCCGAGCATCAGCGCGTCATGCTCCAAGGCGGCATCGGCCGCCGCGACCAATTCGATGAGGGAGGGAGAGCAAGGGGGCGGCGGATAGGCCGTGCGCAGCATGACGCCGATCACCACCGGCCGAGCCGCCCGCCGCCCCGCGACCATTTTCTCGGCCGGGGCGGCACACATCATCAGCCAGCCGACCACGATCAGGATGACACCACCGTCGATCATGGCCGATGCTCCTTTTCGGGGACCAGCACCTCCAGCTTCGCTTCGATCCGCGCCGTGCGGGTATCGATGGAGCGGAGCAATTCGACCCGCTGCTCCAGCGCATCGAGGCGGCGGGTATTGTCCCGCAGCTGACTGATATAGCCCCCGCCCGCGATCAGCGCGCCAGCGAGGACCACGGCGAAGGACAGGGCCGGTATCCAGTCTTTCCAGACCGGGCCGGACTGCGGGGGCGGATCAGCCATGCTGCACGTCGATCCACGCGCGGCCGTCGCGGATCGCCCAGACCTTCCCGATGCGGGCCATGTATTGCGGCAGCGTTATGGCGCCGGCCTTCACCGCGATGGCCTTGATCCCGTCGCCGTCCTGCGCCGCGACGATGTAATCGCCCACCTCGAAATCGCCGGTCACATTGCAGGGCACCTGACCGCAGAAGGCGATGCGATCGACACAGACGCGCGCCGCTTCGAGCTGCGCTTCCCATGTCGGAAGATCGCGCGCATAGGCCGCCGTGGCAGCTACCCAGGCCGCGTGATCCGCCTCATAGGAGGCGCGGGCAGTCGGATAGGCGTCGGTCGCGGCCTGCCATTCGGCGAGCGCCACCGCGTAATCGCGCTCGGCGATGCCAAAGGCGAAGCGCGACTGAAGCCATGCCACATAGATCGGCCCTTCCCCGGTGGGCTCGGGTCCGGGCTCGACGGGTGCCACAGGGGCAGAGCCCGGCTTGATCGGAGCGACTGGCTCAGCGCCGGGCGCTTGAGGACGCGGGGGCAGATGGGCCGCCCATGTATCACCACCGACATACGAAGGATCGGTCGACTTCACCACGAAGCTGACCGCATCTGCCCAGGCGGTAGTCAGCTTTCCGTCGCGATCGACACCGCACACATCACCCTTGGCGATGATCCCGCAGCCCGCCGCCTTCACCATATACTCGGCATAGTCAGCGCCGGAGGCGTTGATAGTACCTCCGGCATTGATCGAGCGGCCGTTACCGGAATGTCGTCCCACCGACATGGCGGTCGACGCATTGCTCCACCCCTGAGTCGTGACCGAATTGAAGTAGATAAATTCCGAGCTGGCACCGCCGATCGACAGGACGGTAATGCCTTCGCCGACGGATTTGACGATCCGGTGATTTCCGCCAGACGCGACGCCGAAGAGAAAATTTCCCGCATTGTCGATCCGCGCCTGCTCCACGCCGGACGTGCCGAAGCGAAGGTCAGAGGCAGTGCCGGTCAGCGTTTGCGCTTCGATAAAGCTGTGATTGGTGTACACGTTCGCGGAAGAGCCGAAGCGGATGCGCATCGTCGCGGCACCGCCCAAAGCGCCCAAAATGTCGAGAGGGAAAACCAGCGACCCGGCGACGCCTCCCTGCTGACAGATGATGCCGCCGCCAGCGACAAGCGGCGCTAGCGAAGAATTGACCTCGCCGAACCGCATCCGCTCGACGCCGCCCGTGACAGCGCTCAGCAGGTTTTCGCCATACCGGGCGATGCCTGTGTCTTGATCGGCCGTGAAGCGTATGCCGGGGGCAGCCAGCGAGCCGCCTGGAAACATCCCCTGTCCGACGCCGTCGCGCACCGCCGCAAAGGTATTGAGCAAGGCGGCCGCTGCCAGCGCCAGATCGCGCGCAAAACTTTGCGTCGGCTGGATGGCATATGCCTGACCACCGCCCCCGGCACCTTGATAAGGCGTCGTCAACCGCAACTCGGTCGCGGACACGACCTGACCGACCTCATAAGTACGGCCATCCTGACCGATCCACGCATCGCCGATCGAGGTGCTGGCTACAAAATCCGTTCCTGCGCCGGTGACGACATTCGAGCCCGCCGCGACGGTGACAGAGCCTGCGCGATACCAAGACATGCTTTTACTCCTGCGAAATGATGGAGAGAGATTGAGTGATGCTGTCCGGCCCCGATGCGGTCCCCGTGAAGCTGGCTTGGGTGCGCTGGGTCAGGCGGAGGCGGTACAGATACCCCTCCAGCATCGTGCGCGTGTCCGTCCACGTCACGCTGCCCGACATGGCCTCTTCCAGCCGGCCGGGGTCCTGATCGGTAGCGGGATTGACGATGATGATGGGCTGACCAGTCTGGATCGTGCCGACCTGCGACCACGCGCCCGTGGCCGTCTGGTACTCGAGTGCCAGCGTGGCGGAGGGTGTGCCGGTCACGGCCCCGCCGCCGCCCGGCGACACGCGCCGAATGCGTCGGAAGGTGTAGGACGCGACGACAGTCTTTGACTTGCCGTCGCTAGTAAAAGGCCCCAGCTGGAATGACGCATCTGATGCGATGAGGGTGCTGGAGCCCTGATTGGTAAAAGGCCCCGCCTTGATCGCGGCGGCCGTGAAAATCACACCATCGGTGCCCTTCCACTCCAAGCCGTTGGCGCGGGTGCAATCCGCAATGGCCATGGTCGGGCCGTACCAAGACAGCAGGTCGCTGTTCCGGCCGAAACCGATTCCCTTAACCTCCATGAACTGGCCGTTATTCCAGATCACCCTGCCAGTGCCGAGCCGCAGGTCCGTGTTGATGAGGTTGAAGGACCCAGGTCCTGTTGCTCCGCCAATCACCTGAAAGCCGGACCAGTTGCCATTGACATCGATAGCCACCGAATACTGGCCCTCGATCTTACCCAGACGATTGATGACCGCCTCGAACGCCTGCTGGATACCGACATTTCCGATGCCGTCGAGCATGGCGCGCACCTGCTGGATCAGCGCGGCATTGGTGTTGTCCCGGTCATTCGTGACGCGCGCCAGATCGGCTATGGCTCCGGTGGCCCAGGGCAGGCCTGTCGACGGATCATTGACCTGCGCGCTCAACACCCGCCGCGCCTCGGCCTCAGCCGAGATGGCATCCGCCCGCGCCTTTTCCTCCCGCGCGATCCGCGCCACCGTCGCGACGATATCGGCCGCCTGCGCCGCGAACTGCGCGTCCAGTGCCTGCAACCGGGTGGTGGTCGACTGGTTGTTTTCGGCCACCACCTTGGTCAAGTCGAGCGCCGCCCCCTCCGCCCGCCCCATGCGCGCCAACAAGGCTTGCCGCGCCACCGCGCTGGCGGCTTCATTGGCGACCATCGTCGTGGTCAACTCGGTCTGGATCTGCACCAGCTGCGCTTGTCGCCGCTGGTCCGCCTGATCGCCCGCGATCAGCGCCCGCAAGCTCGCCTCATCGGCCGTGGCATCGCGCCGCGCGATCTGGCGGATGGTGGTCTGCGTTCCCGCAATCCCCCCGGCCGCGTTGATCAAGGCCTGATCGAGCCGCCCGATCGCGGCCGACTGTGCATCCGTCGTCACCCCCAGCGCCGCGATCGAGCGCGCGGCGGTTTCATCCCCCGTGATCCGCGCCGTCGTCTCCGCGATGGTAAGCGCCCGGACGGCCGCCACCTCGACCGCCAGCGCCAGGCGATAGGTCGCTTCGGTCAGCAACCCCGCATCCATCCGCGTGGTCAGTTCCTGACGCGCCTGCGCGACCTGCGCGATCTGGCGCTGATTGGCGTCATCGCCCGCCAGCAGCGCGCGCAACGCGCCTTCCGCCGCCTGGTCCGCGACGATGCGCGCCTGCCGAACAGAAACGGACAGCCCGACCGTATCGCCGATCGCCCCCAGCTGCTGCTCGACTTGGGTCAGCGTGGCCCCCAGCTGGTCGACCAGCGTCTGGGACGCCTTCGTCGCGACCAGCCCCGTCACCGCGTCCAAATCCTGTTCGACGGTCGACACCCGGCCGCCCACACGGGTAAGTTCGATGAGGTCGGCTTTCTGGCGGACCGCCGCGTTCAGGCCATCGATCGACTGCTCGGCAGAGGCCAGCCGGGCGATGATCGGTTCCAGCTGCGCCGCCTGCGCCGGGTCGAGCACCGCCAGCGCGATTTGCTCATTGACGTAATTGGTCGATGCCTTCGACTCGATCAGCGCCTTTTGCGCATCCAGCGTCAGTTCGACTTTGGAGGTCTTTTCCGCCAGCTGGTCGACAGCATAGATGCGAACCACACCCGTCACCGGATCGACCACGATTCCCGCATCGCGCAGCACCGTGCGCGTGCGGTCCGCCTCCGCCAACAACCGCAAGGTCGCTTCGCTCAAGCGCCCTGCATCGCGCGCCATCTGACGCTGCACCGCCTGCATGTCGATGCGCGCGTCGTCCAGCACCGCCAGTTCGGTCGAGTGACCGGTCTGGATTTCCTTGATCGCGGATAGGTCCGTCGTGATCGGCTCAATCTGGTCGAGTTGCGCTATCACCTCTTCGACAGGGCGATCACCGACCTTCGTGCCGGGCGGCGCACCAACGGTCGCGCCGTTCTCCGGCCGGTTCGGACCTGTGACGCCATCATAGTCGATCGTCGGTCCAGCGGTGACGACCGGGCCGATGATACGACGCCCACCGGTTACGCCATGGCGCTGGTATGAGATCGCGACCTCATAGGCCGTCCCGCTCCGCACGCTGGTGATCTCCGCACGGCTGGCACCGACCGACCAGACGCCCGCCGATGTCCAACCCGCATCGATCGACTGACCGGACACGAAAGGCCGGTATTCGATGACGACGGCATCGGCCGTGCTGGCATCGACCGAGCCGGTCACGATCAGCGCCGGAACCGTCTGCGCCTGGGAAATCAGGCTGGTCGCGGTGATCGCCCATGCGTCTTGCGCAGGCACCGGAACAAGCGGCGGCCCGCTCACACCCGGGGTCGTGGGCGGCGTCGCGGTTTGCCCCAGCGCGAAGGCATGTTTCGCGTTCGTCTCCGACCGGGCGGAGAGCGTCACGATGCCCGATGCGGCGCCAAGCGTCCGGTTGAGCAACAGGATCGGCTGGTTGTTCAACCCCAGCTCGGGCAGCTGCGCCGTCACGCAATCACCGGGCTTATAGCCCATCCAGTGCAGCTTGACGGGCAGGGTGATCGGCCCGAATTCCCGCGAATTTTCGATATCGTAGCGGACGGCCGTGCCGACCTGCTTGCTGTTCTGGATCAGCCAATAGTCGACCGCACGGCTGCGCTTTCCACGGTCCTCCGCGACGTGTTTCGCCACGCTGATCGGCGCGCCGGGCAGGTGCTGCCAGTTGTTCGCCTCCAGCCGGAAGCGCGGCGTGATCGTATTGATCCGGTCGCGGCGCGGCTGGGTTGCGGAAACGCTAGCAGGCCCCACGACATCGTCGATGGTGACCGTCGCCAGGCTGACCTTGGGGGCGTTGACGAAACAGCTGATCCGCGCACCCAGCGCCAGCGGCTCACCCATTCCGGCTTGCAGGATCTTCTTCATCGAATCCCACTTGCCATCGCCCGAATAGACCATGCCGCCGCAGGTCCAGCCGTTCGCCTTCGCGACGTTGGCGCCCTCGACAAAGGCCGCGACATCGATCGCCGCCCAGGGCGCGCCGATCCCCATGACCCGCTGATACGTGCTGTTCGGGTCGCGGACATCGCGCTGCCAGACGCCATGCGCCCATTTCAGGCCCAGCAGATAGGGGTCCTCGGTCCACTCCCACGTCGCCATTGCCGCGTCATAGGCGGCGGTATCCGCCGGATTGGCCATGCGGTGCGGACCATCCCCACCCGGATAGGTGCTGTCCCTGCGCGGGTCGTAGGCCAGGGTGCCGCGTACCGTCCACATCGGTGCGGGAACGCCGTTCTGGAACTGCTTCGCCTTGGTATCGAAGCGCAGCGTCCATGTGGCGGCGGCCTTACCCGACAATGCGTGTTGCGCCGTCCACCCCGGTGGCGCGCCAGCACCCGCACCGAAACCCAGCGCAGCGGAGGCGAGGGCACCGATCTGGGTCATCGACCACATGAAGCCCGCATAGGCCCCGATCGCCCCGCCAGTGCCGGTATAGGCCACCGGCACGCGGTCCACCGTCTGGCCTTCGACTGCGGCGATCGGGCCCAGCGACAGGACCGCGACGAAGGCCTGTCGATCATTGTCACCCGCGTCGCGCGTATCCCACCCGAAGCGCGCGACGATATCGCCCGCCGTGCCCGTTCGTCCGAGCGCAAGGGGTGCGCCCGCGTCTGGGTTGGCGGAGAAACTGGTTTGGGAGCCGGTCGCTTCGGCCGTAGGTTTCTTCGCGGTCAGACCTGCCGCGAGCGTAAGCGCCCCTGCGGCAGCCGACGCGACGCTGGCCACCGTCGCCACCGTCGCTAAGGTGGCCGCCGTTGCCGATCCTGCAACGATAGTTCCAAAAGCGCCAGCTGCCGCCGCAGCTCCAACACCTGACGCAACTAGGGCTACGGCACCCACGACAATCGCGGCCGTTTTGAGTACCTTGCTCATGAAGTGATTCCGTCAGGACCTGCAATGCAGGGGAGAAAAGATGTTCTGGATGGCACTGCTGGTCGCGACCGATGGCCAGATCGCGAAATTTGACGATCGGAAGCCTGAAGCGACCTACGTATCGGCGAAGCCGATGGAGGACGTGGAACGATGCCTTGTCCGGCAGTTAGCTCCGCCCAATGTCTATCGTCAGCCCGACAGACCCGATGATGTCATGATTGTCTGGTTGTCCGGCGGTCCCGCATCTGGGAATGCCGCCGCCCGCGTCGATCTGCGCAGGACGGGAAACTCAACCGCGATCCGATCGTGGTTGCCAGGGAAATTTTTGGAGCCGTGCGCACCGCGAACCGGGGGTTAGGCCAGTTCGACGCGCCACGCCGCCACATAATCCAGCGGCTGCAAAACTGCCGCGCCGACGACCTCCTCATGATAGCCGACGACACGCCCATTACCTAGCGCCACGACCAAGGCCCCGAGCTTGTCTTCGGCCGGCAACATCAGCACGTCCCCGACGATCGCCGCAGCGGGGGCAATGCGCTCCAGTCCCATCGCGTCGAGTGCCTCGGCAAGGCTCTCATATCCTCGGTTCTCCAGCGCCTTCAGCGCACTGCGGATTGTTCGGTAAGACCCCGACGCGGGCAGCCTCACCTCATGGCCCAGCCGGCGCAGATGCGAGGCGGTCATCCGAACACAGTCCGAGGTGCCCAGCCGCATCGGGCGCGTGCGCCATTGCTCCAGTGTGGCCTGCGCCGCATTCGTCCGGCGGATGAACGGATCGTCGCTCATGGCTGCACCTGCCCGCCATAGCTTCCCGCGCCGCCACTATAGGTCGACACAGCCCCCTGTACGCCGGGGACGCCCCAATAGACCGTCTCCGCGACGCCCGTGACGAAGTCCATGCCCGCCTCATTGGGGAAGATGCTGCGATGATGGCCCGCGCTCAGGCGGACGCTTTCATCGTCCTCGAACAGCCGCTCGAAGACCGAGACGATCTCGTAATCGAGCCGGCGCGCATGTTCCTCGGAATGAAGCGTGGGCACGTCCAGCTCGCCAAGAAAGACCAGATGCGGGTCCGGGATCGGCTGACCAGTCACCCGGTCGACGGCGCCAAGCCAGACCATGACCGGCGATCCCTGCATGGTCGGGGCCGCCAGATGCGCGGCTGCCGCATCGCCGGACGGAAGGAGGGTCAGCTGGAACGCGGGCGCACTGTCCCCGACGCCATCCGTCAGATCCTCGACCGAGGCGATCGTCCCGAACGTTTCGTCATGGCCGACAAAGGTCCGGTTTCCAAACGACAGCACGCCGGCACCGTCCAGCAGGTTGACGGCCTGGTCCGGCAGGTCGATCGCAACGGCCCCGAAGACCAGCGGCATATCGGCCTTCAGCGCGCCGTCGAGCGCGGGCGTCAGCAAGCTCATTTCATCTCCGTGATCATGAATGTCAGTCCGACGTCGAGCGC
Source organism: Sphingomonas sanguinis (assembly GCF_001476905.1). GTDB lineage: Bacteria > Pseudomonadota > Alphaproteobacteria > Sphingomonadales > Sphingomonadaceae > Sphingomonas > Sphingomonas sanguinis_B. The sequence continues at coordinate 9,455 of NZ_LDTE01000037.1, read as the reverse complement.
GACGTCGAGTTTCCAGCTTCGTGTATCGCCGTCGAGAATGCCCTCGATCATGGGCTTCGCGACCTCGACGACCTCGCCATCGGCCGGGTTGATTCTCATCATGGGCGCAAGCGGCAGGCGGAGTTGACCGGTGCCGCTGGCGGCGATCGTGTCCGCCGATTGATGCAGGTAACGGCGCCCGCCATGCACGATCGAGAAAAACTGGCCTTCCTTGACCGTGTAGCCCGGCGCCAGGCCGCGCAGGGACAGCAGCGACCCGGCCTGTCCCGCGCCGTTGATGACCGCGTTGCCGGGCAGGCCGGTCGAGAAGCCCGGTTGCGGCCATGGCAGGATCGCGCCCTCGCGTTGTGCGCGGATCAGCCGTGCGATCCACAGCATGCCGAGATCCGCATATTCCAGCGGGGGGAGGGTCACTTCGATCGCGAACCGGTCCCCCAGCCGGGTGAGCTTCTGGATCGCGCCCCCGAAGATCGGCCGCAGCGTGCCGCCATAATCGAGGTAGCTGGGAGTGGCATCGGTCGGCTCAGGAGAGAGGGGCAGGGCGATGCTCAACGGACGATCCTCCGCCGCTGCGCCGTCGCGGCGTTGCGCGCCGCCATCTCGCTCCCGCCGGCCGCCGCACGGACGCCCATGGCCTGCACCGACGGTTCCGCCGCACTGGCGGCACGGACATCAAACCATGGCGACGGCTCGATGATGAACCGCCCGCCACCCGCGTCATTGCCCGGCTTGCGAATGTCGACCATCTCCCCCCGCGTCGCGCGGAAGGCGACGAGGTTCTGGTCGATCCCGCCGCGCCCCCCGACCCGGAACGATCCCCCAGTCGCGAACCCGGGCAGGGAATTCATGTCGGGCAAGGGAACCGTACCTGCATCGCCCCAGCCGGAGATGTCGACCGGCGCGATCCGGGTGACGCTGCTGACCGATCCCAGAAGCTTGCCGATCGCCCCCAGCAGGCCACCCCCGCCATTGCTCTTGGCGCTCAACGAGGAGAACAGCTTGGCGATCAGGTTGGTCAGGCTGTTCAGCGCTTCTTCCATCCCCTTGGCGATGCGGTTCTTCCACCAGTCCTTCATCCAGTCGCCCAGGTTGCCGTCCATCGCCGCGCGCAGGCCACCGCGCAGCGTGTCGCGCCACACCCCGGTCTGACGCGCCTTGTCCTCCTCGGTCCATTCCAGCGCGGCCCGGCGCATGGCGGCATCGGGGCTGACGCCCTGTTCCTCCAGCTCGCGGGCGCGCTTGCGGACATCGATCTCGCGTTGCAGCTGGCGGATGCTCTGCTCGGTATCGCCGCGCAGCTGCGCCAACCGGACCGCCCGATCACGGGCATCGTCTTCCATCCAGCGTTGCCGGACCGCCAGGCGCGCGGCATCGACCTTCGCTTGATCGGCTTCCGCCAGCAGCGTGGCCTGTGCCAGATCGTGCGTCTGCTGATAGTAGAAGGCGATCCGCTTCTTCAGGTCCGCCTGTCGTTCCAGGCTGTCCTCCAACGCGCGGTTTCCGGTGATCCGCGCGACATCGATCGCGACCTCCGCCTGTTCGTCGCGGATCTCCTTGGCGACCGCCTGGGCACGGGCCTGCTGGATCAACGCCAGATCTCGCGCAGCCGCGATCTTGGCCTGGTCGTGGGTCAGGCCGGTGCGTTGATACGCCTCGACCTGCTTTTCCAGATCAAGCCGGTCCTGAATGCGCTGCTCGGTCTCGCGGTCACCGCGCAGGCGGGCGGCCTCCAGTTCGGCCTGAAGTTTCAACTCCTCCCGATTGGCGGCGTCATAGGTCGTATTGCGACCGCGCTTCTTTCGTTCCTTCTTCGGCTCTTCCAGATCGACCGTGCGCTTCGCTCCGGTCGGGGCAGCCGGAGCGGCGGGCGGGGCCGCAGGCTTGGGAGGCGCGGCCGTTTCCGACGCTCCGCCCAGCCCCAGGTTCTTCTTGATCTCGCCATAGCGGTCGGTGATCCACTTCACCGCTCCACCGATCCAGTCCATGACCGCCCCAAACTTGTCGACCAGCCAGCCCTTCACGCCCTCGTACACGGACTTGGCCGCCGCGACGACGGTCGGGAACGCCCCGGCGACATAGTCGACCATCGACTTTACGACACTGCCCAGCCAGGTGCCGATCGAGGCGAAGCCTTCCCCGATCCACGTCTTCGCAGCTTCATAGGCCGTCCGGAGCGGCAGCTCCATGTCGGGGACCATCGCGACCAGCGCATTGACGATCGCGTCACAGGCGTCGGTGACGATCGACAGCACCGCGTCCCACGCACCCGAGAAATCCCCGCGCAGCAGGGCGGTTACCGCATCCACGACATCCTTGACGATATCGACGAAGCCGGAGAGCAGCGAGGCCGCTGCGGAGAGGGTACGGACCAGCAGCTCTCCGAACACCGCCAACACGCCCGCCACGACGGTCCCGATCACATCGCGCAGACCGTCGAGCAGACTGATGACGACACCGAACGCGGTCGCGATCGGGCCGCTCGACAGGGTAGAGAAGATCGCTCCCACCTTGGCGAATATCTCCTCCAGCTTCGGGCCCAGCGTTTCGACGATCCGGTTCCAGATCGCGGTCAACACGGGCAGGATGCTGTCGCGGAGCATCGCGAAGGCCGCGACCGCGATGCCGACCGGCCCTAGGAAAGCCGCCAGACGCCCGCCGATAAATGCCAGCGCCCGCGCCAGTCCCATTTCCCCCAGGATGCTGATCAACGTCGAGATCGGCGCGATGATCAGACCGATCGCGCGGCCGATCAGCCCGAAACGCGACGCCGCGAAGTTGGCGAGCAGGACAGCCCCGACATGACCCAGCACAACCAGCACAGGGCCGATAGCAGCCGCCATCGCCGCGAAGGCCGCGCCGATCTTGATGATGAACGGCGGAGCCTTGGCGATCGTCTCCAGCACGGCCGCAAAGCCATTCTTGATGGCGGTCAGGGGCGCCAGCAGGCCGCCATCGGTACCGAACGCGATCTTGACCGACTCCCAGGCGTTGGCGACCCGGTTGCTGGCGGCCTCAGAGCCCTCCAGGCGCTTGGCGATCTTGGCACCGACATCACCCTTCTCGACGGTGTCCTGAAGCCTCTGGAACCCCTCGACGCCCTGGTTCATCAGGCCGATCGCGGTACGCGCCGCGTCCGCTCCGAAGATCTTGGCCAGCGCGTCGTTCTTGGTCGCGTCGGTCAGGTTGCCGAAGGCCTTGCGCAGGATCTGCGCCTGTTCACCCAGCGGCTTCATCCGCCCCTGCGCGTCGTAGAATTCGAGGCCCAGCTGCTTCATCGCGAACTTGGCATCATCGCTGTTGCCGCGCAGGCTCTGAATATACGTCTTGAACGACGTGCCCGCGTCCGAGCCGCTCGAAAACTGGGTGCTGGTCGCGGCAACGGCGGTCGCGAAATCCTTGAAGCTGACGCCGGCTTCCGCAGCGATACCGCCGCCTTGCGCGACCGCGAGCTGGAAATCCTCGAAACCGAACTTGCTCGCGTCCATCGCGCCAACGACGCGCCGCACGACGTCGGGAAGCTGCGCGGCCGTGATCTTGAACTGACCCATAACGTCCGTGACCAGCCCGGCCGCAGGCGCGACCTTGACCATTCCGGCTGCCGCGAGATCGAGGGTGGCCTTCAGGCCGCCACCAAGGATATCGGAAGTCGACAGGCCAGCCAGGCCAAGCTCCTCGATCCCCTCGGCCGCCTCGGTCGCGCCCTTGCCAACGGCCGGGCCCAAATCCCGCGCCTGCGTGGTCAGCGCCGCCAGCTGATCGCCGGTGACATTGTCGAGAGCCGCCTCCACGCGCTTCATCTGGCCTTCGAAGGCGCCCGCACCGCGATCGACGCTGCGGACCATCGCCGCGAACGGCACGGTGATCCCCAGCGTGATCCCGGTGCCCAGCATCTTCAGCCGCCGCTCGACCTCCTGAAACCGTTCGACCAGACGGCCCAGCACGCCCTCGACACCCCGCGCACCGGCATCGAAGTCGGACGTGTCCGCCCCGAATACGACGCGCGCCGCGCCGACGACTGCCATGTTCATCTGTGTCTCCGGTTCAGCAGGAAGCGACCCATGCCTCTGCCTGGGTCAGCATGGTGGTCCAGTCGCTGGGAGGCTTGGGGGCCTTGGGACGGGCGGTGGACTGCAGGAGGCTGGAAAGCTCGGGCATCTTCTGGATGCGCCCGAGCGCGGCGGTCATCCACGCCAGCGTCATGCGGTGGTCGTGTTCGAGGGTTGCGGCGCGGGCCGCCCCCTCGAACACACGCGCAATTTCGCGCGGGGTGAGTCGCCAGAATTGTTCGGGGTCCCGCCCGATCTCACACCATTCGGTGTGCAGCCGCCCCCAGTCCCAGGGGCGGCTGTCGTTTACCGAGGGTCCGCCGTGGCGCTACCGGCCGCCTCCGGGAAGGCGTTGGTCAGCGCCTGCATGACCAGCTGCGCGGACGGTTCCAGGCCGCCGACTTCGTCCATGATCTTGCCCGCCTCGACATCGGTCATGGCAGGATCGGCGTCGGTCAAACCGATGCGGAACAGCGTCCGGATCTGGCGCAAGGACGGCTTGTTGCCGATCACCTTGTCCAGCTGGTCGATGCTCTCAAGGTCGAAATGATCCTCGATCGCGCACAGCGCATTGGTCGAGAAGACGAAGGTGTAAGGCTTGCCGCCCACCTCGAAGCCGAGATGGCCGCGCTCAGCATTCGCACCGCTCTTGCGTGGCTTCCTCACCGTCAGGCCGCCGGGGTCAGAGTCGGCTTGCCCGAAACCTTAAAGGTCGCGCTGCCGGTCATCTTGTCTTCCATCGGCGTCGCGCGGCCATGCTTGGTGGCGAAACCGTTGAAATCAAGCTTTGCGCCATTCGGAAACTGGACGCGCCAAGCCTCGACAGACTTGGTCGCCAGATGCGCGGCGATGACCGCATCGTCAGCCAGGCCGGGGATTAGGTTGTAGGTCAGGCTCGCCTCGCCTGCGTCCGACAGGCCGGGCTTGAACTCACGGTAGCCGTCCGGGCTACCAAAATGGGTGAATTCCTTGCTGTCACGGGACAGCTCCGGGAGGTTGAGGTCGGTCACTTCCGCAAACGCCGTGAAGGCGTTGCCGACCACTTTGCCGAACACGGTCAGGAAACCGATATCGGTCGCCGCAGCAGTTGCAGCCATGTGTGCGTTCCTTTCTTGGTGGGGTTACTTGGCCGGGACGTCCGGCGCGGTCGGGGTGTTGACGCGCTGCGCGAGGCCCAGCCGGATCAACTCCTCCGCCCGGTCGTCTTCGCGCGTGATGGTCGTGCCGCCCTCGATCTCTGCTTTCTCCGGATCGGGCTCTTGCAGGTCGATGAAGTTCGCGGGGATGAAGATGTTCATGGATTCACTCCAAGGGGGGTCGACCAGACGAGCACGTCGACGGATTGACGAAAGACAGGACCCTGCGCGTCGCTGTCGTCGAGCGACCGATGCGACAGTACGAAGGTGCGCAGGCGAAAGCCCGACTGGTCCCCGCGCCAGGAGGTCAGCAGGCCGACACGCGGATCTGCGACGAGGCGACGGATGTCGCGCGCCGCCTTGAAGGTGCGGCCCCAGGCGTCGATCTGGACCCGCGCCCGGTCCCAGCCGTCCGGCCCGGCCATGTGCATCGTGGCGACGCCGGTGATGATGTTCAGCGTGACGGCAGGCAACGGCGCGCCTTGCGTCCGCACCCCCCAATCCACGCGACGCTCCACGATCGCGAACAGATCAGCCGCACCCAGCAGTCGAGCGCGCAGCGCCTCTTCCATGGTGGTCAGCCTTTCTTGGCGGCGTCGAGGATCGCGTCGATCCCGCCGCTGGCGATCCCGTCCACCGCGCGCTTCACCCCGCTGTCGAAGGCGGGTCGGATGAACGGGTGCGGCGGTTCACGGAGGTTGCCGAATTCTTCCTGAATGGCCTGGGGCAGGGGCCCCGGCCCGGCATAGATCTCGATCGGCGCGATCGGCTCGACGATCGCCGCCTGATGCGGTGACAGCTGCGTCGATACGGTGATGCTGCCAGCCATCTTGCCAGACCGGCGCCGCGCCAGCGACCGCATGTCATCCGCGATCGGCTCGACATTGTCCGCCATGATCGGGATCAGCGTCCGGCGCGTGAGGACCTTGCCCATCGCCCGCAGCTTGCGTGCAATCTCGTCGGTCCCGGTGATCTTTATCGTCGGCTTCATGGCCGCGCCACCGCCGTCACTTCGATCCCCACGCGCCGACCGCGCACTTCCTTCACGTTGACGATCTCATAGACGCGGTCATCCCGGTCCATCAGGCGGTCCTTGGCGGTCAGCGTTGCGGTGACGCTGTCCCAGCGCAGGAGAAAGCGGGCGGTGATGTCCTGCCCATTCTGCGCGGCCCGGATGCGCTCGCCATCGCTGATGTCGGACTTGCCGGCCCAGCGTTTGCCCAGCGGCGCGAACTCGCCGTCGACGGTGGCAAGTCCATCGTCATCGGGCGCCGCGCGCATCAGCGTGACGCGCCGATCCAGTTCCCGGCTATCGATACCCATCAGCCCATCACCGGGACGCGATCGAGATCCAGCAACATGCCGATCGCGGGCGGGAGCGCGTCCAGATTGCCGCCATCGTAGAGATGCTGGATCATCATCAGCGCGGACGTCGTCAGGTTCGGGGCCTCGTTGCGCACGTCGACATAGCCCGCTGTAAATTCGATCGTGACGGCACCGGGCCCGACAAGCGTCGCAGGCCACACCTGCGCAGGGCCGGGGACCAGCAAGTTATCCGACAGACGCCACAGACCGGCCGCATCGATCGCGGCACCGAACCCGTCGAGATAGGTCACCTTGTCGACGGTCGCCACAGGAGAGACCGGGAGGCGCAGCATCGCGGAAAACCCGTCCAGCCGAACCATCCAGCCCCGCCGCTGGAGCGACACCGCGACATGCTTCTCGATCCAGCGCAGCGCCGCTAGGCGATGGCTGTTCACGAGGGCCATATCATCGTCGCTGTCGCGGCGTAGCTGCTGCGCGACCAGCGCATCGGGCAGCACCGCGCCCGCATCGAGCGGGGCGGTCGCACGGATCGTGATGGCCATGGACCGCCCCTTCGCTTACTTCGCGGCCTTGCCGCTTTTGGCGCCTGCGCCATCATCGGTGGACTGTTCGGAGACCGGCTTGGTCGCCTCCGCCAGCGCCGCCTCCAATTCCACGATGCGACCATTGGCGGTGGCCAGCGCAGCTTCGGTCGTTGCCTTGTCTGCAACGGCGGCGCGGGCAGCCGCCTGGGCATTGCCCAGGTCGTTCTGCACCAACTTCAGGTCGTCCTGCGCCGTCTGCAGTTCGCCACGAACCTGCTCCAGCTCCTTCGCCAGGTCGTCGCCTTCGGCATTGGCCTTGGCCAGTTCGAAAATCAGCCGTTCCAGTTCGCCTTCGGCAGCGGCGGTCTGCTGATCGCCGCCTGCCAGCAGGATCTTGCCGGGCCCGCTGGTCGCGCGTTGCGGCGCGTCCAGACCCAGCGACAATTCCCCCGCACGTCCCCCCAGCGCGAAGCGGTTATCACCCGGCGTGACGACTTCCGTTGTGGGCTTGCCGACGACGATCGGGCGATTTTCCTCATCGACGAGGCCGTTCTCGGTCACATAACCGGCAAGGCCAAGGCGAACGAAATACAGTTCGCTATCCTCGCTGCGATCGACCCGCTGACCCACCTCGAAAGACTCCGGCGGGATCGCCTTCGTCGTATAGTCCTGAAGGAACTCGATCATCGTAACGCCTCCTTAGCGGACCGTCTGCGCGACGGTGCTGGTCTGGTTGGCACCGGCCGCGCCGTAGCGAGGATCGAAGCCGAGAAGCAGGGCGGACAGGAAGCTTGCCGCACCGCCCACGGTGACCGACAGACGGACGAACTTGAAGCCGCCATTCTTGTCGAGATCGTCGGGACGGATGTTGATCAGCGCCTGCTTGCTGTCACCGGTCGCCTTCACGATCTGGGTAATCGACGATCCGGGGACTGCCTTGGCATCGGCACCGGTGTTGACGGTCGCCTGCTCGAACTTGGCGTCGACCGTCGCGCCCGCGCCAAGAACACCGACCGAGATGATGGCGAGAAGCGAGAAGAAGGTTCGGGCATCGACCCAAGGCGTCGTGATCGTGCCGGGGCCCGCCTGAGCGGGATCGATGACCGCCGCGATACCCGCGCGGTCGGAGGGGTTCAGGTTGCTGAACATGTGATGGTCCTTATGCTCCGGCCGTCAGGGGACGACCGGCCCGCGCGTCGCGCGGGTCCGGGGCTGGGCTCAGGCGCGCTCGGCGAGCGCGACGAAGTGGGACTTGGTGGTGTTGCCGTTGGCGGGCGTCACCGGCTTCGACAGAACCGGCTGACCGCCGATCCGGAACACCCAGCGGAACGCCCGGATGTTGTAGTCGAAATAGAGGTGGATCGAGTCCGCGAAGCTGACGCCGTTCTGCTTGCGGAACGCCTCATATCCGTTCGGGTTGACGAACTGGATGTCACCCGACTGACCGATCGAGCGCGAATGCTCGTTGAAGATGACCGGCCGCCCCAGCAGCGTACCGCCCGGTGCCGCCTGATAGTTGGGATACCACAGCGGCACGCCCGCATCGGTGCGGATTTCCATCAGCGACGGCAGGACGTCGCTGTTCATCAGCCAGCTCGCCTGCGTCGGCATGATCATGCGCGCGAACATCTTGGCGAGGTTCTGGCGCACGATGGTGGCGGCACCCTGACCGACTTCCTTCTGGACGAGGATCGTCGCTGCCGAGTTGAGCCAGCCAAGCGGCTTCTCGACGCCGTCACCATACATGAAGGCATCCGCCGCCTTCCAGCGGATGGCGGCTGCCGCATGATTGGTCAGCAGGGTCGAGACGCGCGGCGCGTCTTCCAGCAGTTCCTCGGTCGCCAGGACGAACGCATAGAGCTCACCAAGCTTGGTTTCGCGCGGCGTCAGGTCGAACCGGGTGGGCTGCATCTGCTCGCCTTCCGAGCGCCAGGCCGCCCGGATGCCGCTCGAACCCCAAGGCGTCGTCTCGTCACCCAGGCCGATCACGCGGTTGGACGCGGTCGGATCAGGCGAGATCAGGTCCATGATCGGGTCGTTGCCATCGTCGAAGACGAGGTTCACGATGTTCTGGCGGAACTCGGCAGGTACCAGATAGCTGCCGGTCGTATCGCCGCCTTCCATGTGAACATTGCTCGGCGCCGCGAGCCGATCGTCCACACGGTAATTCTGACCGGCTGCCGGGTTCGCAAAGCGAACGGCAGATGCGAATTCCGCCAGATTGTTGAAACCGCCATTGTCCAGCCGCACAAGCGGCTGGGCGGGAACCGAGCCGGCGGGCGGGCCGGTCGAGGGCGGGGGAGAGGCGGGGTCCGCACCGATTGCGCTGGCGGCTGCCATCGCCGCTTCTGGGCGGTGAATCTGGGCGGTCCGGCGCGCCAGCTTGTCCGTATCTTCCTTTTACCCCCCCTCTTTTCCCATCC
>NZ_LDTE01000036.1 GCF_001476905.1 Sphingomonas sanguinis | reverse complement strand
TTGGGTTTGGACCCTAGTGGGTCGATCGCAAGTGGCTCCACAATCAGGTCGCGCGCAGGATCGATCATCTGGACAGTCAGGTGCGGTTCGCCATCGATCTGCGTGGGATAAGACGACGCATCGCCGCTCCCCGAAACGACGGGATCGTTAAAGACCGCCTTCAGCGTTTCCCCGTATCGCAACGTAGAACCTAGATCACTGATGCTAGCCGCGACAATCGGCACCGGGAAAAACAGATGGAAACGTCGGACATTTTGGACGTCGGGCATACGGAAGCCGACATCAAGAAAGTTAAAGTCGGCGGATAGGTCACGCCAGAGGTTGACGTGTATATCGAGCGGAGGGGCCTCCCGTCCGGCTTCCAGAGCGTCGAACCACAAAGCGAGGGTACCGTCCATTCGTTCTCCCAGCCCCTGGTCAATCAGCTTGCAAATTAAAGAAACTAGCTGGTTGAGACGCACGTGACCAGCGGCTAGCCTGAGGACATGGCGCAGACGCTTAACCTCGTGAAATTCAGTCAGGTCGACCTCGCAGACCCGTTCTTCGACTCCTTAAAGAGCCAATATGCGGAGTTCTCCTCGTGGTTCGCCAAGAAAACTGCAGCAAACGAACCCGTCTATGTCATCGAGAAGGCACCACATGCTGGCCTGCGCGGCTTCATCTATCTGAAAGTCGAAGACGGACCACTCGACGACGTCAGCCCGCCGCGTCCTACCGCCCGGCGCATCAAGGTGGGCACACTTAAGATCGACGCTCACGGTACCAAATTGGGTGAGAGGGTAATTAAGAAGATCTTTGACCATGCAGTCGCCGAAGCAGCTAATGAAATCTATGTCACCGTCTTCGACACCCATGCGAAGCTGATAAACCTTTTTAGACGTTACGGATTCGAGGAGGTTGCATCAAAAACAACACCGAACGGGACCGAATTGGTACTTGTAAGATCGATGACAGCGTCGACTGGTGACGTCCTCAAGGATTATCCATTCGTGCATATTCAGCACCGAAGGTTCTGGCTGCTCGCGATTAGACCCGAGTACCACTCGCACCTCTTTCCAGATTCAATTCTCACTACGGAGTCCCCCGACATCTTGCAGGATGTGTCTCACACCAACACGATCCACAAGGTTTATGTTGGCGGCGTACCGCTGACGAGTATGAAACACGGCGACGTGGTCGTCCTCTACCGCACAACTGACCACAAGGGCCCAGCTTTGTACCGGTCCGTTGCGACCTCGATATGCGTGGTTGAGGAGGCTCGCGGCAGGAAACAACTGGGCTCGGACGCCGGCCTGATCGCCTTCGCAGGAGACCACAGCGTCTTCAATGTGACCGAGCTGAGTGAGAAATTCGCCGCAAACAGCCCGCTGTATGCCGTTCGAATGACCTACAACCTTGCCCTTGCAAAACGTCCCATTCGCCAGCAGTTGCTACATGACGTCGGCATCAGCGAGCAGCCTTTCTGGCAGCTCCGGGAGCTCAGCCGAGGCCAGTTCGAACGCATAGCGACACTCGGTGAGGTACATGAAGGTCTTATTGTCGATTAAGCCAGAGTTCGCTGAGCGCATCTTCGATGGCACTAAGCGGTTTGAGTTCAGGCGCTCCGTGTTTCGGGACAGATCGGTTCGCACCGTGGTTGTGTACGTCACGCGTCCAGTCGGTAAAATTCTGGGTGAATTTGATATTGGTGGTATCCTCACCGAGGCTCCAGACGCGCTTTGGGACATGACCCACTCGCACGCTGGCATCTCGCGGGAGTTTTTCGACAGCTATTTCGAGGGACGAGTAAGTGCGAACGCGATCGAGGTCGCCGAGGTCCGCCGCTTCGCAACACCGCTAGAGCCGAGCGTCATGATCGAAAATTTCACCCCGCCGCAGTCGTACATGTATATAAGCGACGCGATAGGCAGGAACGCCGACGACAAACGGCAGTACGAGCTGCTGTAACGAATGTCCGGTCAGGAGCATGAGGACGGGCCCGTGGTGGGGCTTTTCGGCATTTCGGGTGTAGGCAAGACCCGGTTCGCATCCGCCTTAGTTGAACTGAATCCGGAAGTGCTACACCTCCAGGCCAGTGCCCTGCTTAGAAGGGCAAGCGGCCTAGGCAACGAAGCGCTTCGAACGGCCAATCGGAATCAGCTTGTCGCCAACCAGTCGGCGCTCGCCTTGGCGACGGAACAGGCTCGCTCGGGTCAACGGGAGCGCCCGGTCCTGATTGATGCGCACAGCGTAATCGACAACGATATTGAGCTAGTCGATGTGCCCTTCGATGCAATCCAGCCATTAAACATCGAAACCTACATTTTCCTGCGTGCCTCGCCCTCGTCGATCATTCAGCGGCGTTCCGCATCGACGAGATCTCGCCCCCTCCGCTCTGCCGAAGAATTGGCCAAGCATCAGTCGCGCGCGCTTGCCGTCTGCCGCGAATATGCCGACAGTTCCGGTAGGCCGCTAGTAATCATAAACGTGCCCGACGGTGCAGTACCGCCGGAAGCGTTAACGCTCGCAACGAAACAATTCGATAGAAGGCGAATGTAGAGCGCTAGCGGCCGCTAGTCAGTCCCACCAAATGTGATTTATCCAGCAGATAGGGCCTGTCGAAGCTCCCTTCCTACTCGCACATATCACGTGCCCAAACACAACCATGTTGAGGTTCGATTAGTGAGTGAAGACAGATGACTGAGACCGGCTCTAAACAAATCTTTCCCGGGAGCCTGCACTGGGGAGGCCCTGCCCACCGACAAGAAATGCCCCTTGATGTCCCCGGTGGTCCGCGAGAAGGCGAGGAGGCGGGCGTACTCGCCTTCCGGCGCCGTAGCGGTGAAACTACCGTTACAGTGACTTGGAGAGTGGAGGATCAGGTAAACCTGTCTTCACACGACTTTGAGTACGCTAGTCCGCGAGAAGCGCTCGACGCAGGGTGGGAGCTCGGCGAGCGGTACGAGCAGGATGCGGTTCACATGGAGCGCATGAGGCAAATTTATGGCTGACACTGCCTACCCGAAATCCCGCGCATGACGCCCGAATAGAATTGCTCTAATTCAACAGACGCGTGCTTTCCCTCTGCCTCACCGACGATAAGGCTTTGAGTGTCAAAACCGAGCGGTTGTGACACCTGTGCTCTTTTCGAGTGTGGTGGGAAAGTCGATCTTTTGCCTTGCGGGATCAAGCGAGCGGCAAACCGATCCACCAAATACCCGGACTGAACATCTAGATCAGCGATTCCACGCTATTGGAATACATCAGCACGCTTACTCGCCACATAAACCATTGCCGTTATAGCCGCAAACATTCACATGATCATCGGGCCGACCATAAAATGTCATGGCTCAGCCTAGGCCCCTTTCTCCCATCAGGATGCCACATGACTGACCAGATTAATTCAGATACGGCCAATGCCGTCGAACTTGCCACCGAACTAACCATTGCATGGCTGGGCAATCCCAACACCCGTACCGATGCCGAGCATGTTCCGGCTTTTCTGGGGACCATGCATGCCGCCATCTTAAAACTGGCAGGCACGCCGCAAGCCGACGCTTCTGAAGCTGTAGACACTCAGGAATATACTCCGGCAGTCACCGTCCGGAAGTCGCTGGCCTCGAGCGATCACATCATCTCGATGATCGACGGCAAGCCCTATAAGACGCTGCGCCGTCATCTGGCCACTCATGGCCTGACGCCCGAGGAATACCGCGCGCGCTATAATTTGAAGGCGGACTACCCCATGGTGGCGCAGTCCTATTCCGAGAGCCGGCGTGCGATGGCCAAGAAGATCGGCCTGGGTCGCAAACCCGGGCAGTCTCCCAAGGCGGCTGCCACCAAGCCTGCGCGCAGGGGTAAGTCCGTGGCTGACGCCAAAGCTGCGGCGCAATCGCATCTGAGCGGTTCGGGCGAATGATCATGACGGGGGCGATGGTGCGTCGCCCCCGTCATACGCAGTACATTGCGAAGTGTTGAAGGCGATATTCAGCCTAACAACGTCGCCGGACACCAATCCAGCTATCCCCCCATGAACCCACCGGATCGTGTGTTATCGCGATAGCCCTCTGGCGACCGTATGTGTCATGCCCCCACGAATGTGCTCGATAGACGAGTCTGGCAGGGCCTCTTCACAAGGAAAGGTGCACGATAGACGAATCCCAGAAGGCGCCCGATGCGGAAATGCCCTCAGGCTGCCCGCCTTTTCCGGCGTTCTCACCCCCCGAACTCGTCTATCGAGCACATTCGACGAGCCGAACCGGCAGTCTGCCCTCATGAATGTGCTCAAAAGACGAGTCTGGCAGGGCCCCTTCACAAGGGAAGGTGCACGATAGACGAATTCCAGGAGGGCCCGGTGTGGAAATGCCCTCACGCGGCCCGCCTTTTCCGGCGTTCTCACCCCCGAACTCGTCTATCGAGCACATTCGACGAGCCGAACCGGCAGTCTGCCCTCATGAATGTGCTGCCAGTACGAACCTGACAGGGCATCTTCGCAAGGAAAGGTGCACGATAGACGAATCCCAGAAGGCGCCCGATGCGGAAATGCCCTCAGGCTGCCCGCCTTTTCCGGCGGTCCCACGCCTGCACTCGTACTTGGAGCACATTCGGAAAGCTAAACCGGCAGCCTGCCCTCATGAATGTGCTCGATAGACGAGTCTGGCAGGGCCCCTTCACGAGGGAAGGTACACAATAGACGAATTCCAGAAGGGACCGGTACGGGAATGCCTTCAGGCGGCCCGCCTTTTCCGGCGTTCTTACACCCGGACTCGTCTATCGAGCACATTCGACGAGCCAAACCGGCAGCCTGCCCCTGATGAATGTGCTCAAAAGACAAACCGAGCCAGACCGACCGAGCAGGCGATCTCAGTGTACCAGCCGTTCGGTTCGCTCCGCGTACACAGAGCAAATTGGATGACCGGGGACATAAGATTCTGGTCTAGCGGTCACGCAGAGCACGGCCCATTATGGCCGATAACTCGGCTTGCAGGGCGCGAAAATCGAGCATCATTTTCTCCACCTCGGCAGGCTTTGCCCCAAACCCACGGTGGTCCGCGAGCCATAGCTTTAACAGACCCGCAATGCGGCCTAGGTCACCGTTGACCTTCCCCATGTCACCAACGGCCCGGAGGTCGTACACTGACCTGATCTTATGATTGAGGCCGGCTGTTCGGAGATAGGCAGAGCGGGACATGCCTGCCTGATCGGCGCGGTCCGCCAGTTCGGCTAGCTCGCCTTCCGTCACCCACACATCGATACGGGTACCTCTCGGCCTGGTTCCGCGTCCGGTTTTGGTGTCTGATCCCACCCCCAAAAAACTCCATGCACCCTGTCAAACGCGGCAGCGTCCGTCCGCCTCGCAGAGCAAGATTACGTCGAGCCGCAGGCGAGTAAGGATCGTGTTGTATCGGTATGTGCGCAAGCGCGTACCGGTACAACACCTATCTTGCCGCCACAAAGTATGCGACTGAGTGCAACGATATGCGACGACGGCGCAGAATTGCCTCCGCGTGGGAGATAATCGCATATCATCGCAGATAGTCGCGGATAATCGCATATCGTCGCACTTCGGCTTGCCTGATCGATCTGCCTGAGCAGCCCCTAGATTTCTGGAGGCCTTGGATCCTAATTTTGAGGACAGGAGGCGATGATGGGGAAGCCGAATTTCAGCGAGGCCTTCAAGCGTGACGCGGTGGCCCAGATCACCGAGCGCTGGTATCCGGTAGCGGAGGTCTCGCAGCGGCTCGGGGTTAGTGCGCACTCGCTGTATGCGTGGAAGCGGCAGCTGGCGAAGGTCGTATCCGGCGATGCTGGCAAGGATGCCGAGATCCGCCAGCTGAAGCGCGAGTTGGCTCGGGTAACCGAGGAGCGCGACATCCTAAAAAAAGCCACCGCGTATTTCGCTCGGGATGCAAAGTGAGATACGCGTTCATTGCCCAGCATCGTGATCACTTTGGCGTGCGGGCAATGTGCCGCTGCCTCGCCGTGCAGCCCAGCGGTTTCTATGCTTGGCAAAAGAGCCCGCTGAGCCGGCGGGCTCGGGAGGATGCTCGGCAAACGGAGCTGCTGCGGTGCGCCTGGAACGACAGTGGCAAGGTCTATGGCTACCGCAAGCTGCACGACGACCTGCTGGATCACGGCGAAACCTGCTGCCCGAACCGAGTTGCCAGATTGACCAGATTGGCGGGCATCAAGGCGCAGATCGGCTATAAGCGCCGGCTCGGCAGCCATGGCGGCAAGCCGTCCCTGGCGGTCGACAACACGCTGGACCGCCAGTTCGACGTCGCTGAGCCAGAATGGGCCTGGGTGACGGACATCACCTACATTCGCACCCTGGAAGGCTTCGCCTATCTGGCGGTCGTGATCGACCTGTATTCCCGCCGCGTGGTGGGCTGGTCGATGCAGAGCCGACAGACCACCGATGTGGTGCTGCAGGCGCTGCACATGGCGGTGTGGCGGCGCAAGCCGAAGCAACGGGTGCTGATCCACTCCGACCAAGGCTCGCAGTTCACCAGTATGGAGTGGGCTGCCTTCATCCGGGCTCACAATCTTGAGCACTCGATGAGCCGACGCGGCAACTGCCATGACAATGCCGTCGCCGAGAGCTTCTTCTGCTCGCTCAAGCGCGAGCGCATCCGGCGCCGCACCTATAAGACCCGTGAGGAAGCCCGGCAGAACGTGTTTGATTACGTCGAGATGTTCTACAACCCTGTACGCAAGCAGGTCAGGAACGGGATGCTGCCGCCCGTCGCGTTCGAACGGCAGCAGGTTTTGAAGGCGGAAGGCGTCTGGAAAACTAGGGGCTGCTCACTCTACGTACATCAGCTGTGAAGGGTAGGGCGTATCCTCGAATGCTTCAAAGGCTACGATGAGGTGTCATCCAAGGTCATTCAGTACGTACCCGCCCCCTGCCGGAGAGCATCCGGTGAGCCTAGTCGCGAGCACGCTCGGGGTCGGGCGCTCGACAGTGTACGACCGCCTGACCGGCAGCGACAAGGCTTGTAGACCATACACCAAGGCTGACGATGCACAACTGCTATCCAGCATCCGCCAGATTGCCGCGCAGCGGCAAACGTACAGCTACCGCCGCATCGAGGCGGTCCTCAATCTCAAGCAACGCACCCGTGTCATTCCCCAAGCCCACCACCGAATCCGAAGCAGCTCCATCACCTACAATTTTAAGCTACACTATAATAAAAACCTTCACACTTGATCTGTTATGGCTAAGCTAATCAAGTTGAAGAGGAGAGCTGCCTCATGATTGTAGTGACAGGGTCGTATGGGCGGGTGGGACGCGCGATTTGCGCCGAACTTGAGGAACATGGGTTGGAGTGGCAGGGTATAGACCTATCTGCGCAACCTCAGTTCACTCCTTCGGGGCGCTTTGCACACCGTCAAGGAGATCTAAAGCGCTTTGGAAGCGCCGTGGAAATGCTCGCCAACGCCACCGCGATCATACACACCGCTGCTATCGCTTATCCTGATTTTTCAACAGAACATGAAACGTTCATTTCAAATGTTGCCATGACGTTCAATGTTCTATCTGTTGCGAAATTATTCAATATAAAAAAGGTCGTTTCGCTCTCATCCGAGAAGGTATATGGATTTCCGTTTAGCCATAAAAAACCTTTGTACTTTCCGATAGACGAGTCCCACCCGATTCAATCAGAGGGCGCTTACGGGTTAAGCAAATCTGTAGGGGAGTTTATTAATAATGGCTTTGATTTTGACGATAAATATTCGATTATATCAATAAGGTCCACTTTGGTCCAAAGTGTAAATAACTATCCTGATTATCCTGGATTTGTCGACGATCCTGCTATAAGAATTTGGGCATTATGGAGTTACATTGACGTCAGGGATTTAGCTCGCGCATGTAGGTTGGCCGTACAGGCAGATTTGCCGGGCATTCATGCATTTTCAATCGCAGCGCCTGACACTGTTATGGACATGCCGTCAGCCGACCTAGCCGCTAAGTTCTTTCCAAACGTGCCAACACGTTGGCCATCCAATGCTAGCCCATTCTCAAGTTTTTGCGATACCAAAAAAGCCGAAATCGAACTCGAATTTGTTGCGCAGCATCGATGGCGTGACGAGCTAAAGCAGTTGAATGGGCAAACCGAATGAGAGACTCTACAGAGTCTCCACTGGCAACTCATCGCCTTAACGGCCAGCGCGTTGCGATAATCGGAGGAACCGGTGGCATTGGGTTGGCAGCAGCTAGAGCGATTCAGTGCGCCGGCGCAACCCCGATCATAGGGAGTCGGAGTGCAGAGCGTATAAAAGCAGTAGAAGAGCAATTGCTCGATTTTCCCAAAAGTAAAAGAATATTAGTCCGAGCAGACGACCCAGCCTCCCTACGAACCTTTTTCACTGTAATTAGCCCACTTGATCACCTTGTGATTTCCATTGGCAATATGGAAAGTCCACCAGTTAAATTTTTAGAAACGTCAGCGGCGCATGCACGCTTGCATTTTGAGCAGACTTTCTGGACGTCCTACAACGCGGCACAGGCATTCGCCGCCTCGGTTCCCTGGACCCCACGTTCATCAATCCTATTTGTATCAGGGGCCCTCAGCCGAAGACCTGTGGTCGGAAAGAGCGTATACACTGCGGCGCAGCAAGCATTAGAAGGCTTGGCTCGAGCGTTGGTCGAGGAACTGGCCCCTTTGCGCGTGAACGTACTTGTTCCCGGCCTTGTTCGCAGCCCACGCTGGGATGTGCTGAGTGAGATCGAACGGGAGGCCTTATTCCAAGGTGCGGCTTCGGAGAATCCCGTTGGCTTCGTCGCCGGTGCAGACGCGCTTGGCGGTATGGTCGTCGAAGCTTTGGCGAATCCATATTTAACGGGTTCTGCTCTCGTCGTGGATGGGGGGTGGAGCGTTCGACGCTAAAATGGTTCTGCAATTTGCCTACTCTCGGCAGATATTTCTCCAGGGACTATGTACATGCATAGCGCTTCGTCATCACCTACTTCGAGCCCGACAATTAGAAGGCGCGGCGCTTTCTAGTTGTTTAGGTTGGGGACTCATTTGATCCACTCGGCGACGGTGGCAACGAGCGCGATGGCAGCCAGATAGTTGCTGGCGTGACGGTCATATCGCGTGGCGATGCGCCGCCAATTCTTAAGCCGACAAAACAGCTGCTCGATGACGTTCCTGCGGCGGTAGAGACGTCTGTCGAGCGGGTGAGGCGTACGGCGCGCAGCAGTGTAGATGGGATCACGGCCTTGATGTGTCGGTCGGCGAGCCAGCGGCGCAGACTATCGGCGTCATAGGGCTGAGACTCAATCA
>NZ_LDTE01000035.1 GCF_001476905.1 Sphingomonas sanguinis | reverse complement strand
GCCGGTTGCAGGCGGCGAGCGACATGATCGAGAGTTTCGAGATCTTGCCCGCCGAAAGCCTGGCCGCCGCCATCGCGCATCTGCCCGGCGCGCGGAGCCCGCTGGAGGGCGCGCATCCCTGGCATGTCCTGATCGAGGCGGTGACCGGCGATGCCCAGGCCAATCCCGCCGCGATGCTGGAGACGCAACTGGCCCGAGCGCTGGAGGATGGAGTCGTCGCCGACGCGGTGATCGCCGCCTCGGATTCGCAATCCGAGGCGTTCTGGCTGCTCCGCCACTCGCTGTCCGACGCCGAGCGCGCGCTCGGCCCGGCGGTGCAGCATGACATCGCCGTGCCGGTCGATGCCATGCCGCGCTTCATGGTCGAGGCAGCGGCAACCTGCGACGCGCGCTTCCCCGGCACCCATGCTTCGGGCTTCGGGCATCTGGGTGACGGCAACATCCATTTTCATGTCCGCGCCGCCCCCGGCACCGATCGCGACCGTTTCTATGCCGAGGAGGCCGCGACCATCACCCGTTTCGTCCATGATCTGGTGACGGCGGCGGGGGGCACCATCTCGGCCGAGCACGGCATTGGCCAGATGAAGCGTGACGAACTCGCCCGCCTGTCGCCGGAACGGGTCGCGGCGATCCGCGCCATCAAGACGGCGCTCGATCCGCACGGTCTGTTCAATCCCGGCAAGCTCGTCGCTTGCGCATGAGGCGCTAGGCCCATAGACACGGGGCCACGACGCGCGGCCGGGGGGCTCGCGTGGACGAGTTTTTTGGAGATCATCATGGCCAGCGCGCCGTCCCTTCCCCTTTTCTATAACGGCCTGGAGCCGCTTTCGAGCGAGGCTCATGCGAACTACAAGGTTCGCCCGCAGGAGACCGCGCCCTTCCTGGTCGGGCAGCACGCGATCCCCGTGACCGTCGATGAATTCCCGCTGGTGCAGCGTTTCATGCCGATCGTCTTCTCGGTCGGCGACCAGCCGATCCCGCTGGCGCTGATGGGCCTGAACGAGGGCGTGAACGTCTTCGTCGACGACGAGGGCCGCCTGAGCGAGGCGAACTTCTACGTTCCGGCCTATATCCGCCGCTATCCGTACATGCTGGCGCGCCTGCGGTCTGAGTCGGAAGAGCTGTCGCTGTGCTTCGACCCGACCTCGCCGACCATCGGCGCGTTCGACGAAGGCGAGGCGCTGTTCGACGGCAACCAGCCCAGCGAGCTGACCAAGAACATCCTGTCGTTCAACGAATCGTTCGAGCAGGCCGGGGCCCGCACCCAGAACTTCATGACCGAGCTGGCCGAGATGGGCCTGCTGATGGATGGTGAAGTCTCGATCCAGCCGGAAGGCGCCGATCAGCCCTTCGTCTATCGCGGTTTCCAGATGATCAACGAGGAAAAGCTGGTCGACCTGCGCGGCGACCAGCTGCGCAAGATGAGCCAGTCGGGCATGTTGCCGCTGCTCTATGCGCATCTCTTCTCGCTCTCGCTGATGCGCGACATCTTCGCGCGCCAGGCACAGCAGGGCAAGATGCCGCAGCCCCAGCTCCAGCCGCTGGGTTGATGTGATGCGCGGGCAGGCCTTCTCCAGTCCGCGCTACAGCCGGGTCGCGATCGTCTTTCACTGGACGATCGCGGCCTTGGTCGTCGCCAATCTGGCCATCGGGCTGCTCCATGAGAGCCTGTTGCCCGGCACCATTCCGCTGCACATGGCCATCGGCCTGACCGTGCTGGCGCTGACTGCTGGTCGCATCGTCTGGCGCCTAGGCCATCGCCCGCCGCCCCTGCCGGCCGAAATCCCGAGCTGGGCCCGGGGAAGCGCCCACGCGCTGCACAGCCTGCTCTATGTCCTGATGATCGTCATGCCGCTGACCGGCTGGGCGATGGGATCGGGCCGCGACGTGCCGCGCCCCGTCAGCTGGTTCGGCCTGTTCGACGTGCCGCCCCTGCCGATCGGCAAGGCCGCAGGGCATTTCGGGCACGAAGCGCACGAAATTCTCGGCTGGGCGATGCTGGTGCTGGTCGCAATCCATGTCGCGGCGGCACTGCGCCACCACTATCTGCTGCGCGATGGCCTGATCGCCCGGATGAGTTTTCGGCGGGGCTGACCGCGTTCGCAGGATTGCCAGATGGAATGTCCCTGACGGCTCGTTGCGATAACCGACTATCGCTTCCTAACCGGTACATGGAAACTGCTGCCGATGGCTGGAACTGGTCGAGCGCGGCTTTAGCTTAGGATAATGGCTTCGCCCACGAAGCGGCCCTCCCAAAGGAAGAACCGACCCGCCGCCCGTATAATTGGGACTGCTTCGTCGTGCGAAAGGAAGACGAAACCGAGCTGCCGAGTTTCGCCCGGTAGCAAAGGCTCTTCACCGATCAGGGGAAGGGCGTCGTAACCGATGAGCGGTTCCTTTTCGGAGACCGTGCAAGGGCATCCCCACCCGGTGTAGGCGGGGCCTGTTCTACCGCCAGCCGCCGTCTCATACATGCGTACCATGGCGGTAAGTTGCGGTATGGCGGTCTTAACGAACTCGGTGCGGTTCATTGGAAAGTCATGGCCGTCAGCACGAACGTCTGCAAGTGAGTGATTGTGGGCAACCCGTCGGACGAATGCCACTGCCGTAACGCGCCCTGCGGGAGTTCCACCAGCTCGCCTTTCCACCACCCGTTACGAAAAAATGACGAATTGCGGGGGCGGGGGTTGAACCAAATAGGCCCCTTCTTATTTATAGCAGTACGACATCGTGTCCCCCCTTTCGCGGTGTCGTGCGACACGCTTTCAGCGTGTCTCCTCCCTGAACCTTGGCCACCTCGCGCTCTCCCCCTTGCGCGAGGTGGTTTTTTATTCGGCGGCGAGCGTCGCGGGCTGGCCCAGCGCCTCGGTGGCGAGCGCGGCGAGGATGCGGCGTACCAGCAGCACGGTCGCGTCGAAGCCCGGCCCCAGCGCCTCCAGCGCCGCATCCAGATAGAGCGAGCGGTCAAGCTCCAACTGCACGGTATGGATGCCGCGCCGGGGATCGCCATGCCGCTCGACGATATGACCGCCAGCATAAGGCGCATTGCGGGTGACCGCGATCCCTGCGGCGCGCGCCTCCATCTCGATCCGGCGGACGAAGCGGGGCGCGGCGGTCGTCCCATGCCGGTCGCCGATGACCACGCGCGGGACGAGCCCCGGGGCTCCGAGCGGCGGCATCGAATGCAGGTCGAGCAGCACCGCTACCCCATAGCGCGCCCGCGTGGCCGCCAGCCGCTCGGCCAGCGCCTGGTGATAGGGTCGGTGGTCGGCCTCGATCCGGGTGACCATCTCGGCATCGCCGAACCGCCGCGTCCAGATATCGCCATGGCCCGCCACCCGGCGCGGGACCAGCCCCAGCCCGCTGCGCAGCTTGGCCGAGGCACGAGCCCCCACCCGCGCACCTTCGTCGATCAGCGGATCGCGCTCCCGCTCGTCGCGGTTCAGGTCGATCCAGGCGCGCGGCGTGGTCTGGACCAGCATCGGCTCGACGCTGCGCGCGGCCTCTCCCACCAGATCGACCAGCCGGTCCTCCAGCGCCATGACAGCCGACAGCGGCACCCGCAGGTCATCCGCCATGCCCGGCGGATAGGCGCGGCCGCCATGCGGGACCGAGATCACGACCGGCCCCTCGCCATCAAGGCTTTGAAAAGACGTGCCGGGGATCGCTAGGGCCATGCCCCCGATCCTAGGGCGAGTCCGGGGGTGAGGGAAGTCGTGCGTCTGGTCTGGAAATCTTAACGGGCGCTCCGTTAAGCTGGCGGCGTATGATGAATCGGGATCACACAATGTTTCATATCCTGCTGGCCGAAGATGACGAGGTCATGCGCGAATATCTGTCGCGGGCGCTGACCCGGTCGGGATACCGGGTGACGGCGGTGGACCGGGGCACGGCGGCGATCCCGCTGCTCGAAAGCGAGCGATTCGACCTGCTGCTGACCGATATCGTCATGCCCGAGATGGACGGCATCGAATTGGCCCAGCGCGCCGCCGCGATGGTGCCCGACCTGCGCGTGATGTTCATCACCGGCTTTGCGGCGGTCACGCTGAAGGCCGGACAGGCCGTGCCCAACGCCCGCGTCCTGTCCAAACCCTTCCACCTGCGCGACCTGGTGATGGAGGTGGACAGACTTTTTCAGCCGGAATCGGCCGATGGTGCGATTTAGGGGTTGCCAGCCCGGCCGAACCTGCTAATTGCCCGACCTCCGGCGGGCGTGTAGCTCAGTGGTAGAGCACTGTGTTGACATCGCAGGGGTCGCAAGTTCAATCCTTGCCACGCCCACCATCGAAAACCCCGCTAGGCCAACGGCTTAGCGGGGTTTTTGTTGTGCTGGGTCTAACGCCGCCAGAACGGCCGCGCGTGTGGCGATGGCGTGCATCAGGCCGGTGTCGAAGGCCTGGGCCAGCGATCCCTCCACAAAGCGTTCGGATCGCATCTGGTACGTCAGGACCCAGCCCAGTTGTTCGACACTTGCATCGGCCATGGCGGCCGAATCCTGGGCGAGGCGCATAAGGCTGGCACGCGCTTCGGCATCCTTCACGGCCAAGTAATGGCTTGCGACATCCTGGGTGGAGATCGCCGCGACGAAAGCAGAGGCCGTTTCCGACAGGCGGAACCAGGGCAGGGAAAGTACACCCTCGGGAGAGCGCGTGACCTCGGCCCATTCGCCCGCGACGAAGTCGGGCGCCGCCAACAGAGGGGCGAAGGCGGCGATGTTGCGGAGCGTGCTCTGATCCATATGCTGTTTCTATCCGACCTATGAGGGTTCGGCACCTTTTGCGCGTAAGGCCTGTATCATGACCGATCTTTTCGACCGCGATCTTGCCCGGCTGGCCCAGAGCGCGCCGCCCGCCGCCCTGGATGACCTGGAGCAGCGGATCACCGCCGCGATCGCCGCTGCGCCCTCGGCGGAGCCCGGTTTCGCGCGGGGCATGGCGCTGGCCGGGGCGGCGGCGTTGATGCTGGGCGTGGCCGGGGGCGGAATCATGGCGGGGCGGAGCGAGGTGCGCGATCGGCCGCCGGTCGTGGTGGCCGCGCTCGATACCGGTCTGGCCCCCTCCACCTTGTTGCTCGGTCGATGAGCGGGGTGGGGAGCGGGGCGATGCGCCGCCATCTCCTGACCATGGCGATCGCCTTTGTCGCGGCGCTGGCGGGGGTGGCGATCGGGTGTCGGTTGCTGATGCCCGTCCCTGCGCCGCAAAGCGATATCCACATGTTGGTCCACCGCGAGATCGCGCTCGATGCGCGGCAGAGCGCGGCGCTCGACCGGCTGGAGTCGCGGTTCGCGGTCACGCGTGCCGGTCTGGAGGCGAGGTTGCGCGCCGACAATGCGCGGCTGGCCGCGGCGATCGAGGCGGAGCATCGCGACGGCCCGCGCGTCGCCGCCGCGATCGATGCGGTCCATCATTCCATGGGCGATCTGCAAAAGGCGACGTTGGCGCATGTGTTCGCGATGCGAGCCCAGCTTCGCCCCGATCAGGCGGCAACCTTCGACCGGCTGGTGGTGGCCAAGCTGACCGACACCGCACGGTAAGCGGGCGCGTGGGCGAGCGTGACTGGGCCGGGCTGGCGGATGGCGATCTGGTCGCGCTGGCGCGGGCCGGGCGGCCGGGGGCCTATGCGGCGATCGTCACCCGGCACAAGGCAGCGCTGTATCGCCTGATCCTGGCGCATGTCCGCGATGCCGACGAGGCGCTGGACCTGGTGCAGGAAAGCTTCGTTGCGGCGCATGGCGCGCTGGCCCGGTTCGACCCGGCGCGCTCGCTGCGCGCCTGGCTCAGCGGCATCGCGCTCAACAAGTGCCGGGACTGGGCGCGGCGGCGGCGGGTGCGGGCGATGCTGTCGCGCGTGCTGCCGGTCGAAGCGGCGGAGGCGGTGGCCGACGACCGGATCGGCACCGAGGCGGCGGCA
Source organism: Sphingomonas sanguinis (assembly GCF_001476905.1). Taxonomy (GTDB): domain Bacteria; phylum Pseudomonadota; class Alphaproteobacteria; order Sphingomonadales; family Sphingomonadaceae; genus Sphingomonas; species Sphingomonas sanguinis_B. The sequence continues at coordinate 15,720 of NZ_LDTE01000035.1, read as the reverse complement.
ATCGAGCGCGATTCGCTGGCGCACACGCTGGCCGCGCTCGATTCGCTGCCCGAGGGGCTGCGGAGCCCGCTGATCCTGTGCGCGATCGAGGGGCTGAGCCAAGCGGAGGCGGCCGAGGCGCTGGGGCTGAGCGTCAAGGCGATCGAATTGCGCATCCGCCGCGCCCGCGCCGCCTTGCGTGAAACGACCGAGTGAGGGGTGCGCGCCCGGCATGCGTATAGCAGGGCATGATCGATACCATGACCGTGATGCGCCGCCGCGACCTGCTGGCCGGGAGCGTCGGGCTGAGTGCCCTGGCCGCCATGCCCGCTTGGGCGCAGAGCCACGGCGCCGGCCAGGCGCCTCGCGCCGTGCTGAGCGGGCCCGACATCACCCTGACCGTCGCGCGCCAGCATATGATGATCGACGGCAAACCCTATCATGCGATCGGCATCAATGGCGGGGTGCCCGCCCCGCTGATCCGCCTGCGCGAGGGGCAGACGGCGCGGATCACCGTCATCAATGCGATGGACGCGGAAACCTCGATCCACTGGCATGGCCTGTTGCTGCCCTTCCAGATGGACGGCGTGCCGGGGATCAGCTTTCCGGGCATCCCGGCGGGGGGCCGCTTCACCTATGAGTTTCCGGTCGTGCAGGCGGGGACCTATTGGTATCACAGCCATTCGGGCTTGCAGGAGCAGGAGGGGCATTACGGCCCGATCGTGATTGACCCGGCGGGCCCCGATCCGATCGCGTTTGACCGCGAGCATGTGGTGGTGCTGTCCGATCACAGCGCGCTTCACCCCCATGCGATCTTTCGCAAGCTGAAGCTGCAGGGCGGCTATTTCAACTATCAGAAGCAGACGCTCTCGGGGCTGCTGGCGGGCAGGGACCAGCCGCTGGCGGAGCGGCTGGACTGGGGCCGGATGCGGATGGACCCGACCGACGTGTCCGATGTGACGGGATCGACCTATCGCTATCTGGTCAACGGCCATGGTCCGGCGGACAATTGGACCGGGCTGTTCACCCCCGGCGAGCGGGTGCGGCTGCGCGTGATCAACGCGTCGTCCATGACCAATTTCGCTATCCGCATCCCCGGCCTGTCGCTCCGCGTCGTGCAGGCCGATGGCCAGGACGTGCAGCCGGTCAGCGTCGACGAGCTTCAGATCGCGGTGGCCGAGACCTATGACATGATCGTCACCCCGATCGAGGACCGCGCCTATACGCTGGTGGCGGAGGCCTGGGACCGGTCGGGCATGGCGCGGGGCACGCTGGCGCCGAGGGCGGGCATGGCGGCGGCGGTGCCTGCGTTGCGCACCCGGCCGCTGGCGACCATGAAGGATATGGGGATGGGCGATATGGCGGGCATGAGCCATGGTGCGCCCGCCGCCGCCTGCCCGCCCGAACATGCCGCGATGGGCCATTGCCAGCGGGGCCCATCCGGCGCGGCCATGGACCATGGTGCGATGAAGCACGACATGCGCGACTTCGCCAACGCGCCCGGCCTGCCACGTACGCCCGTCGTGCAGACGGTCTCACCCATGCCGATGGATCGGACCGGCGAGCCGCCGCAGGGGCTGGCCGATGTCGGGCACCGGGTGCTGACCTATCGCGATCTGAAGAGCGTGGCGGTCAATCCCGATACCCGCGTGCCGTCGCGCGCGCTGACCATCCACCTGACCGGCAATATGGAGCGCTATATGTGGGCGTTCGACGGGGTGAAGCTGAACGCCGTGACCGCGCCGATTCCCTTTCGGCTGGGCGAGCGGGTGCGGGTGACCCTGGTCAACGACACGATGATGGCGCACCCGATCCATCTGCACGGCCATTTCTTCGAGCTGGTGACCGGGCAGGGCGACCATGCCCCGCGCAAGCACACGGTCAATGTCGCGCCCGGCGGCACCGTGACCTTCGACCTGACCGCCGATGCGCAGGGCGACTGGGCTTTTCACTGCCACCTGCTCTATCACATGCATGCAGGCATGATGCAGGTCGTCACCGTCCGGCCCGATGCGGCGAAGCGAGCGGCGGCATGATCCCGTTCACGCTCCTGCTCGCCGAGCCGCAGCACCATCATGACATGATGCCGGGGATGGCGATGCCCGGCATGACCATGGCCGCCCCAAAAAAGCCCAAGGCGAAATCCGTCCAGCGGACGCCCGCTCGGCGGAAAGCACCGGCCGCCAAGACCGTAACCAAGCCGAAACCGATGGCCTGCTCGTCGGAACACGGGGCCATGGGCCATTGCACGCCCGCCCAGATGCCAGCGGCCATGGATCATGGCGCGATGCCGGGCATGGCGTCGATGCCAGCCGCCGGTACGGAGGCTTGCCCACCCGAACACGCGGCGATGGGGCATTGCAAACCAGCCGCCTCCCCGACCGGCGATCAGGCCATGGCTCCCATGGCGATGCCGGGCATGGTCATGGCGGAGGCGGTCGGTCACGAACCGCCGCCCGCGCCGCCGACCGACCGTGCCGCAGACCGCTTCTACGACCCCGCCGCCATGGCCGCCGCCAGTGCGCAGATGCGGATGGAGCATGGCGGCATGCGCTTTGCGCAGGTCCTGTTCAATTTGGCCGAGGTGCAGGTCCGCGACGGCCGCGACGGCTATCGCTGGGACGGGGAGGGCTGGTTCGGCGGCGATATCCACCGGCTGGTCGTCAAGAGCGAGGGCGAGGGGGCGTTCCGCGACCGGATCGGCGCGGCGGAGGTGCAGGCGCTCTATGCGCGGGCGATCGATCCCTATTGGAACCTGCAGGCCGGTCTGCGCCAGGATGTCGGCGCGGGCGCGCGTCGGACCTATGCGGTGGTCGGGGTCGAGGGGCTCGCCCCCTATTGGTTCGATGTCGAGGGCGCGCTGTTCCTGTCCGACAAGGGCGAACTCCACGCTCGCGCCGAAGCCTGGGTCGACCAGCGCCTGACCCAGCGCGCCGTGCTGCAACCGCGTGTCGAGGTCAATCTCGCCGCGCAGGACGTGCCCGAGCAGCGTATTGCTGCGGGCGTGTCGAGCATCGAGTTGGGCCTGCGCCTACGCTACGAGATCGCGCGCGAGTTCGCGCCCTATGTCGGGGTGAATTGGGAACGGCGCTATGGCCCGGCAGGGGGTGGTGGCGCAGCGCTGGCGCTCGGCATCCGCACCTGGTTCTGACTCAGTCGCGCTCGGGCCATTCGGCGTCGATGACCAGCAGCAGCCGCTCCTCGCCACTGCCCGCGATCGGCGGCGAGCGGTGGATGATCGCCCGGTCTCCGGCCAGCGCGCGGCCCTTGAACAGGCCGACATCGCCCGCCGCCAGTGCGCGCGGCGGCGTGTCGGCATCCGCCCCCAGCGGCAGCCACTGCGTCGCCTGTCCGCAATAGGTGGAGATCATCCGCAGCGCGACATAATCGGCGTGGAATTTCCAGCAGCCATTGCCTGTCACGCGCTCCAGCCGCACCTCGACCCGCTCTTCACCCGACAGCGACGCGAACAAGGTCGCCAGCCGCCCGGCGTCCTGCGCGACGATCGGATGCCAGGCGCGCGCCGGACCATCGGTGGCAAGCAGGTCGGCTAATATCCGCTCGACCGCCGGCGCGGGCGCCGCGAATCGAACTGGTGAGAGGTCACCGATCTCGGACCGGTCGAGCGGCGAGGGGCGTTGCCACACCGCCAGCGTCACCGCCGGATCGTCGATCGCCGCCAGTACGGTCGGCTGGGTGGCGAACGCGACATGATCGGGCAGGGCGGCGGCGGTCTGCTCGGGCAACAGGGCGAGGTCGGAGGGCACGGGCTCTGGGCTCCACATCAATCAGTATGTAATGTTACAACATTCTTTTCTGGCGGCAAGGCCTGTGTTTCTCTCCATGCAAAAGGGGGCGGCACCTTGCGGCACCGCCCCCTTTTCGTGTTGTTGCGGACGGGTCGCTTACGCGGCCTTGTCGTCCGGGAAGATGTTGGCGGGCTTCGATCCCCACAGGGCATAAGCGAGCACGACGACTTCGCAGGCCATGGTCAGGAAGAACGAATTCTGCAGACCGTAATGGTCGGCCAGCCAGCCCTGCACGACGACCAGCGCACCACCGGCGATCGCCATGATCATCAGGCCCGACCCTTCCTCGGTCAGCGGGCCGAGGCCGCGAATGGCGAGGGTGAAGATGGTCGGGAACATGATCGAGTGGAACAGGCCCACCGCGATCAGCGCCCACATGGCCATCGGGCCGGTGGTGAAGGTCGCGATCGCAACGACGACCAGCGCGCCGAAGGCGAAGACGGTCAGCACGCGCTCGGGCGCGATCTTCTGCATCACGAAGCTGCCGACGAAGCGGCCGACCATCATGCCGCCCCACAGCAGGGAGAGGTAGCGCGACGCCTGTTCATGCGTGACGGCGGCGATGTTGGGCTGCGACACGAAGTTCACGAACAGGTTGGCGACGCCGATTTCCGCCAGCAGATAGGCGATCATCGTCGGGATGCCGAGCGTCAGGTTGCGATGCTTCCACAGCGAATGCTGCTTGCGCTCGGCCTTGGCGGCGCGCTGCGTCGAGGAACCCAGCGCGGGCAGGGGGAAGCGGGCGATGACGATGGCGAGCACGACGAGCACGATCGCGACCAGCACATAGGGCAGGATCACCGACTGGGCATCGGCATAACGCTGGGCCTGGGTCAGCGCGACACCCGCCTCGGCGGTGCCGCTCCGGCTGCGGCCGAGGATCAGATATCCGGCGAACAGCGGGGCCAGCGTGGTGCCCAGCGAGTTGAACGCCTGCACCAGGTTCAGGCGCGACGATCCGGTCTCGGGCGGGCCGATGACGGTGACGTACGGGTTGGCCGCCACCTGCAGCAGCGTGATGCCGCTGGCGATGACGAACAGCATGACCAGTGTCACGCCATAGGATGGCAGGCTGGCAGCCAGCGTCATGCCCAGTGCGCCCGCCGCCATGATCAGCAGGCCGATCACGATCGAGCGTTGATAGCCGACCCGCTCGATCAGCTTGGCCGAGGGGATGGAGGCGAAGAAATAGGCGATGAACCAGACCGACTCGATCAGCGTCGTCTGCGCATAATCAAGCTCGAACACCGAGCGCAGATGCGGCAGCAACACGTTGTTGATGACGGTGATGAAGCCCCACATGAAGAACAGGCTGGCCAGCAGGGTCAGCGCCGATCCATAATTGGCGGCCTTTCCCCCGACAGGCGTTGCGCCGTTGGCGCGGGACGTGACGGGCGGTGCGGCCATGGCATTCCTCTCCTTCGCGCCGGTGAACATCGTCAAAAGATGTTCGTTGACCGGCTTGCTCCTGATATTTTGTCTGACTATAGTGACACAAAAGGCGCGTCAATGGCGTCTGGTGACGGAGGGATGAGGCATGTCGAGGGCGTCAATCAAGAGCTTTCTTACTTTGGTAGCGGTAACCTCCGCAATGACTTCTACGACCGCTCTGGCGAGCGAGGCAAAGCGTGCGCCCGCGGGCCAGTCTTCGGACGGTGCAGCGATCGAGGCGGTGACCCTGACCAACAAGGCCGGGCTGTCGGCGCGCGTCCTGACCTATGGTGCGACGCTCCAGTCGGTGATGGCGCCCGACCGCAACGGCAAGTTCGCCGACGTGCTGCTCGGCTATGACAAGTCCGAAGACTATGTGAACCACCCGAACTTCTTCGGCGTGACGGTGGGCCGCTTCGCCAACCGCATCGGCGGCGGGCGCTTCTCGCTGGATGGGCAGAGCTATCAGCTGACGCTGAACGACAAGACCAATTCGCTGCACGGCGGCACCAAAGGCTTCGACAAGCATCTGTGGAAGATCGTGTCGATGAAGGACGGTCCGACCGCCAGCGTGGTGATGGCGCTGACCAGCCCCGATGGCGACCAGGGCTATCCCGGCAAGGTCGATGCCACCGTCACCTATTCGCTGGACGAGGCGGGCGCGCTGACCATCGCGTTCGAGGCGAAGACCGATAAGCCGACCATCGTCAACATGACCAACCACGCGATCTTCAACCTGAACGGCGAGGGTTCGCCGCTGGGCGCGACCTTCCACAAGCTGACCATCCCGGCGGCGGCCTATACCCCGGTCGATGCCAAGCTGATCCCGACCGGCGAGCGTCGCCCGGTGCAGGGCACGGTATTCGATTTCCGCCAGCCGCGCCTGGTGGCCGAGGGCATTCGGGACGGCAACGACCAGCAGATCCGCTATGGCCAGGGCTATGACCACAATTTCGCGCTCGACAAGGGGCTGACCGCGACGCCGCAGCTGGCCGCGCGACTCGAGGACCCGGCGTCGGGCCGCGTGCTCGAGGTGCTGTCGACCGAGCCGGGCGTGCAATTCTATACCGGCAACTTCCTCGACGGCACCTATGTCGGCAAGAAGGGGCATCTGTACCGCATGGGCGACGGCATCGCGCTGGAGCCGCAGAAATTCCCCGATTCGCCCAACAAGCCCGATTTCGTCTCGCCCCGCGTCGATCCGGGCAAGCCGTACCGCCATACGATGATCTATCGTTTTTCCACCGCTCGCTGACCGAAAGCCTGACATGACCGACACGCCCAACCCCTCCTCGGCGCCGCGCCTGCGCAGCCGCGCCTGGTTCGACAATCCCGAGAATATCGACATGACGGCGCTCTATCTGGAGCGTTATCTGAACTTCGGTCTGAGCTTGGAGGAGTTGCAGTCGGGCAAGCCGATCATCGGCATCGCGCAGAGCGGCTCCGACCTGTCGCCCTGCAACCGCCACCACCTGGTGCTGGCCGAGCGGGTGCGCGAGGGCGTGCGCGAAATGGGCGGCATCGTCCTGGAATTCCCGGTCCACCCGATCCAGGAGACCGGCAAGCGTCCAACCGCCGGTCTCGACCGCAACCTGTCCTATCTGGGGCTGGTCGAGGTGCTGTACGGTTATCCGCTCGATGGCGTGGTGCTGACGATCGGCTGTGACAAGACGACCCCGGCGATGCTGATGGCGGCCGCGACGGTCAATATCCCGGCGATCGCGCTGTCGGTCGGGCCGATGCTCAACGGCTGGCACAAGGGCGAGCGCACCGGCTCGGGCACCATCGTGTGGAAGGCGCGCCAGATGCTCGCGGCGGGCGAAATCGACGATGCGGAGTTCATCCGCCTGGTCGCATCGTCGGCCCCATCGACCGGCTATTGCAACACCATGGGCACGGCGACCACGATGAACTCGCTGGCCGAGGCGCTCGGCATGTCGCTGCCCGGTTCGGCCGCGATCCCGGCGCCGTATCGCGACCGCCAGGAAGTCGCCTATCTGACCGGCAAGCGCGTCGTCGAGATGGTGCATGAGGATCTGAAGCCCTCCGACATCCTGACCAAGGACGCGTTCCACAACGCGATCAAGGTCAACTCGGCGATCGGCGGCTCGACCAACGCGCCGATCCACCTGGCCGCCATCGCGCGCCACATCGGCGTCGATCTGCCCGTGCAGGACTGGGAGAGCGAGGGGCACAAGGTGCCGCTGCTCGTGAACCTGCAGCCGGCGGGCGAGTATCTGGGCGAGGATTATTACCGCGCGGGCGGCGTGCCCGCCGTGGTCAACCAGCTGATCGAGCAGGGGCTGATCCACGAAGGCGCGATGACCGTCAACGGCAAGACGATGGGCGAGAATTGCCGTGGTGTCGCCATCGAGGACGAAAAGGTCATCCGACCCTTCGCGCAGCCGCTGGTGGAAGAGGCTGGCTTCATCGTCCTGTCGGGCAATCTGTTCGACGCCGCGATCATGAAGACCAGCGTGATCTCCGAGGAGTTCCGCACCCGCTATCTGTCCAAACCGGACGATCCCGACGCGTTCGAGGGACCGGCGGTCGTGTTCGACGGGCCGGAGGATTATCACCACCGGATCGACGATCCCACGACCGGCATCACGCCCGAGACGCTGCTGTTCATGCGCGGCGCAGGCCCGATCGGCTATCCGGGTGCGGCGGAAGTCGTCAACATGCGCCCGCCCGCCTATCTGATCACCGAGGGCGTTCATGCGCTGCCCTGTATCGGTGACGGGCGTCAGTCGGGTACGTCGGGATCGCCCTCGATCCTGAACGCCAGCCCGGAAGCGGCGGCGATGGGTGGCTTGGCGCTGATCCAGACCGGCGACCGGGTGCGCATCGACCTGAACAAGGGCACCGCCAACATCCTGATCTCCGACGAGGAACTGGCCGAGCGTCGCAAGACGCTGGCGGCGGCGGGCGGCTATAAATATCCCGCGTCGCAGACCCCGTGGCAGGAAATCCAGCGTTCGGTGGTCGGCCAGATGTCGACCGGCGCAATCCTGGAGGGCGCGGAGAAGTATCAGCGTATCGCCCAGACCCAGGGCCTGCCGCGCGACAATCACTGATCGTCGCGACCGGCCGGGCGGTTCATCCCGCCCGGCCGGTCGGCCGAACGGGTCAGGCGTTCGTCAGCCAGGCCAGGGCGGCATCATACGACAGAAAGGCCTCGAGATGCTCGAGCGGGTAGTTTTGCCGGGCCTGGGATTTCAGCGGACTGGAATCGACGACCAGTGCCAGCCAGTCATTTTGTCGATAATGGGTCAGGATTCCTTCGCGCATCGCCTGGATCAGGGCGGGGGGCATGACCGGGGCGCCGCGCCGGTCGACCAGCACCTTGGCAAAGCCGAAATGACGGCGCGATTCCTCGAGGAACGGTCCGAACGCGCGCCAATAGCGATCGGCGATCTCGGCGCTCCAGGTGCCCTGGGCGTGGATATGGATGATATGCCGGTCGTCGATCCAGACGGTGAAGGACGGATCTTCGATACGCATGGGCTTCCTCTCCACTGGGGCAGTCGGTGGCGCGATTCGGTCGATCGCGCCCCGAAAGGCCTGCGGTGGGCCGAGGATGACGTATTTTCATCTTTCCGGCAAATGGCGTGCCCGTTCGCGCCCACGAAAACCGCCTCTTGACCTGAACCGGGCGGCAATCGATACCGCTAACAAATCTGCGGAGAGGACATATGGCCAGCAATCACACCGACCTGATGAACGCTTTGCCGGATGATTGGCGTAACGGGCGTTTCGTCGGTCGGATCGACCGGGGGCAGGGGCCATGTCCCATTTTGGTCGAGGGCGGCCGGGTATTCGATATGAGCCGTGTGGCGCCCACGGTCTCGGCGCTGCTCGCGGGCGACCGGATCGACTCGACCCAGGGCGAGCCGCTGGGTGACCTGGCGGAACTGGGTCTCTCGCCGGAGGAAGGCGCGGCCAACCGCCTGCTGTCGCCAATCGACCTGCAATGCGTGAAGGCGGCGGGGGTGACCTTTGCCGTGTCCGCGCTGGAACGCGTGATCGAGGAGCGCGCGCGCGGCGACCATGCCAAGGCGGCGGGGCTTCGCGGCACGCTGGAAGCGGCGCTGGGCGGCAATATCCGTTCGGTCGTGCCTGGCTCTCCGGAAGCGGCGCAGCTGAAGGATGCGCTGATCGCCGAAGGCTTGTGGTCGCAATATCTGGAGGTCGCGATCGGCCCCGATGCGGAAATCTTCACCAAGTCGCCGGTCCTGTCGACGGTCGGTTGGGGAATGCCGGTCGGCGTCCGTTCCGACTCGACCTGGAACAACCCGGAGCCGGAAGTGGTGCTGGTCGCCGATGCGCATGGCAAGGCGGTCGGCGCGACGCTGGGCAACGACGTCAATCTGCGCGATTTCGAGGGGCGCTCGGCGCTGCTGCTCGGCAAGGCCAAGGACAATAACGCCTCCTGCTCGCTCGGCCCGCTCGTCCGCCTGTTCGACGACGGCTTCACCATGGACGATGTCCGGTCGAGCGAGGTCAAGCTGACCATCACCGGCACCGACGGCTATGTGCTGGAAGGCGCCAGCTCGATGGACCAGATCAGCCGCGATCCCGAGGATCTGCTCGGCCAGGCCCTGAGCGAGCATCATTACCCGGACGGCCTCGTCCTGTTCCTCGGCACGCTGTTCGCGCCGACCCAGGACCGTGACGAGCCGGGCCGTGGTTTCACCCACAAGGTCGGCGACACGGTCGTCATCTCCAACCCGCGTTTGGGCACGCTGGTCAATCCGGTGATGACCTCGGCCGATGCCCCAGCCTGGACCTTCGGTCTGGGCGACCTGATGCGCAACCTGGCCAAGCGCGGCCTGTTGTGACGGAGACTTCCATGTTGCAGAAGACCAGTGCCGCGACCGACATGGTCGCGCGCTATCCCAGCCTGATCGACAAGCGCGTCATCGTGACGGGCGGCGGTTCGGGGATCGGCGAGGGGGTGGTCGAGGCGTTCGTGGCGCAGGGCGCGCGCGTCGCGTTCGTCGACATTGCGGAAGACGCGAGCCAGGCACTGGTCGATCGGCTGAGCCCGGATGCGCGCCATGCGCCGATCCATCGCCGCTGCGACCTGACCAACCTCGATAGCCTGAAGACGATCTTCGCCGATCTGGAAGCGGCGTTGGGCGGGGTCGATATCCTGGTCAACAATGCGGGCAATGACGATCGCCACAGCATCGAGGACGTCACCCCGGCCTATTGGGACGAGCGGCTGAACGTCAATCTGCGCCACCAGTTCTTCGCCGCGCAAGCGGTGATACCCGCGATGAAGCGGGCAGGGGGCGGCGCGATCCTGAACTTCGGATCGATCAGCTGGCATCTGGGTCTCAACGACCTGGTCCTCTATCAGACCTGCAAGGCCGCGATCGAGGGGCTGACCCGTAGCCTCGCGCGCGATCTGGGGCGCGAGAATATCCGCGTGAATACCATCGTGCCGGGCAACGTCCAGACGCCGCGCCAGGAAAAATGGTATACCCCCGAAGGCGAGGCGGAGATCGTCGCGGCCCAGTGTCTCGACGGACGCATTCAGCCCTCGGACGTCGCGGCTTTGGTGCTGTTCCTCGCGTCGGACGATGCGAAGATGTGCACCGGCCACGACTATTTCATCGACGCCGGTTGGCGATAAAACGACCGGGCGAGGACAAGGAGAGAGTGATGCAGCAGGCCGAACATTGCCTGACCGTGGGTGCGACGCTGGGTGAAGGCCCGATCTGGGTCGATGACGCGCTGTGGTTCGTCGATATCAAGCAGCAGCGCATTTACCGGCATGACCCGGCCGCTGGTACGCTCGATCACTGGGCCTCGCCCGAAATGGTCGGCTGGGTCGTGCCGGCGCAGCGCGGCGGTTTCGTCGCAGGACTCAAGTCGGGCCCGCATCATTTCGATCCGGCAACCGGCGCGTTCGAGCGGCTGGCCGAGGTCGATACCCATTTGCCCGCTAATCGCCTGAACGACGCGGCGGTCGACGGGCAGGGGCGTATCTGGTTCGGCACGATGGACAATGATGAGACCTCGCTGTCGGGCCGCCTGTTCCAATGGGCCGCAGGACTGGTCACGCCGACCAGTGCGGATGCGGTGTGCATCACCAACGGCCCGGCGATCTCGCCTGACGACTTGACGCTCTATCATGTCGATACGCTGGGCAAGGTGATCCTGGCGCATCCGATTCTGGGCGACGGTACGCTCGGCCCGGCAACCGAGTTCGCGCGCTTCGGCGATGCGGACGGGCATCCCGACGGCGCGATCTGCGATGCCGAGGGCGGCGTGTGGGTCGGCTTCTTCGGCGGCTGGGCGGCGCGGCGCTACGGCCCGGACGGGGTGATGACCGACGAGGTGCGTTTTCCGGTGTCCAACATCACCAAGATCGCGCTGGGCGGTCCCGATGGCCGCACCGCCTATGCCACCACCGCGCGGCAGGGACTGTCGGCAGAACAGTTGGAGGAGCAGGGCCAGGCAGGCGACATCTTCACCTTCCGCGTGACGGTCCCCGCCAAGCCGCTGCACCGCGCGGCGATCTGAGGTTTCGTCGACATTCCCTTATTCCTCCCCTTGCAGGGGAGGTGTCAGGCCGCAGGCCTGACGGAGGGGTATCCCGGCCTGAGAGGTTGGACTGCAACAACAACCGGGGACACCCTTCCACCATGCTTCGCACGGTCCCCCTCCCCTTGCAGGGGAGGAATGAGAAGAATGTCGGTCTGCTCTAGGAAAACCCTTTCCCGAACCCGGCGTCTCGGGTGGCCCGCTCCGTGTGCGGAGCGGGCCTTCTTATTCCTCCATGGCGCTGCGCGTGTCTTCCAGCGCCAGATCGACGAGCAGCCGCATCGCCTCTCCCGCCCCTTCGACATCGCCCGCCGCGATCGCGTCATAGACCTTCACATGGTCGGGCACCGGATTGCGGGGCAGCGCGCGCGAGCGTTGCTTGAACTGGGTGGTCCAGGCGACCGCCGCGCCGATACTGGCGGTCAGCACGACCAGCGCATCGTTGCGAGTCGCGGCCAGCACCGCATTGTGGAAATCGCGGTCGGCGGTACGCCCCGCTTCGGTCGCCAGCGTGTGGCGGCGCATCGCGGCCAGCGCGTCGCGCATCTCCTTCAGATCGGCCTTGTCGCGCCGTTCCGCCGCCAGGCGCGCGGCGGCGGGCTCGACGATCGACCGCAGCTCGAACAGGCTGCGCACGAAATGAATATCCGGCTCGCCCGAAAAGGCCCAGGCCAGCACATCGGGGTCGAGCAAGTTCCAGCGGTTGCGCGGCAACACGCGGGTGCCGGTCTTGGGTCGGCTTTCGACCAGCCCCTTGGCGCTCAGCACCTGCACCGCTTCCCGATACGCGCTGCGCGATACGTCGAGGGCTTCCGAAAAAGCGACCTCGCCCGACAGCGTATCGCCGGGGCGGTACTCGCCCGATACGATCGCCGCGCCCAGCTTGTGCGCGATCGCGCCGTGCAGGCGGCGACCGGTGCCGCGCCGCGTCTTCGGGCTCGACTGTTCGGGGGCGACTTCCGCCTCGATTGCGGGCGGTCCATCGCCCTTCGTCATGATGTCATTCATCGATCTTACCTCTCCACCCCCATCCTTACCCACAACCTTTAACATTGCCATCGCTCCGTCAAACTAATATGTCGGAGTAATATAAAGGAGCTTCCCCTATGACCGATTTCCGTTCGATCGACGCCGCCACCGGCCAGCCGGTGGGCGACGCTTTCGCGGTCCATGGCCCCGCCGATGTCGAGGCGGCGTGCGCCGCGGCAGAGGAGGCGTTCGACGTCTATCGCGCCACCAGCCGCGAAGATCGCGCCGCCTTCCTCGACAAGATCGGTGCCGAGATCATGGCCATCGGCGACGACCTGATCCAGGCGGCGATGCGTGAGAGCGGTTTGCCACGCGCGCGTCTGGAGGGCGAGCGTGGTCGCACGGTTGGCCAGTTGGGCCTGTTCGCCAAGGTGCTGCGCGCCGGGGCCTATCTGCAGGTTCGTATCGACCCCGCCATGCCCGACCGCCAGCCGCTGCCGCGCCCCGACCTGCGCCTGCGCATGGTGCCGCTGGGTCCCGTCGCGGTGTTCGGCGCGTCGAACTTCCCGCTCGCCTTCTCGACCGCTGGTGGCGACACTGCCTCGGCGCTGGCCGCCGGTTGCCCGGTTGTCGTCAAGGGCCATCCCGCCCATCCGCAGACCGGTGCACTGGTCGCCGCAGCGATCGAACGCGCGGTCGAAGCCTGCGGCCTGCCCAAGGGCGTGTTCAGCCACCTGACCGGCCCGAGCAACGAATTGGGCGCCGCGCTGGTTCGCGATCCGCGCATCGCGGCGGTCGGCTTCACGGGCTCGCGCGCCGGTGGCCTGGCGCTGGTCAAGATCGCGCAGGAACGCGCCGTTCCGATCCCCGTCTACGCCGAAATGTCGAGCATCAACCCGGTCGTGCTGATGCCCGAGGCGTTGAAGGCGCGTGGGGCGGCGCTCGGCACCGCCTTTGTCGGCTCGCTGACCATGGGCGCTGGGCAGTTCTGCACCAATCCGGGCCTGCTGCTCGCCATCGAAGGCGAGGGGCTGGACGCGTTCGTCGAAGCGGCGCGCACCGCGCTGCCCGAGGCGGCGGCGCAGACCATGCTGACGCCGGGCATCCACGCCGCCTATACCAAGGGCACCGAGTCGCTCGCGAGCCATGACAAGGTCGAGACGATTGCGCAGGGTAAGGTGGGCGAGGGCATCACCGCCGGTCGCGCCGCCTTCTTCCAGACCACGGCCGAGGCGTTCCTCGCCGACGAGGCACTGGGCCATGAAGTGTTCGGCGCATCGTCGATCCTGGTCCGCTGCCGCGACGAGGCGGAGCTGACCACCGTGCTCAAGGCCGCCGAGGGGCAGCTGACCGCGACGATCCAGATGGACGAGGGCGATACCGACATGGCCGCGCGGCTGGTGCCGGTGCTCGAGCGCAAGGCGGGCCGTATCCTCGCCAATGGCTGGCCGACCGGCGTGGAAGTCGCCCATGCGATGGTTCATGGCGGGCCGTTCCCGTCGACCTCGGACGCGCGCACGACCTCGGTCGGCAGCCTCGCGATCGACCGCTATCTGCGGCCGGTGTCGTACCAGAACCTGTCGGCCGCACTGCTGCCGCAGGATCTGAAGGATGAAGCTGCGGGCACGCTGCCCCGCCTGGTCGATGGCCAGCCGGGTTAAGGAATGACGGGGCGCGGGTCGAACACGGCCCGCGCCCCTTTTTTTGTCGATAAGAGATTAGGGGAGGATTTGATGGCTGATCGTCTGTTGCAGCACCGCGCGCCCTCGGGTGAGCGCTCGGTCATTCTGGCGCGCGGCGACCAGGCCGCTTTCGTGCCGGGCGTCGAGAGCGTCATTGCGCTCGCCCAGCGCGCGATAGAGGAGGGCCGGTCGCTGCTCGATACCGCGCTGGCGTGTGGGCAGGGTGAGAGCGTCGATCTCGCAGCCGAACTGGCGGCGGGGCATTTGATCGCGCCGATCGACCATGCCGACCCCGCACATTGCGTGATGACCGGCACCGGCCTGACCCATCTCGGCTCGGCGGAAGGCCGCGACAAGATGCACCGCGATGCCGCGGCCGCCGCACACCAGACCGACTCGATGCGCATGTTCCTGGAAGGCGTCGAGGGCGGCAAGCCCGGCGAAGGCCAGGTCGGCCAGCAGCCGGAGTGGTTCTATAAGGGTGACGGTTCGCAGTTGGTCGGCCCCGGCGACGCGCTGGAAATGCCAGCCTTCGCACAGGATGGCGGCGAGGAGCCCGAACTGGCGGGCATCTATCTGATCGGTCCCGACGGCACGCCGCATCGCTTGGGCCTGTGCCTCGCCAACGAGTTTTCGGACCATGTGACCGAGCGTCACAACTATCTGTGGCTCGCGCACAGCAAGCTGCGCCCCGCCGCACTGGGCGCCGAACTGCTGCTAGGCGAGGTCCCCGACCATATCGAGGGCACAAGTAAGATCGCACGTGACGGCCAGACCATCTGGGAGAAGCCGTTCCTGTCGGGCGAGGCGAACATGTCGCACAGCCTGGCGAATCTCGAGCATCACCATTTCAAATATGCGCTGTTCCGTCGTCCGGGGGACGTGCACGTCCACTTTTTCGGCACCGCGACGCTCTCCTTCTCGGATGGCATCCGTACGCGGGAAGGCGATGTGTTCGAGATCGCGGCAGCCCCCTTCACCCTGCCGCTCGCCAATCCGTTGAAGCGGACCGAGGATAAGCCGGTCACGGTCGGTCATCTGTAAGGCGCCGGTTCAGGTCGAATAGATAAGCTGGGGCGCTCTTTCCGATGGAAAGGGCGCCCCGTTTGCGTCTGACGGGCGATTCTCCCGTTGATTCGGGATGTTAGGGCCGTGTGATTCGGGGCGATACGCGCATTCGGGCGGAAGGTTCCGATCGGAGTGCCGCTCAGCGATACAGCTAAGTCACTCTATTTGCGCCGGTTTCTGATTTTTTACGAAAAAATGAAAATCCGTTGTTGACCGCCTGGTTGGCC
>NZ_LDTE01000034.1 GCF_001476905.1 Sphingomonas sanguinis | reverse complement strand
CTCGACACGCCGGGCCACGAGGCCTTTACCCAGATGCGCGCCCGCGGCGCCGACGTCACGGATATCGTGGTGCTGGTGGTGGCGGCCGATGACGGGCTGATGCCGCAGACGATCGAGGCGATCAACCACACCAAGGCGGCGGGCAAGCCGATGATCGTGGCGATCAACAAGATCGACAAGCACGACGCCAATGCCCAGCGCGTCCGTGAGCGTCTGCTCGAGCATGACGTGCAGGTCGAGGACATGGGTGGTGAGACCCAGGACGTCGAAGTGTCGGCGCTCAAGAAGATCGGTCTGGATACGCTGATCGAGAAGATCCAGCTGCAGGCCGAACTGCTCGAACTGACCGCCAACCCCGATCGCGCGGCCGAGGGCAGCGTGGTCGAGGCCAAGCTGGACAAGGGCCGTGGTCCGGTCGCGACCGTGCTGGTCACGCGCGGCACGCTGAAGGTCGGCGACGTGTTCGTCGTTGGCGCGGAAAGCGGCAAGGTCCGTGCGCTGGTCGACGACAAGGGCCGTCAGGTGAAGCAGGCGGGTCCTGCGATGCCGGTCGAAGTCCTTGGTCTGTCGGGCGTGCCCCAGGCGGGCGACCTGTTGCAGGTCGTCGAGAACGAGGCGCGGGCGCGTGAAGTCGCCGAATATCGCCAGAGCGTGGTGCTGCAGAAGCGCACGACCTCGGCCCCGGCCAGCCTGGAGTCGATGTTCTCGGCGCTGAAGGCGAACCAAGCCAAGGAATATCCGCTGGTCGTGAAGGCGGATACGCAGGGCACCGTCGAGGCGATCGTGGCGTCGATCAACAAGATCCAGTCGGATCTGATCAAGGCGCGCATCCTGCACTCGGGTGTCGGTGGCATCACCGAGTCGGACGTGACGCTGGCGGCCGCGAGCGGAGCCCCGATCATCGGCTTCAATGTCCGTGCCAACGCCAAGGCGCGTGAGATCGCCGAGCGGAACAAGGTGGCGTTGAAATATTACGACGTCATCTATGACCTGATCGACGAGATCCGCGCGGGCATGGCCGGTGAGCTGGGCCCCGAGGCGTTCGAGACGGTCGTCGGCCGCGCCGAAATCCGCGAGGTCTTCTCGGCGGGCAAGATCGGCAAGGCTGCCGGTCTGCTGGTCACCGAGGGTGTCATCCGCAAGGCGCTCAAGGCCCGCATCACGCGCAACGACGTCATCATCTACCAGGGCGAGATCAACTCGCTCCGCCGGTTCAAGGACGATGTCGCCGAGGTTCGCGCTGGCCTGGAGTGCGGTGTGACGTTCACGCAGAACTTCACCGACATCAAGCCGGGCGACTATCTCGAGACGTTCGAGGTCGAGATGCGCGAGCGTTCGCTCTGATGATCGCGGGGCGGCGGGACTGGTCCTGCCGCCCGTGCATCACGCCGGAATGGATCGCGGTCGCCGGTATGGCGGCCGCGATTTTCGTTTGAGAAGAAACATATGGTCCAAGCCAAAAACCCCGCCGAACCCTCGGTCCGCCTGCTGCGCGTGGGCGAGCAGGTGCGCCACATCCTCTCTGAAATCCTGGCGCGCGGCGACGTGCATGACGAGACGCTGGCCAAGCATCTGGTCAGCGTGACCGAAGTACGCATGTCGCCCGACCTGCGTCACGCGACCGTCTTCGTGAAGCCGCTGCTCGGCAAGGACGAGGAAATGGTCATCAAGGCGCTGCGCACGAATACCGCGTATCTGCAGCGCGAGGTCGCGACGCGGGTGAAGATGAAATATGCCGCCAAGCTGAAGTTTTTGGCGGACGAGAGCTTCGACGAGGGCAGCCATATCGACTCGCTGCTGCGCACGCCCAAGGTGGCGCAGGATCTGGCGGAGGGTGACACGTCAGAGGACTGACATCCCGTTCCGCCTGAGTGAAGTCGAGGGCCACGGGATTCAGGTTCGCGCAGAGGCGCGGAGGGCGCGGAGAAGAAGATCCCGCATCCAATAAGGTGGCCCACCCCGGCGAAGGCCGGGGTCCAGTATCTTCTGCGTCGATGGCGCGCTGCGCCAAAGCGGGGGCGGCGAGCCCATTGCGCCCTCGCGCACCCTCCGCAACTGGACTCCGGCCTCCGCCGGGGTGGCATGATAGGGGGGCGTTTAGCGAAACCTTCTCTGCGTCCTCCGCGCCTCTGCGCGAACCCCATCCCGTGGCCTCAGCGCTGACTGAACGGGAGTAGGATTACACTCCCGAAGGCATCAAATCCGCGTCGATCGCGATCGTCACCTGCCGCCCGACGATCAGCGGATAGGCGGTCATCCCGAAATCGCGCCGGTCGATCCGGGTCGTGGCGGCAATGTGCACCGGCTCGCGGCCCGTCATCGCGGCGAAGGGCTGCGAGAACTCGACCATCAGGGTCGCGGGCCGCGTCACGCCGCGCGCCGAAATCGTGCCCGCCACCTGCGCGCTGTGCGGGCCGGTGCGGGTCATCGACGATCCGTGAAAGGTCACGTGGCGATAATGATCGACGTCGAAGAAATCCGGCCCTCGCAATCGCGAGCGCGTGAGCAAATCCCCCGCCTCCAGCGCCTGCGCATCGATCTGCACGTCCAGCGTCACCGCCTGCGCATCCCGGTCGGACAGGGCCACGCGACCCTCCAGCTTGGGAAAGCGGGCGGTCTTGCTGCCCAGGCCGAAAAAGCCGACCTTGGCTTGCACTTGCGCATGGGCGGGATCGATATGATAGGTGATGGCCCCCGCCGGTGCCGCCGCGCCGAGCAAGGGCAACGCTGCCATCGCGGCCAGAGCCGTCCAGAATCTCATATTCTCTTCGTTCCCATGCTCGATACGATGCTTCCCTTCCGATAAGGGCGCGCCATGGCCAAGCTCTATTTCTACTACGCCAGTATGAATGCGGGAAAATCGACCATGCTGCTGCAGGCCGATTTCAACTATCGCGAGCGGGGGATGAACACGATGCTGTTCACCGCCGCGATCGACGACCGCTTCGCCTATGGCACGATCGCCTCGCGCATCGGCCTGTCGCAGCCCGCGACGCCGTTTCACGCGACCACCGATCTGGAGGCCTGTGCGCTGGATCGGCACGCAGAGACGCCGCTTGCGTGCATCCTGGTCGACGAAGCGCAGTTCCTGACGCCCGATCAGGTCGACCAGCTGGCGCGGCTGGCCGATCGGCATCGCATTCCGGTGCTGTGTTATGGCCTGCGCACCGACTTCAAGGGACAGCTGTTCTCCGGCTCGGCGCGATTGCTGGCGCTCGCCGATGCGTTGAGCGAGATCAAATCGGTCTGCGTATGCGGCGCGAAGGCGACGATGAACCTGCGCGTCGACAGCCAGGGGAAGGCGATTGCCGAGGGCGCACAGACCGAGATCGGTGGCAATGACCGTTATGTCGCGCTGTGCCGTCGCCATTTCGGTGAGGCACTGGCGGGCGGGACGGTGCTTGAGAGGATGACGAACCCCGACTAACGCCTTGCCGATGCATGGATGGATCATTCTCGACAAGCCGCTGGGGCTCGGTTCGACGCAAGGGGTGAGCGCGGTCAAGCGGTGCTTGCGCCAGGGCGGTTATGGCAAGGGGATCAAGGTCGGCCATGGCGGCACGCTCGACCCGCTGGCGACCGGCGTGCTGCCGATCGCGGTGGGTGAGGCGACCAAGCTGGCCGGGCGGATGCTCGACAGCGACAAGGTGTATGACTTCACCATCCGCTTCGGCGAGCAGACGTCGACGCTGGATGCGGAGGGCGAGGTGGTGGCGACCAGCGACGTGCGCCCGACCCGCGACGCGCTGGAGGCGGTGCTGCCGCGCTTCACCGGGCCGATTACCCAAGTGCCGCCCGCCTATTCGGCGCTGAAGATCGATGGCGAGCGGGCCTATGACCTGGCGCGCGCCGGGGAAGAGGTGGTGCTGGCGAGTCGCGCCGTGACGATTCACTCGCTCATATCCTCCCCGGCACGGGGAGGGGAACCGTTCGCGTCAGCGAATGGTGGAGGGGGGGAGACACTGGGCGAGTCCCTCGCGGAAGCCCCCCTCCACCATCCTGCGGATGGTCCCCCTCCCCGTGCCGGGGAGGATTTGGAGGAGATTACCCTCACCGCGCACGTCTCGAAGGGCACCTATATCCGCTCGCTCGCCCGCGACATCGCGCTGGCGCTCGGCACCGTGGGCCATGTCATCATGCTTCGCCGCACCAAGGCCGGGCCGTTCACCCTGGCTCCGGCGATATCGCTGGACAAATTGAACGAAATGGGGCAGGCGGCGACCCTTGAACAGATACTCCTGCCGCTGAGGGCGGGGCTGGACGACATCCCGGCTCTTGCTCTCGACCCCGACCAGGCAGGGGCGCTTCGTCAGGGGCGTGTGCTGGCCGGGATTGCCGTGGACGATGGCCAATATTTCGCGATGCTGGGGGATATCCCGGTGGCGCTGGTGGAGGCGCTGGACGAACAGGTCCGGGTCGTTCGTGGTTTCAACCTCGATTAAGAAAGGATCACGATGTCGATCACCGCTGAACGCCGCCAGGAAATCATCAAGGATCATGCCCGCGCCGAGGGTGACACGGGTTCGCCCGAAGTCCAGGTCGCGATCCTGACCCAGCGTATTCAGAACCTGACCGAGCACTTCAAGACCCACGCGAAGGACAACCATTCGCGTCGCGGCCTGTTGATGCTGGTCAACAAGCGCCGCTCGCTGCTCGACTATCTGCGTCACAAGGATGGCGACCGCTATCTGGCGCTGATCGCCAAGCTCGGCCTGCGCAAGTAAGCCAAGGCGACACGCCACGAAAAAGGGCATCCCTCACGGGGTGCCCTTTTTTTATCGGTTGGTGTATAGAGCACCCGGCCGACCGGATGCGCGCAAGGATGCGCCTCCCCAAAGCCCTTATGTCATGAAACCCGTCGAACTGTGCGGGTAGGATCGGAGGATCGGCAATTCGGTCGACCTCCAGAGCCAATCTTGGCTCAACCCATAGGCCCCGGCGGGATAGGCCCGTCGGAGTGAAGGATATTCCATGTTCAATACCAAGAAAGTGGCCATCGAGTGGGGCGGCAAGACGCTGACCCTCGAAACCGGCAAGGTGGCCCGTCAGGCTGACGGCGCGGTGATCGCGACGCTGGGCGAGACGGTGGTGCTGTGCGCCGTGACGGCCGCGAAGAATGTGAAGGAAGGGCAGGACTTCTTCCCGCTGACCGTTCACTATCAGGAGAAGTTCTCGTCGGCGGGCCGTATCCCCGGCGGTTTCTTCAAGCGCGAGCGTGGCGCGACCGAGCGTGAGACGCTGATCAGCCGCCTGATCGATCGTCCGATCCGCCCGCTGTTCCCCGAAGGTTTCTACAACGAGATCAACTGCATCTGCCAGGTGCTGTCCTATGACGGCGAGAACGAGCCCGACATCCTGGCGCTGGTCGCCGCGTCGGCCGCGCTCACCATCTCGGGCGTGCCCTTCATGGGCCCGATCGGCGCGGCGCGCGTCGGTTATGTCGATGGCGAGTATCAGCTGAACCCGACCGACGCCGAGGCGCTGGCTGGCGACCTAGACCTGGTCGTCGCCGCCACCCATGACGCGGTGATGATGGTCGAGTCGGAAGCCAAGGAGCTGTCCGAGGAAGTGATGCTGGGTGCCGTCATGTTCGCGCACAAGGCATCGCAGCAGATCATCGACGCGATCATCGATCTCGCCGAGCAGGCCGCGAAGGACCCGTGGGAGCTGAAGGTCGGCGACGACCAGAAGGCGGTCAAGGCCGAGCTGAAGAAGCTGGTCGGCAAGGACATCACGGCGGCCTACAAGCTGACCGACAAGCAGCAGCGCCAGACCGCGCTGGGCGAGGCCCGCGCCAAGGCGAAGGCCGCCATGGCCGACCGCACGCCCCAGGAGCAGCTGGTCGCCGCCAAGCTCGTCAAGAAGCTGGAAGCCGAGATCGTCCGCACCGCGATCCTGAAGGACGGCCGCCGCATCGACGGTCGCTCGACCACCCAGATCCGTCCGATCGAGGCCGAGGTCCACTTCCTGCCGCGTTCGCACGGCTCGGCGCTGTTCACGCGCGGCGAGACCCAGACGATTGCCACCACGACGCTGGGCACCCGCGACGCCGAGCAGATGATCGACGGCCTGAACGGCCTGTCGTACCAGCACTTCATGCTGCACTATAACTTCCCGCCCTATTCGGTCGGCGAAGTGGGCCGCTTCGGCGCGCCGGGCCGTCGCGAGATCGGCCATGGCAAGCTGGCGTGGCGCGCGCTGCACCCGGTGCTGCCGTCGAAGGAGGAATTCCCCTACACCATCCGCGTGACCAGCGACATCACCGAGTCGAACGGCTCGTCGTCGATGGCCACCGTCTGCGGCGGCTCGCTGTCGCTGATGGATGCGGGCGTTCCGCTGAAGCGTCCGGTGTCGGGCATCGCCATGGGCCTGATCCTGGAAGGCAAGGACTTCGCCGTCCTGTCCGACATCCTGGGTGACGAGGACCACCTGGGCGACATGGACTTCAAGGTCGCCGGCACCAGCGAGGGCATCACCTCGCTCCAGATGGACATCAAGATCGCCGGTATCACCGAGGAGATCATGAAGGTCGCGCTGGCACAGGCCAAGGAAGGCCGTGCGCACATCCTGGGCGAGATGAACAAGGCGCTGTCGTCGACCCGCACCGAGCTGTCGGCGCACGCGCCGCGCATCGAGACGATGACGATCGACAAGTCGAAGATCCGCGACGTGATCGGCACCGGCGGCAAGGTGATCCGCGAGATCGTCGCTACCACCGGCGCCAAGGTCGACATCGACGACGAGGGCGTGATCAAGATCAGCTCGTCGGACGGTGCGCAGATCGAAGCCGCGATGAACTGGATCAAGGGCATCGTCGAAGAGGCCGAGGTCGGCAAGATCTACAACGGCAAGGTCGTCAACCTGGTCGACTTCGGTGCGTTCGTGAACTTCATGGGCGGCAAGGACGGTCTGGTCCATGTCTCGGAGATCAAGAACGAGCGCGTCGAGAAGGTCTCGGACGTTCTGAGCGAAGGCCAGGAAGTCAAGGTCAAGGTCCTCGAGATCGATCCGCGCGGCAAGGTCCGCCTGTCGATGCGCGTCGTCGACCAGGAAACCGGCGCCGAGCTGGAGGACAATCGTCCGGCCCGCGAACCGCGTGAACCGCGCGGCGACCGTGGTCCCCGTGAAGGCGGTCGCGGTCCGCGTCGTGACGGCGGTGACCGTGGCGGCGAGCGCGGTGGTGATCGTGGTGGCGAAGGCCGCAGCGGCCCGCGTCGCGATCGTGGCGACCGTCCCCGTCGCGAAGGCGGCGAGCAGGGCGGTTCGCCCGAATTCGCCGCTCCGGCCTTCCTGACCGGTGATCGCGACTGATCCTGATATTCGGATGACGGACAAGGGCTCGGGGGAAACCCCGGGCCCTTTTTCGTTGGAAAAGGATTTGCGCATTTTTGGCTGCGCCTCTGCGCGAACACATCTTCACATAGATCCGCCTTCCAGCCATCGTTCAGCCAGAGCGGCGTGTAGCGCTTCACCGCGCATGGGCGTCCAGCCACCGCGCGATCGCGTCCACCACCTTATCCTCGATCCCATAATAGCCATGCGGGGTGAGGGACCCGCAGTCCTTCTTCGACCGCCTGACCCCGCCCGATACCGTCAGCACCTTCACTTCCGGGCTATGCGTCATCGCCGCCGCGATGCGCGGGGCATCGGCGGGGGGTGCCACGTTGCACCGGTCGTCTCGGTTGGCGACGACCAGCGCGGGTATCGTCACCTGCGCCGGATCGGCATCGAACACCGTCTCATGACTGCCCCCCATCACCGACACCGACTCGGTCAGCACGACGCCTGCGACGCTTCCCGGCGCGGCATGGGCGGCGCCGTTCATCGCCGCAATAGATCCCTGGCTGGTGCCGAGCAGGAAGACCGGTCCCGTCCCCTGCCGATGCGCCAGCGCGACCAGATCGCC
>NZ_LDTE01000033.1 GCF_001476905.1 Sphingomonas sanguinis | reverse complement strand
CCTGCTCGATCAGGTGATCGGGCACCGGCGGCGACACCAGCACCGGGCAATCGCACGCGGCGAGCCATTCCGCTTTACCGATCGCGCCCGCCTGCCAAGCTTCCCTGCGCCGGTTGCACACGCCGCGGTGCCGGGTCCGCCGCTTCTCCTTCGACCATTCCTCGCGCAGCATGGCGCGCTTGCGGGCGAAGGCGGTCTCGTCGGTGAGGCCGGGCACGTCGTTCGCGGAGACGATCTCGATGCGCAGGCCGGTACGCTGCCGCAGCCAGCCGTCGAGATAGGCGATGTGGTCGAGCGTGATCGGGTTCTCGTGGCCGTTGTCGGCGGCGAGGAAGCGCGGGGCGCGGTTGCCGAACGCCGCCAGCCCCTTCCGCTCGATCCGCTCGACCATCAGGCACAGGACGGCTTGGCTGTCCTTGCCGCCCGAGATGCTGCCGAAGTGCTGGGCGACGATCATCGCCGCCACCCGACCGCGGTCGTGGAAACGGCGGGGTCCGTTAGAAGAATTACGAAGTAATTCTGGTTAGTAGTGTTACGGGCGGCGCAAGCTGTTGAACGGAAACAGGGAAGCGCCGATTCCGGTCCCCGATAGCACGAGCCTGCGGTCCCCGATGGCACGAGGGGCGCGGTCCCCGATAGCACGAGCGGATTCACAGCTTATTCCCGGAACGAACCCGACGCCGGGGGCGCGGCGAGTAGCAGAAGGGCGGCAGCTCGGTCGGCGCGAAGGACAGGCGCTCGGGCGCGTCCGCCGGCTGCTCAATCGTCAGGCGGTAGCCCGGCAGCGGCTGGCGGCGGACGATGTCGCGCAGGTCGTAGGCGAAGTGCTTGAGCGGTGAGAGGCTGCCGGACTTGGCGTGGAGGTGGCGGAGATCGAAGCTCCAGCCATGCTCCTGCCGGCCGCCATGCTTGCGCACGAGCCGGTAGAGCCAGCGCTCCAGTCCGCCGGTCAGGTCGAAATAGGCGCGGTCGATGGTCAGCACGAGCGCGTCGTCGAGGACGGCCGCGTAGAACCAGTCGGGCAGGATCAGCTCGATCCCGAGCGGGCGGCCGTGCGTATCGGCGCGCTCCTTCCACTCGTTGATCCACGAGAACCGGTGCATTCGCCGCTCGGTCGGCTGGCGAATCGAGGTCGCGATGGTGGTCGATTGCAGCCGGTCGAGCGCGGCCTTCAGCCGGTCGTAGTCGCGGGAACCGACCCCGCGGCCGATGAAGGTCAGGATTTCATAGGGCGTGGCTGCCATCAGGCGCGATGGCCTGAGTCCCGCGTCGCGCGCCTCGACGATCTGTGAGGCGGCCCAGATCAGGATGTCGGCGTCCCAGATCGTCGCCATGCCGTGCTCGGGCACGGCTTCTACGCGGATGACGACGGCGCCGGCCTTGAAGGCGATTGGCGCGAGCCGCTTCGACTTGGCGAGCGAGAAGAAGGGATAGGCCATGAGATCCTGCGCATCGCGGGGAGCGAGATCGCCGGGCAGCGCCCGGAACAGGTCGAGCTGCGCGCGTTCGCTGGTGGGTTGCCGAGAGGACACGGGCGCGTGGCGATCAGCGGGTGAAGCGGCTGGCGTGCGCCAGAACCGCGGCATCGTGGCGCTTGGCGGGCAGGACGGACCCGCGCGGATCGGAGGTCGAAGTTACTGCGCCGCGCTCGGTCCACGCCTGGAGATCGTCGATCGCGTAGACGACCCGGCCGCCGAGCTTGCGATAGTTCGGGCCGGTCCCGTAGGTGCGATGCTTCTCCAGCGTACGGGCGGACAGGCTCAGGAACTCGGCCGCTTCCTTGGTGCGCAGGTAGCGCGGCGGCAGGACGGCGGGATTGGGCGACATGATCGGGCCTCCGTGACCTTCGGTGAGGCCGCCGACCGTGGACGGCGGATGCGGGTCACGTTGGCGAAGCGCGGTGGCGTGCGGGGAGTGCGAAGATCGGAGTGCCGAAATCGCACCCCCTGCCGCCATGGACGGCGGCGAAGCAGCGTGCGGTAGCCGCCGGCGATCATTGCGCGACCGTCGCGCACCAGCGCCATCGTCGCGTCGCGCAACGCCGAGGACTTCCACGGGTCGGCGGCGACGCGCTCGGTGCCGAACAGAACATTGGCGATCTCGCGGTAAGTGGCACCGTTCTCGCGTCCGTCACAGGCCTGAAGCATATGGCGCAGGCGGCGGCGCTGCTGCCGCGTCAGGCGCCGGTCGGGCGGGACGGGGCGACTGAGCAATGCGCGAAGAAGCTGGTCCACTGCCACGAGCCGGTCGGGACCGGACGGATCGAGCGGAACGAGGGCGGCGAGCGCCGCGTCAGCCTCGACGTCCGGCAACCGGATGAGGTGAAGCGCACGGTCTCCGATCGGCTGGAGCAGGTGCGTGCCGTCGATGTCGGGCGCGCGCGTCGCGACCGTCAGCAGGGCCGCGAGGTTGCGTTCGTCAGACAGGCATTTCGGCAGCGAGGTGAGGACGACGGTGGCAGTGTCGGCCTTCGCAGACCAAAGCACCGGCTCGTCGCACGCGGATCGGCTCGGACGCACCGCGAAACTGCAACCCCCAATGCTCTCGCAGCCGGTCGCGCCGCTCGTCGGCATCCGATTCCACCAGCTTGCGAAAGTCCTCCTGGTAGCCGCGGTTGCGGCGCAGACATTCCCATGCGAGGCCGTTCATCGGCAGGTCGTCGAGATAGTCGTATCGACGGGTCTGTTCCCACTGCGCGAGGTCGGGCCGCATCGTCGTGCTCCTCCTGCCGGCATCCTCCGGGACGGAACAGCATCGCGGCGGCGGCAAGGCTCCGGAAGTCGGCCTCCCGGCATCGCGTGATGCCGCTGCGGCATCACGAGGGCGCTGTCAGTCGAGCAAATGGCGATAGCCGGTGTGGGTCATCCAGTGCGCGCGCGCGAGGTGCGCGTCATATACCCGGCGCGCTCGCTCCGGCTCGCATAGAGGATCAAGGTCGAACAGCACCGCAGCAGCCCGCTCCCAACTTGCGCCTGCGGCCTCGGCGTCCAGCAGGCGGATATAGAGCTTGAGGTGCGCCCGGTCGTAGTCGGTCAGGGCATCGCCGTCCGGCGGGGCGTCGAGGAAATCCGGTTGCGGCATCATGCTCGTCTCCGATCTAGGCTCCTCCCGACGCTATGTCCGCTGCATATCGCGGCGGTAGCCCACGCGACGGCATCGCCGACTGCCGAGGCAGCATCACCGCGTCGTCTGTAGAGAATACTCCATGGTCGAATACTCTACAACGCCGCCTTCTCGGCCGCATGGACATTCGAGAGGTGCTCGCGCTCAACCTGAAGAAGAACCGGCAGGCGCAGGGTCTGTCGCAGGAGGAGCTGGCGCACCGGGCGGAGATCGATCGCACCTACATCAGCTCACTGGAACGCTGTGTGTATGCGGCGGGGATCGACGTCGTGGACCGTCTCGCTCGCGTGCTGGGCATGGAAGCCGCCGATCTGCTCCGCCGGCCGAGCGGCAGCGAGGCCGGCGCGCCGGAAGCACCATCGGAAGCGTGATGGCGCCTGCCTGCGGCCATGCCGACCTCCGGGAGGCATGGCCGCCGCCGACTTGAGCCGGCGGCGCTACTGGCGATGGTGGGCAGCCTATGCGGCTGCCCTGCGGTTTGCTTCCGCCAGCCGGTGGGTGGCGGTGTGGTAATGGCCGTTGTCCAATTCAATCCCGACCCAATCCCTGCCCAACGCCTTTGCCGCCGCCAGCGTCGATCCCGATCCGCTGAACGGGTCCAGCACCAGTTCGCCCGGCCTGCTGAACGCCTCGATCAACGGACGCAACGCCTCGACCGGCTTCTGCGTCGGGTGGAGCCGGTTGCCACTGTAGGGGAAGTCGATCACGTCGGGGATGACGCGCCCCGGCATCCCGGGATTGCCCTTGGCGAGAAGATACGCCTGCTCGTGCTCGTAGCGCAGGAACCGCGAGGACGACGCATACCGCTTGCGGAACACCAGATGCCCGACGATCCGGAACCCCGCCGCGCGCCATGCCTCCATGAACAGGTCAACCTTGTTCCAGCCGTAGAAGCTGACCGCGAAGCCGCCGTCCTTCAACACCCGGTGCATCTCCGCGAACGCCGGCTTGAGCCAGTGCCCATTATCGTCGTTGGCGACGCTGCGGCCCTGCCGGTCGCGGTACTGGGTGACGTAGGGCGGATCGGTCAGGATGAAGTCGATGCTGCCGGTGTCGAACGCCTGCATCACGTCGATGCAATCGCCGTTGAAGATCATGTTGCGGGGAGCGTTGGGGGTGTCGGTCATGGCCTTGTCCTTCGGTCTGGAGGTCAGCGCAGCGCAGCGCCGCGTCTGACCTCCTGCCCGTCGGCGAGACCGGGTGTGCAACCGGAGGGGCGTCTTCGCGGGGACCCGGCTGCACGGAACCCGCGCAGCGGGAGGAGGAAGCTGGGCGGAAGATGATCCGAAGGGCGCCGAGGGCGGAGCCCTAAGCACCCCGCGCTACGACTGTAGCGCGACAGGAAGCGGCTTACTTCCTGCCCTGCATATCATCGAAACCGATCAGGATCGCACGACATCGCGGAGAAATAGCCGTGACGGTCAACGGCAGGGTGACGCCACCCCTGCTGGCATGGCTGCAACGTTCATTCGGGTACGATCACCGTTGGCCAGCACCCGTATTGTCAGCGTGAACGCGGGGAATCGTCGGCTCAACGAGTGGCCTGCGAACGTGATTGAGCTGCCGTGCAGAAATCCTTTTCGCGCCAGTCGGTCGTCGCGCTCAGGGCTAGAATGAACTGTCGCTGCAACCTACATTACGGGTCTATCGGGAACGGTGGTCGGCCCGGCAGATGAGTCGGGACAGCGCATACTCATGGTTGATTTCAAGAAGCTGGCAGCGAGCAAGAGCAAGCCCAAGCCGAACAACCCGCGTGAGATCTTCAACAGTCTCCCCAAGCCGCCGGGGATCAATGACCTTTATGCGAGCCAAGCTGAAGTGCTGGACGCCTGGTATCCCCGCCGCACCGATCGCGACATCGTCGTCAAGCTGCACACCGGCGGCGGAAAGACACTGGTCGCGCTGCTGATGGCGCAATCGGTGATGAACGAGATCGGGGAGCCCGTGATTTATCTCGCGCCGACCAATCAGCTCGTCGAGCAGGTGATTGCCAAGAGCCAGGAATACGGGATCGCCACGGCTCGCTATGTCAGCGGGCAACCCTTTCCTGGCGATTTCTACGACGGCAAGGCGGTCATGGTCGGTGCCTACGAGACGCTGTTCAACGGCCGCAGCCGGTTCGGCGTCCGAAACTCCGGCCAGGACGTCATCAAGGCGGGTGCCATCATCCTCGACGATGCGCACGTCGCGCTGTCATCGGTGCGCAAGCAGTTCAGCCTGACCATCGACGCCAAGGCCCACCCGGAGATCTATGCCGACCTCGCTGGCCGCTTCCGGACGGCGTTCGCCGACGTCGGACGCACCGGAACCTTCGCCGACGTGACAAGCGGCAAGGACTACGGTGTCATGGAGGTGCCGAGCTGGGCTTGGCAGAAGAAGCTCCCGGAGGTCACGACCTATCTGGCGGACGTCGTCGATGAGGTCGATGCATTCGTCTGGCCGTTCCTGCGCGACAATCTCGCCTTTTGTCACTGCTTGTTCAGCCGTCGGTCGGTGACGATCACGCCGATCTTCCCGCCCGTCGATCTGCTTCCGACCTTCGAGGACTGTCCACGGCGGATCTATATGTCAGCGACGATCGCGGACGACAGCGAGATCGTGCGGGCCTTCGGCGCGGCGGCCGACGCGGTGGGGAAGCCCATCACTTCCACATCGCTCGCAGGTGTCGGCGAGCGTATGATACTGATCCCGGAGCTGATGAAGCTCGGCGGTGCGGCAATCACGCCGATGGTTAAGAACATCGCGACCAAGCTTGCGGAGAAGGAGCGCGGCGCGGCGATCTTGTCGCCGTCCGGACCGGCGGCCGAGAAATGGGCCGACATTGCGACCTATCCGAGCACGACCAAGGAGGTTGCCGCTCAGATCGGCAAGATGCAGGCGGGTACAAGCTTTGGGCCGGTCGTGTTGGCCAACCGGTACGACGGCATCGATCTGGCGGGTAATGCCTGCCGCTTCCTAGTCATGGACAATTTACCGCAGGGGACGTCCGACTACGACCTCTACCGGATGAACGTCGTGGCCGACTCGGCGGTCAGCTCGTTGCTAGCGCAGCGCATTGAGCAAGGGATTGGTCGCGGGACGCGCGGCGGCGGGGACTATTGCGCGGTCGTTCTCGTCGGCAGCAAGCTGGTCGGATGGATCGGTCGCAAAAGCAATCTCGCATTCCTTACCGCCAGCACACGCGTGCAGCTTGCGATGGGTCAGGAGATGAGCGCGAGTGTCACGACGGCTAAGGAAGTGGGCCAGACGATCCTGAAGTGTCTGAACCGCGATCCCGACTGGGTTTATTATCACGCGCAGGAGCTCGCCGACGCGGCCCATGCCGCGCCCGTGAACATGCTGGCTCTGAGGATCTCCGGCGTCGAACGCAAGGCGTTCAAGCTGCAGCGGCTCGGTCATTATGAGAAGGCGATCGAGCTGCTGGAGAAGCTGATCGCCGACGTCGACCTCAAGGCGGATGCGCAACGCAGGGCGTGGCTCTCGGCCACGGCCGCCCGCATCGCCTACCAGATGGGAGAGGACGATCGGGGCCAGAAGCTCCAGACCTACGCCTTCTCGGTCAGCAACAATCATACGCCGCCGAAGGTTCGGCCAGCCTACGTCGCGCGTCCAATCCCGGGCAGGCAGTCGGCGGCGATCATCGCGCGTCTCCTCGAATATGATCTTCGCGGCGCGATGATCGCCGATTTTGACGAGGCGGTGGCCGAGCTGGTCCCGACCGCGTCTGCCGCGCGCTACGAAGAGGCGCTCGCCAACCTGGGAAGCTATCTCGGCTTCGAAGCCGAGCGGCCAGAGCAGACCTATAAGAAAGGACCGGACGTTCTTTGGCGCACCGATGCAGCCTTCGATTTCGTCATTGAAGCCAAGAGCAAGAAGGAAGACAATCCGCTCTATAAGAACGACCATGCCCAGCTTCTGGAGGCGGAGGCTTGGTTCAAGTCGGTCTATCCGAATCGGGAGGCCGTTCGCGTTTCGGCATTGCCCGAAGCAGTCGCCGATCCGAAGGCTAGCACCGCTGGCAGCTTCGCCCTGCGGCTTGACGACATTAACAAGCTCGTCGGCGCGCTGCGAGGGGTGCTTGAGGAGTTGGTGATGAGCGCCGGCAAGGAAGATGCGCTGCGGGAGCGTTGCGAGGCGGCCTTGGTGAAGGCCAATCTCAAGCCCGAGGGTCTTCGAAAGGCCTTCCTGGTGCCGTTCTCAAGGGCGGCGAAGACGAGCTAGGCGGGTGTGCAAAGCCTGTTTCGAACCTACCCCGTTATGTGATAGAACCTCTGCACTTTTTAAGAAGAGTCGAGGTTTTATCACATGGCCGCGATATCGGCCACATCGCAGCGTGCCCGCGCGGTCGCGTGTCTCCGAACGGGAGACATCGTCCGGCTGCGGGATCTTCTAGCGCAGGGTATCAGCGCGGAGACGATGGCGAGGCTGGTACGCGACGGCCTGGCCGTCAGGCCGGCCCGCGGTGTCTATCAGGCAGCCGATGCCCCGCTCGACGCGCGACACATGCTGGCCGAGGCCGCAGCGCTCGCTCCCAAGGCCGTGATCTGTCTCGCCTCCGCGCTTCAGTTTTACGAACTGACGCTGCAACGCCCCTCATCGGTCTGGATGGCGATCGACCGTACCGGTTGGAAGCCGAAGACCGACTACCCGCCCATGCGTTTTGTGCGCTTCAGCGAGCCGCTGCTCAACGAAGGCGTCGAGCGGCATCGCATCGAGGGCGTGCAGGTCGCCGTCTTCGATCCGGCGAAGTCGGTCGTGGACTGCTTCCGCTACCGAAACAAGGTCGGGCTCGATCTGGCGCTTGAAGGTCTACGCGAAGGCTTTCAGCGACGCCGCTTCACGGTCGATCAGCTAAGCCGATACGCTACCCACGCCCGGGTGTGGACGATCATGCGGCCGTATGTGGAGGCGACGATCGCTGATGGCGCGTGACGTGCTAAACATCGGCGCTTCGGTTCGAGCACGCTTGCTCGATCGCGCGCGTCGCGAAGGTGCCGACTTCCAAAATATCCTGACGCGTTACGCGCTGGAGCGGCTGCTCTACCGACTCAGCGTCTCGGCAGCCGGCGATCGATTCGTTCTGAAGGGGGCGATGCTATTCGCAGCCTGGGTCGATGACCCGTTTCGGCCGACGGGAGATTTGGACCTGCTCGGTTTCGGCGAGGACGAGGCGGAACAGATCGCGACGACCTTCCGAGACATATGCTCGCTTGACGTTTCTGACGATGGCGTCGCGTTCGACGTCGAAGGGCTGACGGCGGCGAACATCCGCGAGACTGCGGACTATGGCGGCGTCCGGGTCCGAACGAGCGCCACGATCGGAGGCGCGAGAGTTCCGGTCCAGATCGACATCGGCTTCGGTGACGCGGTTACACCAGACCCGGTCGAGATCGACTACCCAATCTTGTTGGATGGGCCACCGCCGCATCTGCGTGCCTATCCAGCACAGACGGTCGTCGCGGAAAAGTTCGAGGCATTGGTGAGTCTTGGTCTCGCCAATTCCCGGATGAAGGACTTCTACGATCTATGGATGATTTCCCGCACGTTCGGCTTCACGAGCGTCGAGCTGAGGGAGGCAACCACGAGGACATTTACGCGGCGGCGGAGTGATCTGCCGGTTGACGTGCCGAGCGGCCTGTCTGACGACTTCGTCGCTGCAAAGCGCGGGCAATGGCGGGCGTTTCTGGCCAGAGAACGCCTCTCGGCCGCGCCGGAAGATTTCGCGACTGTGGTGCAAACGCTGCGGGACTTTCTGCTAACGCCTCTGGCAGAGGCCGAACCATCTACTTATGCTTGGCCACCTGGCGGCCCCTGGAGCGTCCCGGCGCCCGTCAGTATAGAGGATCAGCACGCTGCGACCCGACGAGTTCCCTCATAGCATGTCGGCGCTCACACAGGCGGATCTGACAGGACTCTTCGCATCGCGACCTCAAGGCTTTGCGTGGTTCATCGGAGCGGGTGCATCGCGCATGTCCGGGCTTCCGACCGCAGTCGACATCATCTGGGATTTGAAGCGCAGGCACTATTCGCGCGAGGAAAACCAGGAGATCACTCGTCAGGACATGCAGAATGACGCGGTTCAGACCCGCATCCAGAGTTTCATGGATTCACACGGCTTCCCGTCGCTGTGGGCGGATGACGAATACACAGTCTATTTCGAGAAGATCTTTGGAACCAACAAAGAGCGCCAGCGGCGCTATCTGAGCGCCATCCTCGCCGAAGACCGGGTGACGCTGACGGTCGGTAACCGCATTCTTGGTGCATTGCTAGCGACAGGGATGACGCGAGCGGTGTTCACCACGAACTTCGATACGGTCGTCGAGCGCGCCGTCGCCGACGTGAGCGGCCGTTCGCTCGCAGCCTTCCACCTGGAGGGTTCGACAGCCGCCGTTCAGGCGCTGAACAACGAGGAGTTTCCGCTTTACTGCAAGCTGCACGGCGACTTCCGCTACGATAGCATCAAGAATCTGTCGGCCGATCTGGCTCATCAGGATCGCCAGTTGACGCTTTGCCTGCAGAGCGCGGCGTCGCGGTTTGGATTCATTGTCGCAGGGTACAGCGGGCGTGACGCGAGCGTGATGGCGGTGTTCCGGGAGGCGCTGGCGCAGGTCAATCCGTTTCCCAACGGCCTGTTCTGGACGACGATTAAGGGATCTCCAGTCCCTCCCGTCGTGACCGCCCTCATCGCTGACGCGCGAAGTCGCGGCGTGAACGCTGCCGTCGTCGAGATCGAGACCTTCGATGCGCTGCTCCTTCGACTATGGAGGAACCTGCCCGACAAACCGGCTGCGATGGAAGCGAAGGTGCGACGAAGCGTACAGGCGGGCGTCAAAATCGCGCTGCCGTCGGCTGGCACGGCCAAGCCGCTCTTGCGCTTGAACGCCCTCCCGATCCGTACCCTGCCGACGCGCTGTCTCGTCGCGCGGACGAGCCGGCCTTACGAGTGGGCCGAGCTTCGCGATCTGCAGCGGCAATCCGATCCGCGTCTCCTCATGACCAAGGCCGACGAGATCTGGTGCTGGGGTCCGCGATCGGCGGTGAAGGCCGCGTTCGGGGCAAACCTCGTCGGCATCGATGAGCGAGATGTGCCGCTGGACCTAAGTTCGCCGGGTAACCTCCACGTCAAAGGCTTCCTTGAGGATGCCTTGGGAACGGCGCTGGCGCGGGGCCGACCGCTGCTATCGCGCACGCGCCGGACTTCGACCACACTGATCGCCGATCCCCATGCACAGGATAAGACGCTGCTCGATCCCGTATTCCACGCGGTCGGCAGGCTGTCGGGGACCGTGAACGGCCTCTTCGCACCGATCACCGAGGAGCATCCCGAGCCGGCCAAGGTGTCGTGGGCTGAGGCCGTTCGCGTATCGATCGTGCAGAAGCAGGGCGAAACCTGGGCGGTGCTCGATCCCGATATCTGGATCTGGCCGCCGCGTGCTCGGGAGGTAGCGACCGATTTCCTCGACCAGCGTCGGAAGGGTCGATTCAACAACAAGTTCAATGTCCTGCTCGACGCATGGGTACAGGCGTTGATCGGCTCGGGCGCGCGGCGAACCGATGTGGTCTTTCAAGCCTTCGATGGCGACGACGCTGCGGCCAACCCCGCGTTTCGGATCCACAGCCAGACGGCCTTCTCGCAGCGGCTACAGCGATGACCGGCGCGTTGTCCCAGCTTGCGGGTTACGCCCGCCTTCCCGAACCGGAGCTCGTCTTTCACCACCGCAAGACGGCGCGCCATCCGCTCGTCGGCCTGATCGAACACGGACCCTATAGTCTGCGGTTCGGTGCGCCGGCGCGGTTGCGGATCGGGCTCGTCGCCAGGGCCGGCGATCTCAACCGGCTCCGCAACCTCGTCGGCGAACTCGGCCGGTCTGCGAAGCCGCGCGAGGCACTCAACTATTACCCGGAATATCCGGGGTTCGAGGCGCTGTTCCGCGTGCCCATCGCCCCGCTGAACGATCGAACGACGGTGCAGCTACCGCCGAGCCTCGACGGCCACGCCGTCGCCGGTGACAAGGGCCGGCTCGCAACCGAGTTGTTTCAAGCGGTGGCGATGCTTGGGCCGCTTCGATCGGATTTCGACGTCGCGTTGGTCTATCTGCCGCCGAGTTGGGCCACTTGCTTCGAAGGAGAGAACTTCGATCTGCACGATTTTCTCAAAGCGTATTGCGCGCCGTCGAACATCCCCATTCAAATCGTGCGGCAGTCGAGCTTCGATCGGACCTGTCGTGCGAACGTGATGTGGGGGCTGAGCGTCGCGCTCTATGCGAAGGCTGGCGGCGTACCTTGGAAATTGACCGGCCTCGCGACCGACGAAGCCTATGTCGGCCTGAGTTACGCAATGAAGTCGGGACCGGATGGTACAGCCTACACGACATGCTGTAGCCAAGTGTTCGATCCAGATGGTGTCGGCTTCCGCTTTGTCGCCTATGACGCAAAAGAGTTCACGCAGGATGCGAGCAAGAACCCCTACTTATCATATTATGAGATGCAGTCGGTCCTTTCGCGAAGCCTCAACGTCTATCAAGGTGGGCATTTGGGCCGGGTACCCAAGAAAGTTACGATACACAAGAATACGCCGTTTCGTGAAGAAGAAGTCCTGATCGACGAGGCGCTTACTGAGCTTTGCCATCTCACATACTCCACGGCACGAAGCTGCTTCCAAGGGTCATTCCGCGGAAGCACCACGGAAGCACTCGGAGGGAAATTCGCGGCTGTGACCGGATACGCATTTCGGAGTTGATGCAAGAAAAGATGTTTTATCGCAGTGGTTTAGCGCACTGTAGCGTGCAAATAGAAACCGTAGCGAAAACCGTCTTTTCTAGCTCCGAAGGCAGAGGCCACAGGTTCGAATCCTGTCGGGTGCGCCACAGAAAACCGCCGTTCCCCACAACCCGGCGATTTTCTTATTCCGGTGTCAGTCCGGTGGACCCATCAACGCTTCTCGCTTTGTCCATGATCCGTTCCTCGGGCCAGCCATGGCTTCTAGCGTTGAGCACTTGCCGAGCGTAACGCCGCCCCTGATCACCGTGGCGTCAGGCCGGTGATCGCAGGTTTTGCAGCGATGACGGGCGCAGCTGCCGCCTGCTGAGCACCAGAGCCCGGATGGGCCCCGTCCGAACTGTTGGTTGTCGAAACAACTGTCCCGACGGCGTGAGCCTTCTTGATCGAGTAGAAGGAAGGGGCCTTCACGGTGTAGGTGCCGTCGTTGTTATTGACGATCGAGGTTCCGACCTGCGGCCCGACCTCCATATTCGCCGTGCCAGGCTCGAACACGAGATAATTGCCGGTGACCGGCGAGACGTTCGTCGTGATGCGGACGCCGGTGTTGCTGATATCGTTGCCGACTGCCAGCGCCGTGGTGAGGGTTCCGCCACCCGCCGCCGCCAACGGCGTCAGTTTCCACTTCGGGATGCTGGTTCCATCGTCGGGCGCCTGATAGGCACCCCGCAGGTCGACCGCCAGCGCCAGAGGCGTCGGGCGGGTCATGATCCAGTCGTTGACCGCCTGGAGCGGCTGCGAGCTGCCGAGCCCGTTGCCCGTCTGCGATGCCAGAGTCGTGCGGGCCATCGTGCTGTCGACGGTACGCGGCGTGATCGTCGACTGGATGATGGGTACGCCCGGGAAGGTCTGCGAGAGGAAGCCCCACCACGCGGTCGCCCGCGACTGCATGTCCGCCGTGACCGACGCGATGGTGTCGGTCGACGCGTAACCCATCGCCGAATAGTCGTTGCGCAGGCCCTGCGACCAAATCGCCGAGAAAGGCCACACCTGACCGCCGTTTAGCGTGTTGCGGATGTAGGAGAGCAGCTTGTAGCGCAGGCCGAAGCGGCCATCGCTCAGGTCCATAAAGTCGAGCATCTGCGCGCCGTGGTGGCCGAAATTCCCGACGCCGAATCGGCCGGTGGGCCCGTCATCGTCGAGCCTGCGCGTGATGCCCCCCACAATGCCCCGCGCACTGGCCAGCTGCGGAAGATCATCCTGCTGGGTGATGCTGTCACCCAGCTCAAGGACAGACGGCTGGCGCGACCACGGGACGAGCACCGCGACCGGCGAATAGCCGTTCGTCGTGTTGGCGGTCAGACCGACGCTGGTGATCGACCCGCCGTTTGCATAGGTCGCGTTCGGTGCGGCAAGGTGACGACGCACCTCGCCGAGCTGACCCATGCTGGTGAAGCCGCGCGGGCGCGCCGCGCCCATGGCTGTGCTGATCGATGTCCGCAGGAACCCTCCCGGCCAGGCGATCGGAACGGCATCGGTGATCGCGAAGCCGCCGTCCGCCATAGTCGCGCTGGTCGCCCCGCTGAAGGTCAGCGCGACCCGCGTTCCGGTGCCGTTCTGGCCGGTGAAGGCGACAACATAGTCTAGGGTGTTGGTGTTGCCGGGCTTCTGCTCGCGCGCGGTCCCGGCCGGTCGGTTGTTCGGGTCAGTGTCGTCGCTTATTTGACCAGCCGTGATGAAGAAGCGCAAGGGCGGCCCTCGGTATCGGCGATGGCGTGAAGTTTCGTGTTCAGACGCCTACGGGTTGCGGCAGAACATTCGCTTCGGCTCCCCGTTTTACGTGTTGGCTGGATGCATTACACGATGCGGCACATCGATCAGGATGATCCTTCGCAGTCGGTTCCTTTGATATTTGCAAAAGCCCGCCCGCGTTTTGCCAGCGCCGTCCGTTGCGGTCGACAACGACTATGCTGCTCAGCGCTCGTCGATTAACCGCGCGAACCTGCGGCGCCGGGGTGGTGAATGGGTGATCGAGGATGGTGTCGGCGATGATCGATCGCCCGTCATTGTCCTATGGGAGGCCGGGAACAGGCGTATGGGGCAAAGCTTTGCCTGATGCCTACCTGGTATGATGGCCTTGCCGTTTCGGGCCTGGAATGTCAGCGTGGACCAGACGTCATGATAGCGGACCCGGCCCATCCTTCATGCCCAATGATCATAGTGATATCCACCGTCGCGAGCTGCCGCCGTTGCCTGCGCTCGCCAGTTTCCTGGCGGCGGTGGAGACCAGCAGCTTTTCGCGCGCGGCGCAGCGCATGGCGCTGACGCAGAGTGCGATCAGCCGACAGATCGCACTGCTGGAGGACTGGTTGGGCGTGCCGCTGTTCGAGCGGCGCGGGCGGCGGGTGACGCCGACACCGGCGGCGCTCGCCTATGCCGAAGCGGTGGGACCGGCGGTCGAGCGGTTGCGCAGCGCCACGCGGCGGCTGCTGACCCCGATGGCTGACCGCGCGCTGACCATCGCGACGCTGCCCAGTTTCGGCATGCGCTGGCTGGCCCCGCGCCTGCCGGGCCTGACCGCGCGGCACCCCGAATTGCTGGTGAACTTTGCCGCGCGCTCCTATCCGTTCGATTTTACCGAAGAGCGGTTCGACGCCGCCATCCATTTCGGCCTGCCCGACTGGCCGGGTGCGGACCATGCGCTGCTGTTCCATGAGGATGTCGTGGCCGTCTGTTCGCCCGACTGGCTGGCGCGCCATCCGGTGGCGAAGCCCGCCGACCTGTTGCCGCATACCCTCTTGTCGCTGGAGGCGCGGCCCGATGCCTGGGCACGCTGGTTCGCCGCCGCCGGTGTGGCCGATGCGGCGGTCCGCGAAGGGCCGGTATACGAGCATTTCCTGATGCTCGCCCATGCCGCGGCGGCGGGGATGGGCATGGCGTTGATCCCTTCGTTCCTGATCCGCCCGGAGCTGGCCTCCGGCGCGCTGGTGACGCCGATCGATGTCACGCTCAGCGCGTCGGAAGCCTATTATCTGGTCTGGCCGCGCCGCAGCAGCCACAGTCCGCTCTTCGACCGCTTCCGCCACTGGCTGCTGGATGAAGCCAGGGCGGAGGCGTGAGCGGGCGCTGACGGGCTAGGCGCTTGGGATCAAAGCGGCTTCCCGCCCATGTTCCACGTCAGCTGCACGGCATAGCTGCGACCGATCCCATCGAACCACGAAATGTCGTAATAGGGATAGGACGCATAGGTCGGATCGTGGATCGGCGCCTGATCGAACAAATTGGTCACCGTCCCGGTCACGCGGAGGCGTTCGTTCAGGTCGTAACGCATCGACAGGTTGAACAGATAGCTGGCCTTGATGAAGCCGTCCTGATCATAGTTCGGCAGCTTGCCCAACCGCATACCGGTGATCGTCGTTGAGAAATCGCCCAGACTCCAGGTCAGACTGGCCGTGCCCTTATCGCGCGGAATGTCGAAATTGCTGTCGACCGCGAACTTGTTGATGATCGGATCGCCCGGATATTGGCGCACCGTGTGGTTGAAGACATAGGTATAGCCGCCCGACAAGGCGAAGTCGCCGATCGCGGCGGTCGGCAGACGGATATTGGCGGCGATGTCGATGCCGTCGGTGGTTTCCTCCGCGACGTTGATCGGATTGACCGCCACCGCCTGTAACTGCCCAGCCAACGCGCCGCTGGTATAGCGGATCACACGGGCCAGCGCATCGCGGCAGGTCGGTGACGACGGATCGGCACCCCCGCCCGCGCGACAACGCGATTCATCGCGCAGCACGGAATCGATGCTGATGTCGCGCACCTGGTCCTTCATCTTCACCCGGAAATAATCGACCGACAGGTCGATACGGTTCGACGGCTGCCACACCACACCGGCGTTGAGCGAGGTCGAGGTCTCGGGCTGTAGCTGACGATTGCCGGTCTTGCGGGCGATGATCGTCTGGTCCGAATAGCTGCAATCTCCGATCGTCTCGTTCGGCTCCTCCACCCGGCACAGATAATAATCGGTGGCCGAGGGGTGGGTGTTGCCCGGGCCGCGGAAGACGTAATTGAGGTCGGGCGCACGGAAACCGGTGCCATAGGCGGCGCGGAAGAGCAGCCTTTTGGTCGGCCGCAATTCGCTGCCGATATTATAGGTAAAGCGGCCAAACGTGTTGCCCGCGATGTGGAACGAGTCGTACCGCCCTGCGGTGCTGAGTTGCAGGAACGACAGCACCGGCACGCGGAATTCATACCCTAAGCCCCAGCGATTGCGCGACCCGCTGCCGTCCGAATCCACCAGCCCGACATAATAGTTGGTCAGCGTCAGCGGATCGGGGCGCAATTCATAGCCCTGCTTGCCCGCCTCCGCGACGAAGGCGAAGCCGACCGGACCGGCGGGCAGCTGGAACAGGTCGGTGGTGTTGAGCGAGGCGGCCAGCGTGTCCGTCCAAGAACGCGGGCGATAGAGCGAATCGACCGAGATTGAGCGATATTCGGCCGGCGTCAGCGGCGTGTAGAGGCGGCGGACATCGGCGTTGAAGATCGCATAGCCGGTGGCCGGATCGACCCCCTGCTGCGCCCCCAGGAACAGCGCGTTCGATTTCGAGATGACGATTTCGGGGAAGGTGACGCGCGAATCATACTGCGCATGGTTGAACGACACCTCGTACTTCCACTTGTCGTTCGTGCCGAACTGGCCGCGAATGCCGGGCGTGATGTTGAAGGTGATCGACCGGTTGCGGGTCATGCCGTTCTGGAAACCGCCCATCTCCTCGGGCGTGAACTGGCGGGTCCAATTGTCGAGCTGCAACCCGCTGTCGGTCGCGTCGGGCGCCAGGTTGGGGTTGAAGAAGGTGCCTTCCTCGTTGCCGTCGGGCGACACGTAATACCAACTCTTCACCCGGCGGAATAGCTTCAGCTTGGAATAGCTGAACTGCAGGTCGGCAAAGAGTTCGGTGCCGCCGCCCAGATCATAGCCCATCGAGCCATAGGCGGTGATGGACTTTCGGTCGGATAGCATCGTGCCATAGGCGACCGATTCGTTGCTGCCGCAGAAGCGGCCGTAGCGACGGCGATCGGCGTAATAGATCGTGCCCTGATTGAGCGAGGACAGCGCGCTGCACGTCGCCTGACCCGGATCGATATAGTTCGCATCCTCGTCGGCGCGCAGGAAGGTGCGCTGCGCCAGCGGGGTGGCGGTGGTCGGGTTGTCGGCGGTCGAATCCTGCCGCTTGCGCTGATATTGCCACAAGGGGCGCTGGTTCAGGAATTCGATTCCGGCCACGCCGTGGAAGCCGCCGGTTTCCCAGCCGGTCGTCGCCATCAGCCGATACGCCGCGCCGCCGCCATGGTCGGTGTCGCTGTAGCGCATGTCGATACGGGTGCCGTCGGCCTTGGTCTTCAGCTGGAAATTGACGACGCCCGCGATCGCGTCCGACCCGTAGATGGCCGAGGCGCTGCCGCTCAGCACCTCGACCCGATCGATCAGGCCGACGGGAATGTTCGAGATGTCGGTGAAGTTGCTGTTGCCCTGAAACGGCAGCGGGAAGTCGGCGATGCGGCGGCCGTTGACCAGCACCAGCGTATGGTTGGGGCCCAGGCCGCGCAGGTCGACCTGCTGCGCGCCGGGACTGAAGCTGGCGCCCGATGCGCTCTGCTGCCCCTGCGTCTCGCCGCTATTCTGGGTCAGGCTGCGCAACACGTCGGGGACGCTCAGGAAGCCGCCCTTCAGGATATCCTCCGACGTCACGATGGTGACCGGTGCGGGCCCTTCCTTCTGCACGCGCGGGATGCGCGATCCCAGGACGGTGATTTCATCCGATGCGTCCGCCGTCGGGGCGTTGGCCGGCAGGTCCTGCGCCATCGCGCTGCCCGCCATCGCCATCATCCCCACACCCGTCAGCCAATGAACGACCGAGGTCCCCTGCATTATAAAGCTCCCCATTTTTACCCCTAAGCGCAATCATAATGCCATGGACTTCCGTCATGTTGAAACATAAAAACGTCATGTTGAATGTTCGTCTCTTTGTTTTGATGGGGAGTGTGGCCTTGCGACACTATGGTCTGGGTATCGCATTGATATGCGTGGGGATTGCGTCGGCGGTGCCGGCGGCAGGGCAGCAGGCGGCAGGACAACAGGCGGGGGCGACGGTCGCGGGCGCGCGCTTCTTCGTGACCGGCGATCCGGCCAAGCCCCGGCCTGCACCCACATCACAGGGCCTGATGCTGATGGGCGGCGGCGACTGGGACAAACAGGCGTTCCAGTGGTTTGCGAAGAAAGCAGGCTATGGCCACATCCTGATCCTTCGCGCGTCGGGCGACGGCGAAGGCGGCCGCGAGATGTTCGCGACGATGGCAGGCGTCCAGTCGGTGTCGACCATCCTGTTCACCGATCGCACCGCATCGACCGACCCCCGCGTGCTGGCGGCGATCGCCAAGGCGGACGGCATCTTCCTGGCGGGGGGCGACCAGGCGAAATATGTCCGCTTCTGGCAGGGGACGCCGGTCGCCCGTGCGCTGGACGCGCATGTCGCGGCGGGCAAGCCGATCGCGGGCACCAGCGCCGGCCTCGCCGTGCTGGGCGGTACGGCTTACGGCGCGATGGATGGCGGCAGCATCGATTCGTTCAAGGCGCTGTCCGATCCGCTGGGCGATGCGGTTACGCTGGTCCATGGTTTCCTGCACATGCCGCGTCTCGCTCATGTCATTACCGACACGCATTTCAACGAGCGCGACCGGCTCGGGCGGCTGATCGCCTTTGTCGCCAAGGCGCGTGCGACCGGTGATCCGACCGCGATCGGGCTGGGCGTCGACGAAGCGGGCACGCTGTGCGTCGAGGCGGACGGACAAGCGACCTTCTACGGGCCGAAGAACACCCATGCCTGGCTGGTGCAGCCGCAAGGCATCCCGAAGCTGACACGGGGCAAGCCGCTGGACTGGGCCAATATCCGCATCACCGGCGTCGCGCCGGGGGACAGGATCGACCTGAACACCATGACCGTGTCCAAGCCCGCCTTCGTCGGCACGGCAAAGGTGGTCGCGGGCAGGCTGATCGATACCCCCTTGCCGCCCGGCGGCCACTGGTCGCTGGCGATCCATGGCGGGGCAGGCGTGATTCCGAAGGGATCGCTGACGCCGGACCAGGAGCGCGCCTATCGCAACGGGCTGAACGCGGCGCTGGCCGCCGGGTCGGCGGTGCTGGCCAAGGGCGGCAGCAGCCTGGATGCGGTGGAGGCGGCGGTGCGTGTGCTGGAGGACGATCCCCACTTCAACGCCGGGCGCGGCGCGGTGTTCGACGCAGAGGGCAAGAACCAGCTCGACGCGGCGATCATGGACGGGGCGACCCTGCGCGCAGGCGCAGTCGCCGGGGTCAGCGCCACCAAGAACCCGATCGTGCTGGCCCGCGCGGTGATGGAGCATAGCCGCCATGTCCTGCTGACCGGGGCGGGTGCCGACCAGTTCGCGCGCGAACAGGGGGTGGAGCAGGTCGATCCATCCTATTTCCGCACCGAGAAGCGCTGGCGCGAATATCAGGCGTGGAAGCGCGACGAGGAGCATGCCGCCCTCGATCCGACGCATCGTTTCGGCACGGTCGGCGCGGTGGCGCGGGACCAGCGCGGGCACCTGGCCGCCGCGACCTCGACGGGCGGGTTGACCGGCAAGCGCTGGGGACGGATCGGCGACTCACCGATCATCGGCGCGGGCACCTATGCGATGGACCAGACCTGCGCGGTGTCGGCGACCGGCACCGGGGAATTCTTCATCCGGCAGGTCGCCGCGCGCCAGATCTGCGACCGGGTGCAATGGAAGGGACAGGACATCGCCACGGCGGCCAGCGACACGATCGAGGAGGTGGGCGAGATCGGCGGCGACGGCGGGCTGATCGCGATGGACGGCCGCGGACACATCGCCTTCGCCATGAATACCGACGGCATGTATCGTGGTAGCGTATCGGATGACCAATCCCCACGTACCGCCATCTATGCGGGAGAAATGGATGTCGGCCGATAACCCCCACCCGTCGAAGCGTGAGCTGGACGCGCGATTGCTGGCGCTGTTGCGGCAGGATTCGCGCGTTCCGGTGTCCGAACTGGCGCATGTGCTGAACGTGTCGCGCGCGCATGTCTATGCCAGCATCGCGCGCATGGAGCAGGACGGGACGATTGACGGCTATACCGTCAGGCTGGGCGAGGCGCATGACCGGCGCATGGTGCGCGCGCATGTGATGATGACGACGCTGCCCAAGCTGCTGGACGAGACGAACGAGGCGCTGGCCGCGATCCCCGAGCTGACCGGCGTCTATGCCATTGCGGGCGAAT
Source organism: Sphingomonas sanguinis (assembly GCF_001476905.1). Lineage (GTDB taxonomy): Bacteria > Pseudomonadota > Alphaproteobacteria > Sphingomonadales > Sphingomonadaceae > Sphingomonas > Sphingomonas sanguinis_B. The sequence goes on along the minus strand of NZ_LDTE01000033.1, from coordinate 57,911 downwards.
ATGACCTGATCGCGATGGTCGAGGCGCCCAGCCTGGAGCGGCTGAACGATGTGATCGACGCGATCGGGCGCATGGAAGGGATCGGACGGACGATGTCGGCGGTCGTGCTGGCGACGCGGTTGCGGCGGTAGCGGGTGCTACCCCGCCAGCACCCGGTCGATCAGTTCGACCGGGTGCAGCGGACGGCGGCCGGTCAGGCGCTTGGTCTGGCAACGGCAGGAAAAACCGGTGGCGAGCATCGCATCGTCGCGGGTCACGGCTGCCCAGCTAAGCGCGAAGATATCGCGCGATAGCGTCTGGTTTTGCGCCTCATGCCCGAACAGTCCGGCCATGCCGCAGCAACCGGTCTTGGTCGGCTGGGCGACGATGCCGAACCCGGCCAGCGCCTCCGCCCAGAGCGCCAGCGCCTGCGGGCGAAGCGCCTGTTCGGTGCAATGGCCCAGCAGGCGTTGCGGCGGAGCGGCGCGGGCGGCGGCGGGCATGCGGCCCTGTCGAACCGCCTCGGCTAGCAGGGTCTCCAGCCCGGCGACCTCGACGCCGTTGCCGGTCATCTCGGCAAATTCCTGGGTGAACATCAGCGCGGTGGCGGCATCCAGCCCGACCAGCCGCACGCCCAGATCGGCGAGTGCCTTCGCCTCCGCCATGCGCTTGGCGGCGATGCGGGCGAAGCGGTCGCGCAGTCCCAACAGGTGCAGCACCTTGCCATTGCTGCGCGGCGGCAGGCGCAGCACGGTATATCCGCACACCGCCAGCACCCGCCCGGCGGCAGCGACCAGCGGGCCGTCGAAGCTGGCGGTGAAGCTGTCCTCGACCAGGATGACGATGTTCGCCCGCGCGTCTGCTGGCAGTGCGTCGATCTTCGCCTTCGACACAACAGGCGGAAGGGTGTGCGGGGCCGCCACCGCGAAGGCGGGCAAGTCGACATAACCAAGCGTGCGTTCCAGCGCGGCTTTCGCGCGGTGACTGCTGGCGACGCCATTGGCGATCCTGGGCATTTTCCGCGCGGCGGCGAGCATGGCTTCCATCTGCGCGACGACGCGGTGGCGCAGCGGGCGGGCGCGCTTGGCCCAATAGCGCTCGGCGAAGCGCGACTTCATCGTCGGCACGTCGACCTTCACCGGGCACAAAGTCGTACACGCCTTGCACGACAGACAGGTGGCGAGCGACGCCTGCGTATCGGCGGCCAGCGCATCGCGTTCGGCGACTTCCGCCGGGGTCGGCTCGGCGATCGAATCCAACCGGGCCCAGGCGCGCAACAACGACGCACGGCCCTTGGGCGACTGCGCGCGGTCGCGTGTTGCCTTGTAGGACGGGCACATCACGTCGAGCGAGTCCCACGCAAAGCACGCGCCATTGCCGTTGCACGCCACCGCGCGGTCGAAGTCCTTGGAGCGCGTCGCGTCGATCCGGCGGTCGGCCTCGCCGCGCAAGGATACGCCATCGATCCGGTCGATCGGCTGCCCGGCCGGTGCGGCGAGCTTGCCGGGGTTGAGCCGGTTGTGCGGATCGAACGCCGCTTTCAGCGCCTGGAGTTCGGGGTAGAGGCTACCGAAGAACAGCGGCGAGAACTCACCGCGATAGCCGCGACCATGTTCGCCCCACAGCAACCCGCCATAGGATTTGGTCAGCCGCGCCACTTCGTCCGAAATCGGGCGGATCAGCGCGGCCTGAGCCGGGTCACGCAGGTCGAGGAAGGGGCGGACGTGCAAACAACCGACATCGGCATGGCCGAACATGCCGTAGTTGAGGCCGTGGCCGTCGAGCAGCGCGCGAAACTCGGCGACAAAATCGGCCAGCTTTTCCGGCGGGACGGCGGTGTCCTCGACAAAGGGAATGCCCTGCCGCGCGCCACCCAGTCGGGCGAGCAGGCCCACTGATTTTTCCCGCAAGGTCCAAAGCTGCCCGATGGCGGTATCGTCGCGCACGATGCGCATGTCACCCTGCGGCCCGATATCGGCGAGCGCGGCTAGCCCTGTATCGATGGTCGCATCGTCGTCGGCGGTGAATTCAATGAAGTTCATCGCCGCCACCGGCGCGTCGCTCGCCCCGCCCAGCAGCCCCTCGACGCTGGACCAGATGATATCGCTGCGCGCGACGCCCAGCACCTTGTCGTCGAGGATCTCGATAGCGACCGGATCGGCGGCGATCAGCCGCTGTACGTCGCGCATCGCGGTATCGAAGGCGGCATAGCGGATGACCGCCAGCGCGCGCTTCTTTGGGCGATGCGCGACCCGCAAGCTGATCGAGCGGGTGATCGCCAGCGTCCCCTCCGACCCGGCGAGCAGATAGCCGAGAAAGAACCGGTCGGCCGCGGCATCCCAGGTCTTTTGCAAATTATAGCCGGTCAGGCCGCGGTTCATCTCCGGGAAGATCGACGCGATATCGTCGGCGCGCTCCGTCACGATGCGCAGCGCCTCGCGGTGGATATCGGCGACGATGCCGCTGCCCGCCGCGATCGCCTCCGCCTCGGCGCGGGTCATCGGTTCGGCGCGCCACGGCGTGCCGTCCGACAGGGTCAGGTCGATCGCGGCGATATAGTCCGACGTCTTGCCCCAGCGTCGCGACCCCTTGCCCGACGCATCGGTCGCGACCATCCCGCCGATCGTCGCGCGGCTGGCGGTCGACACCATCGGCGGGAAGAAGCGGCCATGCGGTTTCAGGAAGGCGTTGAGCTGGTCCAGCACGACGCCCGGTTCGACCGTGACGATGTTCGTCTCGGGATCGAACGCGCCGATCCCGCGCATATGACGGGCGAAATCGATGATGATCCCGTCGTTCAGCGACTGGCCGTTGGTGCCGGTATTGCCGCCGCGTGGCGTGAGCGACAGGCCGGTATCGGCAAGGGTGCGGACCAGCAGGGTCACGTCTTCGCCGGTGCGCGGATAGACGATCGCCGCCGGGCGGACCTGATAGATGCTGTTGTCGGTCGATGCGACCTGCCGCGCGCCGATGCCGTCCTCGGCATCACCGGCAAAGCCCGCCTGGTCGAGGCGGCGCAGCAGGTTCGCGACCGCCGCCATCAGGCCGCCGCTGCCCCGCGCAAGGCGTCGCGCACCTGCTGCATCGACCGTGCCTCCGCATCGGCATAGAGCGCCAGTTCGTCCTGCACCTTGTCGCCCAACGCCTCCTCGAACACGGCCTGCGCCGCCGATGCCGCATAGCTGCGCTGTTCGGTGCCGCCCAGATTGGACTGGAAAATGCCCGCCGCGCTGACCGGCAGGAAATCCTCGTACACGATCGGCTGGGCGCGGACATAACCCGCCGCCAGCCATGCATCGATATCGCCCGCCGGCTGCACGCCGGTCGCGACCAGCCGCTGCCCGGCCTCGGTCAGGTCGTAGCGGAACCAGGCCAGCCCCTGTTCGCGCAGAGCCTCCGCCGTGTCGGGAAAGGCGGCGAAGGCGAGGGCCAGCCGCTCGGCATAGCTGTCGCCCTGCGACCCCTGTTCGCCACGGGCGGCCGCCAGCAGTTGGTCATACAGCGCGCGCCCCTTGGCGGTCAGCGCCGCGCCACGCTGTTCGATTTCGCCGAAACGGGCGGTGTGATGGCCCGGTCGGTCGCCGGGGAAAGTCACGCCCTCCTCGATCGCCTTGAAGCTGGTCTGGCGCAGCAGGATCGGGACGACGCGCGGCGGCGGCCCTTCGATCACCGCCTTGGCCGCGATCCCCTTCGCCTGCATCGCCGCCTGCGCCGCGTCGATGTCGAGCGTGCGCGGGGTCAGGTGGTTGATATGCGGCCCGCGGAACGACACGACATCGGCGATCAGCCGGTGCGCATCGTGGAGCCGGTCATAGGTCGCGGCATCGACCCGCGCATCGCCGTGCCAGCGAAAGGTTTCGAGCAGCGCGGCGACGAAGCGGTCGGCCTCGTCCTCGTTCAGTCCACCCTGCGCCTCGGCCCGTTCGATCAGGCGGCTGGCCTCGTCGGTAAATATCTGCCGCGTCGACAGGATCGTCTCCGCCTCGGCGCGCAACGCTTCATCCTCGATCAGTTCGAGGCGCAGCAGCGAGGTGAAGACGCGGAACGGATTGGCGTTGAGCGCGGCATCGTCGACCGGGCGAAAGGCGGTCGAATGGACCGGTACGCCCGCCACCGACAGGTCGTAATAGCCGACCGGATACATCCCCATCACCGCAAAGGCGCGGCGCATCCTGTGCAATTCCGCCGCGCTGCCCAGCCGGATCGCGCCATGGCGTTCGACGTCCAGCCGGTCGAGTTCGCCCGCTGCCGCCATCTCTGCCGCCAATTCGGGGCGGTCGGCCAGCACCTGCGCGTTCACCTCGGCCACGATCGACAGCAGATCGCCGTAGAGCGGCACCTCGGCGCGGTACATGGCCGACATGGCTTCGGAAAAGCGGGTGCGGATCGCGTCGGGGGTTGTGAAGCTGTGGGTCATGGTCACCTCGGACAGATAGGGTCAGCGCGGGGCATGGGTAAGGGTATCGCCGATGCCGACATGCAACGCGCGGGCGGCGTCGGGGTCAAGCAGGATGCCGTCGCCCTGGGGCGCGATGCGCGCGAAACAGGCGCGAAATCCCGCCAGCCGACCGGCGGCGGCGATGGCGGGCGTGGTGCTGTCGCTATGCCCCACCGCGCGGACGATGGCGGTGCGCGCCGATCGGATGGTGGCGATGTCGTCGGTCGCGGCGGTCACGGTCGGGCCGCCATCGAACAAGTCGACATAATGGTCGTGGCGAAATCCCTCCTTCTCCAGCAGCCGTAGCGCGGGGCGGCCGGAGGGGTGGGGGACACCCAGCACGGCACGCGCGCTGTCGGGCAGCATCGCCAGCAGCACCGGCGTGGTCGGCATCAGCCCGGCCAGGACATGGGTGCCATGCTCCGCGTTGAACGCATCGGCCGCGGCAAAGCCCATGCCGAAGAAGCGCGCGGCGATCCCGTCCCAGAAGGGCGCCTCGCCCGCCTCGTCGACCACGCCGCGCAATTCGGCGATGGTCCGGTCGGCAAAACGCGGGCGGTGCATCGCAATGAACAGATAGCGGCTGCGCGCCAGCAAGGTGCCTGCCCCGCCCGCGCGGGCATCGGCGCGCAGGAACAGTCCGCCCACCTCGCTGCACCCGGCATGGTCGGTGCAGATGGTCAGCGTCGTGTGATCGACCGACCGACCCAGCACGGCATGGTCCGCGCCGTGCCGGTCGATGCGATAGCTGTAGAAGGGCGCGTCGGTTCCGATATGCGAGAAAATCTGGCAGGTGCCGTGGATCGCGTGGGTGCCCAAATCCTCCAGCACGAACAGGAACCGGTCGACGCCGAAGCGGTCGGTGTCGCGCGCAAAGGCGGCATCGGCGGCGGCCAGCCGCTCGGCCAGCTTGGCCTTGTCCGGCGGCAGGTTGACGAACCCGCCACCGGTGGTCTGCGCCATGGCATAGAGCGCCGACAGGTCGTGCCCGCCCGCGGCCCGCAGGACGATCGTCACGCCGCGCCGGCTCCCAATACCGGCTTCAGCGCGTCCCAATTGCCCGTCGCGCTACCGGCCTCGAAGCTCGCCATCGGATAGGCGCAGTAATCGGCGGCATAATAGGCGCTGGGGCGGTGATTGCCCGAATCGCCGATCCCGCCAAAGGGCTGCGCCCCCGCCGCACCCGTGGTCGGGCGGTTGCGGTTGACCACGCCCGCGCGCGCATCGAGCACGAAACGCTCCCACAACGCATCGTCGTCGGTCAGCAGTCCGGCGGACAGGCCGAAACGGGTGTCGTTCGCGGCGGCGATGGCGGCATCGAAGTCCGCGACGCGGACGACCTGTAGCACCGGCGCGAAAATCTCCTCGTCGGGCACGACCACGCCGGTTACGTCGAGCAGCGCGGGCATGACGAAGGCGGCGCTGCGCCCTTCGATCCCGCCGAACGGCACGATGGCGCGCGCCCCGGCCGCCTCCAGTGCAGCGACTTGGCGGCGGGCGGTCGCGGCGGCGGCGTCGGAGATCAGCGGGCCGATATAGGGGTTCTCGTCCCAGCGCCCGATGGTCAGGCGCGGGATCAGCGCGGCGATCGCCTCCACCACCGCATCCCCGAACGCGCCGGTCGGCAGGATCAGGCGGCGCGCGCAGGAGCAACGCTGTCCGGTGGTGATATAGGCCGACTGGACGATCAGCGCGGCCACCTCGGTCACGTCGCCGTCCCACGCGATCAGCGGGTTGTTGCCGCCCAGTTCCAGCGCAAGGATCACATCCGGCCGCTCGGCAAAAGCGCGGCGGAAATGCGCGCCGGTGGTCGCCGACCCGGTGAACAGCAGCCCGTCGATATCCGCCGCGACCAGCGCCGCGCCGGTCTCGCGCGCGCCCTGTACGACCTGCAACACGTTTTCGGGCAGACCGGCTTCACTCCAGGCGTCCGCCATCGCCGCGCCGGTCGCCGGGGTCAGTTCTGACGGCTTGAACACCACCGTGTTCCCGGCGAGCAGCGCGGGCACGATATGGCCGTTCGGCAAGTGGCCGGGGAAGTTGTACGGCCCCAGCACCGCCATCACCCCGTGCGGGCGGTGGCGCAGCACCGATTCCCCGAACGGCATCGCGCTGCGCTTTTCGCCCGCGCGTTCGGCCTGGGCGGCGATCGACAGTTCGACCTTGCCGACCATCGTACCGACCTCCTGCGTGGCTTCCCACAGCGGCTTGCCGGTTTCGCGCGCGATCAGCTCGGCGAGTTCGGCGGTGCGCGCCTTCAGCACGGCGGCATAGGCGCGCGCGATGGCGACCCGTTCCGCGACCGGGGTGCGCCGCCAGTCGCGAAACGCCACACGGGCGCGCTCGACCGCTGCATCGACATCCGCGCCGCTGGCGACCGGACCGGTCCAGACGGTGTCGCCCGTCGCCGGGCAGGTCGAGGTCAACACGCTCATGCCGCCTTCGCCATCAGCCCGCGCGCCGCGACGCACGCCGCTTCCAGCCGGGTGACCGCCTCGGCAATCTCCTCGCCCGAGATCAGCAGCGACGGCAGCAGGCGGACGCAATTCTCACCGCCGCCCGCGACCAATATGCCATGGTCGCGCGCGATTCCCATGAACTCGCGATTGTTCGGGATCATCTTGAGGCCGATCAGCAGCCCCTTGCCACGCACTTCGGCGATCACATCGGGGAAGCGGCCACGCAGCGCCTCCAGCCGCTCGAAGAAATCGGCGCTCGCGGCACGGGCATGGGCGAGGGTTTCCTCGTTCGCGATGGTGTCGAACGCGGCGATGCCGACCGCCATGGCCAGCGGATTGCCGCCGAAGGTCGTGCCATGGACGCCGGGTGTCATGCCCTTCGCCGCCTCGGTGGTGGCGAGGCAGGCACCGACCGGGAAACCCGATCCCAGCGCCTTGGCCAGCGCCATGATGTCGGGCGCCGCGCCGTCGAACCACTGGTGCGCGAAGAGCTTGCCGGTGCGGCCCATGCCGCTCTGCACCTCGTCATGGATCAGCAGCACGCCGTGTTGGCGCGTCAGTTCGCGCAGGCGCAGCAGCCATTCGCCGGACAGTGCGCGCGCACCGCCTTCGCCCTGCACCGGCTCGACGATCACCGCCGCCGTGGTCGGGCTGGCGATGGCGGCCTCGATCGCCGCCGCGTCATCGATCGACAACTGGACGAAGCCCGGCAGGCGCGGGCCACAGCCCTCCATATATCCCGCATTGCCCGAGGCGTTGATCGCGGCATAGGTGCGGCCGTGGAACGACCCGGCAAAGCCGACGATGTCGATCCGCTCCGGCTGGCCGTTGACGTGATGATAGCGGCGCGCGGTCTTGATCGCGCATTCGACCGCTTCGGTGCCAGTATTGGCGAAGAACACGCAATCGGCGAAGGACGCATCGACCAGCCGCTGCGCCAGCGCTTCCTGCCCCGGAATGCGGAAGATGTTGGAGACATGCCACAGCTTGCCCGCCTGTTCGGTCAGCGCGGCGACCAAAGCAGGATGGGCATGACCCAGCGCGTCGGTCGCGATGCCCGCCACGCAGTCGAGATAGCGCCGCCCCTCGGTATCGATCAGCCACACGCCCTCGCCACGATCCACCGCGATCGGTGCGCGGTTGTACAGGTTCATCAGCGGATCGGTCATGACGGCTCCTATTACGGATTCGGGAATGCTCTGGCGGGTCAGGCTGCCGCCCTATTTGGCCCCTGGAAGGACCGTGAACAAACGCATTGGCGTCATCTGTTGATGAGCGATGGGAATGAAGACAGCGGCCTCAGCGTGCCTTGATCGGGGTGACGGTCGACGGGCATCCGTCGCGCTTGCACGGCAGGCTGTCGTCCCAGGACAGCAGTCGGACGACCATGTCGCCCGGCTGGGTCCGTGGATCGGTGCCCAAGCCCGCAACCCGCGCGTCGAGCGGCGCGGTCAGGGTGGCGATGGTCCGCCCGAACGGGTCGGTGACGATCGCCAACACATCGCCCTTCTTCACATATTGGTTCAACTTCACGCGCAGCTGCGCCCATCCCCCGCGCGGGCTGTCGACATTGGTCACGACATTGCCGAGAAAGGGTTCCGGATCGCGGATATCGGGCTTGCCCGGCAGCATCCCCCGGTCGATCATCACATTGCGTACGCCGCGCAGGCCCCGCGCGATCATCGCATTGTCGAACACCTCCGCACCGCCCAGCTCATAGGTGACGGCCGGGATGGCATTGGCATTCAGCATGTCCTCCACCGCGCCGTCGATGCCCGCATTCACATAGACACTGTCCGGTCGCAGCATCATCGCGATCCGCTTGGCGACCGGGGTCGCGACAAAGACATAGGCCGGATAGGCACCCCCGCGCGACTGGGTATGCAGGTCGATCGCGAAATCGGTATTGCCGGTAAAGACACGCGACCATAGCCGCCGGGCATAACGCTGCGCCGCATTGCCTTCATCGCCCTGCACATGCGGATCGCGCGGAATCAGGCGGTTGAGATTCTCGCCCGAACCATTGTGGCCGCCGGTAAAAGCGCGCGTCGAATTGCGCAGGCCCGGCGCATTGAGGCCGGGCATGGCGATCAGCGTCCCCTTCATAGTCGCTGGGTCGAGCCCTTCGACCAACTGGTGGATCACGCCAATGCCGTTCAGTTCGTCGCCATGGATGCCGGCGGTCAGCAGGAATCGGGGACCGGGCTGCGCCCCCTTCACCACGATGATCGGCACATAATAGCCCTGACCGATCTCATTATCGTCGACCCGAAGCCACAAGCGCGTCTTGCCGCCAGGCATGGTGGCGACGTCCAGCTTTTCGATGACCGGCGATCCGTCGATCCGGTCCCCCGGCTCGCCCGCCATCACGGCGGTGGGGACGGCGGCGAACAGCGCGACCGCCAGCAGGGGCCGAGCAAGAACGGGAAGCAGACGAGACATGGCGGCTCTCCAGGACGACAAGAGCAAAGCGTGCCATGTCGTTACGGGTGCGGCCAAGCGATAATCCGTCATGTCTTGATGCGTCCCGCTCATCACGGAAGGCGACATGAAGGATTTCGCAATTCTGTCAGGGAGGTAGCAGCTTCAGCCACGGTCCGCGTATCCATTGCTTCCATCCTGGGTGCGCCATTTCTCTATCCGTCCTGTTGACGGATGGGCATTGGGTTCGATTTTCTCGACCGCGACGCGATATCCTTCACGGTCTTTCGCCATCGTCCCGTGCCTGCTTTGCCACGTGCTGGCGCGTCAGGTGTCTGACCCCCGATTGGACGGTGTGATCCCGAACGCCGCAGGGTGGTGGACCTGGGGTCAGTTGCCTTCGGCGTCGACCGTGAATACCACCGGCTTGCCGCGCGACATGGGTTCCCAACCCGCTGCCAGAGCGGCCCGCACGCAACGCGAAATCGTTGCATCATCAAGCTGCAGACGACCGGGCGGCAAACCCCTCAACAGCCGCTTGGGTGCCGGAAACTCGACCCACGCCTCGCGCTTGGTGTTTTGCTGAACCAGGGAAATGGTCATCCCCTTCCAGCCTTCGTCATCGGAAAGATGCGGCTCACGCTGGAGGCGCCAATCATATTGGTCGCCATCGACGTTGACCGTACCGGTGTTGCTTTGGGATTTTGCCATGCGGCGGCCTCTAGCATGCCAGCTCGATCCACGCACAATTTCGCGTTCGCCGCAGCCCGGCGAGCCCGACCATGTGCGGCGATCGTCTCATATCCAGCATCGAAAAAGGCGGCATTGCGTATCGGGGCGGACTGCAAACCAGCGCCACGACCAGCATTTCAGGACTTCTCTTCCATCACGCGTCGCGCGCCGTTGCGGCAATTACCGCGCGGCGGGCGGCGCAGCGGGGACCGGTGGCTTGACGTAGCGGTCGAGCCAGTCGGTCATCTGCCACAGCGTCTCTTCGGTCGACTCCAGCGCGCGATAGCCATGCGGCTCGTTGGGGAGGACGACATAGCGCACCGTCGCGCCATTACCCTTCAGCGCGGCGTACATCCGCTCCGACTGGATGGGGAAGGTGCCGCTATTGTCGTCGGCGCCGCCATGGATCAGCAGGATCGGCGCCTTGATCCGGTCGGCATAGGTGAAGGGGCTCATTTTCGTATAGGTGTCGGTCGCCTGCCAATAGGTGCGCTGTTCGGCCTGGAAGCCGAAGGGGGTGAGGGTGCGGTTGTATGCGCCCGACCGCGCGATGCCAGCGCGGAACAACTTGGTGTGGGCGAGCAGATTGGCGGTCATGAACGCGCCGTAGCTGTGGCCGCCCACCGCCATGCGGGTCCGGTCGGCGACGCCCAGCTTGACGACCGCGTCGACCGCTGCCTGGGCATCGGCCTGAAGCTGCTGGACATAGGTGTCGTTGGCCTCCGCGCCGCCCTCGCCGATGATCGGCATGGCGGGGTTGTCGAGGATGGCATAGCCCTGGGTCAGCAGGAACAGATGGCTGATCCCGCGCGGCCGCACGAAGCGATTGCCCTGATCGACCGTCTGACCGGCGACCTTCGCATCGGTATATTCGGCCGGATAGGCCCAGAGCAGGGTCGGCAGGGGCCCGTCGCGCTTCGCATCATAACCGGCGGGCAGGTAAAGCGAGCCCGACAACGGCAGCCCGTCGGCGCGGGTGTAGGTGATCGTCCGCTGGGTCACGCCCGCAAAGACCGGTGCGGGATCGGTGAAGCGGGTGACCGGCTTCACGCCGCCGCCCTTTACGGAGCGGATCATGTAATTGGGGACCAGCGTCGCACTTTCACGCCGGGTCAGGATGCGCTGTCCCTGATCGTCGAGCATCGCGACGACGCTTTCGTAATAAGGAGCCTTGGCCGTCCACAGCCGGGTCTGCTCACTGCCGCTGAGGGGCATCGTCGCCAGGAAGGGGAAGGCCCCCGCCTTGGTCGCGCCTTCGCCGGTGACATAGACGGCGTCGTGCTTGGGCGTGAAGCGCATCACCGGCTTGCCCGCCGCATTTTCCTCCAGGACCGGGCGGCCGGGGTCGCCATATTGGTCCTGGTAATTGCGGGTCAGCAGCATGCGGGGCTCTCCGGGACGGGCAGGGGACACCGCCAGCCGATGTTCGGTGCGCGTGCGCCATTCGCGGTCGACGACCATCGCAAAGTCGTCATCGCCCCACATCGTCGTGGCATAGCGGGCAGGGGTCTTTGCCAGCTCGACCGGCTCGGCAGTGAAGGGGGCGGCCTGCATCATCACCTTGTCGTGAAAGGCGATCTTGGCCTTGGGGTTGCCGCCATCGAGTGCCTCGGCCCAGACCAGCGTGGCGGGCGCGTCCGAGCGCCATACCGCGTCCCGCGGGCCCTTGACGGTCGCATCGAAATCGACCGGCAGATCGTCTGCGAGCGGCCGGTCGACCAGCGTCTTCACCGGTTGCCCCTCGATCGTGGCGACCGCGATTTCCGTTGGGAAGAAGCGTGCAGGAAGAAGATAGGAATAGGGGCGCTTCAGCCGCTCGGTCAGCAGGTAGCGGCCATCGGGCGAAATGCTGAAGTCCGCGATCAGCCCCGGCGCGCCGATGGCTTGAGCGGCACCGGACAGGTCGACCCGGACGAGTTGGCCTGTGAAATAATAGTCGAACAGCGCCTCGTCATGCGCATCGCCGAGCAGGTCCTCATAGGTTCGCGCCGCCGATGTGCGGCCATGGCTTTCCTGTACGATCGGGCCTGCCGGGGTCGGGTCGGCGGCGGGCGGAGCGCTACGGTTGGGCGCGACCATATAGGCGATCAGTGCGCGGCTGTCGGGCGTCCAGGCGAAGGGCGTGCCGAACGTGCCGTTCAGCCCCTTGGCGATCGCCCGGGCCAATCCGTCGCGATCGGCGACCCAGAGCGAGAGGCCGTTCGGCTCCTGCACGTAAAAGGCCAGGTGGGCGCCGTCGGGCGACCAGTCCGGCGCGGCGAAGCGGGTGCCTTGGGGCAGCTTGACCGCGACCGTCCGGCCGCTCGCCACATCCTGGAAACTGAGCGCATTCAGCCACGCGACGCGCACCTCGGCCTGGCCGTTGGTGGCGGGGTCGATGCGGTATCCGCCCAGCCGTAGGATCGGCTTCGACAGATTGGCGATGGAGGGCAGGTTCTCGCGGCCCAGGATCGCCAGAGTGCGATGATCGGGGCTGAGTGCGACCGCCGGGGTCGGCGGCGTTTCCAGTGCCTTCGCGATGGCGTCGGGCGCGCGGTGATAGGGGGTGCCTGGTGTTTGCGCCTGTGCCAGGCCGGGGGCGGTGACGGCCGCGCTGGTTGCCAGAAAGACCGAGGCCAAACGAGTTCCGACGCGCATTCCCAACCCCTTGTTATGACGTGCAAAGGGGGTGTGGCACGCCCGCGCCGCCCACGCCAGACCCCGGCCGGGGAAATATCGGCTCGACCAAATCCTGCGTCGGAAGTTTTGCGACAGTTCGAGACATTTTGATACAAATATAGCATGGTAATATAGGAAAGAAATTTTACGAAAACTGACATGATGAAGATGTAATCTGTAGATGTTGAATATATAATCCTTTTAATTTGACGCTCGATCGCTGCGATAATTAGGGGCGGGAATTGGTCTGGCTGTGTGGCGGACCTGTATCCTTTCCAGGCGGATCATCCGCCATAATGTTGGGGTTCCGCGTGGCGCAAAGGACGATCCGTTATCTCTCGACCGTGGCCTTTGGTCTGATCGCCACCCCGGCGCTGGCCGATACGACCGTGGGCGGCGCGACCACCACGCCGCTCGCGACCTCGACCGCGGGGAATGTGACGATCGCCAGCGGCGGGTCGGTCACGCCGGGCGGGGCGGGAGCGGCCGTCACCATCGATAGCAACGCCACCGTGTCCAATGCCGGTTCAATCACGTCGAAAGACATCAGCAACAGTATCGGCATCCTGGCCAATCCCGGCGTCGCCAGCGGGATCACCAACAGCGGCTCGATCGCGCTGACCGAAAGCTATACGCGCACCGACACCAATGGCGACAGCGTGCTCGATGGGCCGTATGCGCAAGGGGCGGCCCGGTTCGGCATCCAGACGCTGGGCGCGTTCAACGGCACGATCACGAATAGCGGCACGATCACGGTCAACGGCAACACCAGCGCGGGCATCGCGCTCGGCGGACCATTGAACGGCAGCTTGGTCCATAGCGGCACGACCACGGTATACGGCGATGCCAGCTATGGCATTGTCACCGGCGCGGTGAACGGTGACGTGACGCTGGGCGGTTCGATCTCCACCTATGGCACGGGCAGCAGTGCGACGGTGTTGAACGGGGCGGTGTCCGGCGCGGTGAACGTGACCGCGACGATGGCGACCAGCGGCTATAGCTCGGTGACACTGCCGACCAGCGTGGCCAGCCTGACCGCGCAGAATCTGGCGCTGGGCGGCCCGACACTGTGGGTTGCGGGCAATGTCGGCGGCGGCGTCACCATCGCGGCGGCGACCAGCACGACGACCAACGGAACGACCACGACGACGGCGGGCACGCTGACCAATTATGGCAGTGCGCCCGCGCTTCAGATCGGGTCGGCCGGCAGCGCGACGACGATCGGCGCGATTGCGGGTGACACCGGCGGTTATAGCGTCGCGATCAATGGCACCGCGACCGGCTCGGGCGTCTATGCGGGCAATGCGACCAATGCGGTGCGTATCGGCGGCCTGGGCGGCGCCACCGCCCTGACCGGCGGCATGGTCGTGCGCGGCAGCGTTAGCGCGTTGTCCAATGCCGCCAGCGCGACGGGTATCTGGATCGGCAGCGGCACGACCGCGCCCGCGCTCGACAATAGCGGTATTGTAAATGCCAGCGGGGCGGGCGGCGCGGGCCAGGCATCGACGGCGGTGCTGATCGACACCGGCGCCTCGGTCGGGTCCATGACCAACAGCGGCTCGATCACCGCGCTGTCCGCCACTGGCGCGACCAGCTATGCGGTGCGCGACCTGTCGGGCACGCTGGCGTCGATCACGAACACCGGCACCATCCTTGCCAATGGCCAAGGCACCCCGATCGCGATGGACTTGTCGGCCAATGCGACCGGGACCAGCGTTATCCAGAATTTCCCGACGACCGGCAGCATCGCCCCTTCGATCACCGGCGCGATCCTGTTCGGCAGCGGCCCCGACAGCCTGACGATCAATGCGGGCAAGGTGGTGGGCAATGTCACCTTCGGCGCGGGCAGCAATGCGATGACGCTGGCCGGGGCGGGGACCTATAGCGGCATGGCCGATTTTGGCGGCGGCGCCTCGACGCTGGGCCTGTCGGGCACCTCCTCCTTTACCGGCGGGCTCGCCCATGCGGGCAACACCGCCGTCACGATCAATGGCGGCACGTTGAACCTGAGCGCCACGGGAACGACGACGATCGGCGCGTTGACGCTGAACGGCGGTACGCTGGGCGTGACGGTGAACGGAACGAGCGGCACCGCCAGCCTGCTCGACGTCACCGGCACCGCGACGATCGGCACGGGGGCGCAGGTCGCGGTGCTGGCGACCGCGCTGAACAATGCGGTCGGCAGCTATACCGTGCTGCAGGCGGGCACGCTGAACGGTGCGGCCAATCTGGGGCTGGCCGATCTCAGCCTGCCTTATTTGTTCACCGGCACGCTCGGCGCGGATGCCACCGGCCATGCCGTCATCGTCACCGTCGCGCGCAAGAGCGCCGCGCAACTCGGCCTGACCGGAGCGTTGGCGAGCCTTTATGACCCTGCCTATGCCGCCGCGCTGGGCGACGCGGCGGTGGGCGATACCTTCCTGTCCTGGGGCAATGGCACGCAGGTCGCGGCGGGGCTTCGCCAGATGCTGCCCGACGATGGCGGTGGCCATTTCGATTCGGTCAGCCTGTCGTCGCGCGCGCTCAACCGCATCCTGGCCGATCCCGAAATGCCGCCGCTGCGCCACAATGGTTATGCGGGCTGGTTGCAGCAGGTCGCCTGGGCCGACCGCAAGGGTACGGGCGGCAGCGCGGGGTATGACGTCAGCGGCTGGGGCCTGACCGGCGGCGTGGAACATGGCCTGGGCGACTTTGGCCGGGTGGGCGTGTCGGTGGCCTATCTGATCGGCATCAACGACGCGGTCGAAAATGCCGACACAATGACCAGCCAGGAATATAAAGGCGGTTTGTACTGGCGCGGCCAGTGGGGCGGGCTGCACGCCTTTGCGACCGGCATGATCGGCGCGATCAGCTTCGACGGTAACCGGACCTTCAACGGGACCAGCGGGGGCAACGCCTTCAGCCGCACCGCCAATGGCCGTTCGCGTGGGCGGACCTATGACGCGGCGGGCGGCCTGTCCTATCAGCTCGATATCGGCCGCCTGTACCTGCGCCCCCAGGCGACGATCGACTATGTCCGGCTGAACCAGAATGGCTATGCCGAGACCGGCGGCGGCGCGGGCTTCGACCTGATCCTGGCGGGGCGCAGCGCCTATGAGACGGGCGTCAACACGACGCTGGCGCTGGGCTACAACTTCCGCAAGCCCGATCCCGAGGACGGCGGCTTCCTGCGCGTCGAGGTCGAGGGCGGCGACCGCGCGCTGCTCAACAGCCATATGGACGCGACGGTGGCGAGCTTCGCCGGCGGCAGCGACTTCGCGCTGACGCCCGAGGCGCGCAAGGCGGGCTGGCTGGGCAATGTCCGGCTGAAGGGGGGCAGCCGCTATTTCGCCGTCAATGTCGATGTCGGCGAAGAGCGCCAGCAGGACCATACCGGCGTGGCGGGCAAGATGGGGCTGACACTCGCCTTTTGATGCGGCTCGTCCCGGCCCGCCCTGATGGCGGGCCGGGGGCCCTTCTTACCAGACGTGGACGCGCTTTTCGGGCGGCAGGTACAGCGCTTGGCCCGGCTGGACGTGGAACGGCGCGTACCAGGCGTCGAGGTTGCGCACGGTCAGCACGCGCCAAGGTGCTGGCGCGTGGACATCGGTGGCGATCCGCGCGCGCAGCGCCCGGTCGCGCATCTTGGTCCGCCAGCCTTGCGCAAAGGCCAGGAAGAAGCGCTGGTCGCCGGTCAGCCCGTCGATGACCGGCGCGGGCTTGCCGCCCAGCGAGGCCTTGTACGCTTCATAGGCGGCGGTCAGTCCGGCGACGTCGGCGATATTCTCGCCCAGTTCCTGTTCGCCGTTCAAGTGAAGACCGGGCAGCGCCTCATAGGCGCTGTACTGCGCGACCAGCGCCTGACCCGCGGCCTCGAACCGCTTCAGGTCGGCGGGCGTCCACCAATTGTGCAGGCGGCCCGTCGAGTCGAAATCGGCGCCCAGATTGTCGAAGCTGTGGCTGATCTCATGCCCGATCACCGATCCGATCGCGCCGTAATTGGCGGCCGCGTCGAACTTCGGGTCGAAATAGGGGCTCTCGAGGATGGCGGCCGGGAAGTTCAGCGCGTTCTGCAGCGGCAGGTTGACCGCGTTCACCGTCTGCGGCGTCATCCACCATTCGCTGCGGTCGACCGGCTTGCCCAGCTTCGACAGGTGATAGCGGTACAGGGCGAGCCGGGCGCGCTGGGCATTGCCGACGGGATCGTCGGCGCGCACCTCGAACTTCGGGTAATTCCACCAATGGTCGGGATAGCCGACCCCGACCTTCAGCACGGCCAGCTTGCGCCGCGCCTCCTTCTTGGTCGCGGGCGCCATCCAGTCGAGCGCGGCGATGCGCCGGTCGAAGGCACCGACGATGTTCTTCACCATCGCCTGGATTTCGGTCTTGGACGAGGCGGGGAAATAACGCTGGGCATAGATCTTGCCCACCGCCTCGCCCAGCGCGCCGTTGACCGCCGCGATCCCGCGCTTCTCGCGCGGTTGCTGCGCAGGCGTGCCGGTCAGGGTGCGGCCGTAAAAGCCGAACGAGGCGTCGTCGATCGCCTTGGGCAGCACGCTTGTGACCTGGTTGATCGTGTGGAAGGCCAGCCAGTCCTGCCAGCTTTGCAGCGGCTCGCTGGCGACCAGCGCCGACAGCTTGGTGATCGCCTCCGGCTGCCACGCGATGAAGTCGCGCTGCCCGGCGGGAAGGCCCGCCGCCGTCCAGAAGGCCGTCCAGTCCAGCCCCGGCGCGCGTTTGTCGAAATCGGCGCGGGTCCAGGGATTGTCGCCCTTATGCGCGTCCTGGCTGGCGATGATGTCGGTCTGGGCGGCGGCGATCTTCGTCTCGAGCGCGAAGACGCGGGCGGCGCGCGCTTGCGGATCGGAAAGCCCCGCCAGCTGCATCAGCTGGGTCAGATAGGCCTGATAAGCGTTGCGGATCTCCGCCATTTCGGGCTTGTCGGACAGGTAATAGTCGCGGTCGGGCAGGCCCAGGCCGCCCTGCATCAGATAGGGGACGTTGCGCGTCGGCTGGTTCAGGTCCTGGCTGACGAACAGGCCGAACAGGTCGTTGGTGCTGGCGTAGTTGTTGTTGTTGAACGGGTCGGTATCCGACCGCATCGCCGCGCCGATCGCGCGCGACAGGTCGCTCTTGTCCTTGATCGCGGCGATGGCGGAAAGGCTCGCCTGGATCGGTGTCAGCCCGCGCGCCTCGATACCGTTCGTGTCGGTATAGGCGGCATAATAATCGGCGATCCGCTGCTGGTCGCTGCCCGGTGCGCCCCTGGTCGCGGCGGCGCCCTTGATGATCGCGGCCGTGCGGGCCTCGGCGCGCAGCGACACGTCCAGCCCTACGCCGATCGACGAGCGGTCGGCGGGGATTTCGGCGGTCTTGCGCCAGCCGCCATTGGCATAGGTGTCGAAATTGTCGCCCGGCTTCACGCTGGGGTCCATATAGGCCTTGTCCACGCCCGGCAGATGGCCCGTTTGCGCGATGGCGGCGGTGGTGACGAGAAGGGCGGTGGCAAAGGCGAAGCGCTTCATGAGTGTCCTGCGATCCGGTGATGTTGGCGCGGATGGAGAACCCGTCGCCGGTCGGTGTCAAGTGAACGGCCTGTCATCTTAACCATGGCGGGCGCGGAACAATTGGCGGTCCTCGATGAGATAGACGAGCGCGAGCACACCCAGCCCGATGGCCAGATAGCCGATCGCCAGCGGATAGGTGGTGCCGTTATAGGCCTGGCCGATCGCCGAGCCGACGATGACCGCGCCGACGCTGGTAATGAAGCCTTGGATCGACGAGGCGGTGCCCGCGATATGGCCGACCGGCTCCATCGCCATCGCCCCGAAATTCGATCCGCACAGGCCGATGCACGTCATGCTGAGCGCCTGGAAGACCATATAGGTGATCAGCGTCTCGTGTCCCGCCGCGATGACGCCCAGATGCAGCACCGACAGCGCGATCAGCCCCAGCACCGCCGACTGCGAGATCAGCCGCGTGCCCAGCCGCTCGACCAACCGACTGTTGGCGAAGGAGGCGCAGCCCATGGAAAAGGCGCACAGCGCGAACAGGATGGTGAAGCGGTCGCCTGCGCCGAACTCGTCGACGAAAATTTGCTGGGCCGAGGAGACGAAGGCGATGACCCCGCCAAAGGTCATCGACGCACACACCGCATAGCCCGCCGAGAAACGGTTGGTCAGGGTCAGGCGATAGGCGTTCTTGAGCGACGCCAGCGACAAAGGCGAGCGTCGCGCGACGGGCAGCGATTCCGTCAGCCGCAGCGCCGACCAGGCCAGCACGAAGGCAGCGAAACCGGCCAGCGCGTAGAAGATGAACCGCCACGGCCCGAACCCCAGCAGCAACTGGCCCAGGCTGGGTGCCATGATCGGCACCAGGAAGAAGATCATCTGTGCGATCGACAGGGTGCGCGCCATCTGGCGGCCGGAAAACCGGTCGCGCACGATCGCCACCGCCAGCACGCGGGTGGAGGCCGACATCAGCCCCTGCAACACCCGCGCGCCGAGCAGCGCCGGAAAGGTCTGCGACCCCGCCGCAAAGATGCTGGCGCCCACGAACCCGGTCAGCGTCACCAGCAGGATCGGCCGTCGCCCATAACGATCGGCGAGCGGGCCATAGACCAGCTGACCCGCGCCGAAGCCCAGCATATAGACGGTGATGATCCATTGCCGGTGGTTGGCGGTGGCGATCCCCAGCTGGCGACCCATATCGGCAAGCGCTGGCAGCATCAGGTCGACGCCCAGGGCGTTGACCGCCATCAGGGCCGCGATGAAGGCGACATATTCGCCCGCGCGCATGGGGGCGCGCTCAGTCTGATCCGTCATGATGGTCCGTCTAGGGATGCCAGGTGGCGGTGACCATGGCTAAATCCCGAAAGGCGAACGACATTGATGCCCCTCTCTCCCCTTGATAGGGGAGAGGGTTAGCTGGGTTTCCTAAACGGCATTCGGCCCTTCGCTGGAAGGGGGGGATGCGTTCTGCGGCGCCCCCTTCCGACGGCGGATTTACTTCACCAGCTCGAACGTCCCGTGCGCGCCGTCGGCCTGCGCCGAGGGCGCGATCCACACGTCGAAGGTGCCGGGCTCGACCGTCGGGCGCAGGTCGGTGCCCAGGAACTCGAGCTGGGCACGGGTCAGGGTGAAGCTGACCCGCTCGCTCTTGCCCGGTGCTAGCGCGACCTTGCGGAACGCCTTTATCTCGCGCACCGGCCGGGTGATGCTGGCCACTCGGTCGCGGATGTAGAGCTGGACCAGTTCCTCGCAGGCCCGCGTGCCGGTGTTGGTCACGGTTGCCGATACGGTGATCCGCCCGTCCCAGGCCAGGCTGGTGGGCACGTCAGCGGCGTCATAGCTGACCTTGCCATAGGTCAGCCCATGGCCGAACGAATAGAGCGCGGCATTGGGCGCGGTCCGCCACTGGGTCTTGTAGGGCACGCGCGCACCGGCAGGGGCGGGGCGGCCGGTCTCCTTGTGCGCGTAATAATAGGGTTCCTGCCCGCTTTCATAGGGGAAGCTCAGCGGCAGACGGCCCGAGGGGCCGACCTTGCCGAACAGCACGTCGGCAATGGCATGACCGGTTTCCGATCCCAGGAACCAGGTGACCAGGATCGCGGGCGCGTCCTTGACCGCGCCCTCCAGCGCCAGGCCGCGACCGTTCTTCAGCAGCACGACGATCGGCTTGCCCGTCTTCGCCACCGCCTCGGCCAGCGCCATCTGGGGGGCGGGCACGGTGATCGAAGTGCGCGACTGCGCCTCGCCCGACATGCTCTCGCTCTCGCCGATCGCCAGCACCACCACATCGGCCGCTTGCGCCGCCGCGACCGCCGCCTCGATCCCGCCGGGCAGCGCGTCCTCGACGCCCGAGCCCTGCGTGACCGTCACGTTCTTCGCGCCCGCCGCGCGCAGGCCGGTCACCAGATCGATCGCCTGATTGTTGTCGCCATACACCACCCACGGCCCGTTCAGGTCATGCTGGCCGTTGGCGAAGGGGCCGATCAGCGCGATTTTGCGGGCGGGGTCGAGTGGCAACAGGTCGCCGTCATTCTTCAGCAGCACCATCGATTTCTGCGCCGCCTCGCGCGACAGGGCGATGGCGGCCTTGGTCCGCGAACGCGCCGTTTCGCGCTTGCGGTCGATGCGGCGGAAGGGGTCGTCGAACAGGCCGAGCATCTGCTTGACCGCCAGCACGCGGCGGACCGAGCGGTCGAGCACCTCTTGCGGCACCGCGCCCTCACGCACCAGGCTGGGCAGGTGGAGCGCATACAGGTTCGACTGCATGCTCATGTCGACACCCGCCAGGAAGGCGATGCGCGCCGCATCCTTGCCGTCCTTGGCGAAGCCCGCCGCGATCATCTCCTCGTCGCCGGTATAGTCGGAGACGATGATGCCGGGGAATTTCCACTCGTCGCGCAGGACCTGCTTCATCAGCCAGGGATTGCCGGTCGAGGGGATGCCATTGATCTCGTTGAACGAAGCCATGCCGCTCATCGCGCCCGCGTCGAACCCGGCCTTATAGGGCGGCAGATAGACTTCGCGCAGCGTCCGCTCGGACATGTCGACGATGTTGTAGTCGAGGCCGCTCTCCGCCGCGCCGTACGCCGCGAAATGCTTGATGCAGGCCATCACCGCATCGTCGGCGGCCAGGTTCTTGCCTTGGAAGCCCTTCACCCGGGCGATGGCGAAGAGCTGGCCCAGCATCGGGTCTTCCCCTGCGCCCTCCATGGTCCGGCCCCAGCGCTGGTCGCGCGCGATGTCGACCATCGGGAAGAAGGTCCAGTCGATGCCCGCACCCGCCGCCTCATAAGCCGCCATGCGCGCGGTGCGCATCGCCAGATCGGGGTCGAAGCTGGCGGCCTCGGCGACCGGCACCGGGAAGATGGTGCGATGGCCATGGATGACGTCGGCGGCGAAGATCAGCGGGATCTTCAGGCGCGAATCGCGCATCACCGCGCCCTGCATCCGTCGCGCCATCTCCGCGCCGTTGCCGTTGAACACGCCGGTCAGCTTGCCCGCGATGGCATCGGCCAGCTGTCCCTCGAAGCTGGGGCCATTGGACGGCGGGTTGAGCGCGGTGGCGACGCCGCCGCCCCAGGCGGCCGCGTTCAGTTGCAACTGCCCGGCCTTTTCCTCCAGCGTCATCTTGGCCAGGATCGCCTCGACCGCAGGCGACAGGGTGGCGCCATCGGCCTGCGCCAGCAGCGCGCGGGCGGGGCTGGCCGCCCAGGCGGCGACGGTGCCCATGCCCAGCAGCGCGGCGCGGCGCGAAATGGTGTTGTCGGACATCGGCCTTCTACTCCCCTAAACCACGGCGAACGTTCGGACGTTTCGCATTACAGCATGGATGTTGACGCTATTGTGTAACCGGTTACACAGGCGATCGGCATCGCACAAGATGCGACACATGCTATAGCGGGTTTCCTCGCGCATTTTGCGGGGAAGGGGAGGAATGTGAGGCAGTCATCGGCCACGATCCGTGACGTGGCGCGCGAGGCGGCGGTATCGGTCGCCTCGGTGTCGCGGGCGATGAACGGACATAGCAGCGTGCATCCGGACACGCGCGAGCGGGTGATGGCCGCCGCGCGCTCGCTGGGCTATGTCCCCCATGCGGGCGCGCGCAGCCTGTCGCTGTCGCGCAGCCATGCGATCGGTGTCGTCCTACCCGACCTGCACGGCGAGTTCTTTTCCGAGATCGTGCGCGGCATGGACCGCGAGGTGACGGCGCGCGGCTATCACCTGCTGCTGTCCAACATGCATGCCGATGCCGAACGCGCGGCGCAGGCGGTGCGATCGATGCGCGGCCGCGTGGACGGGCTGATCGTCATGGCGCCGCAACTGGTCGCGGGCGGACTGGACGAGGCGCTGCCGCTGGGCGTGCCCGCCGTCTTGATCAACTCCCAGCACGGCCCGGGCCGCGCGTCGTTCCACATCGACAATGCGGCGGGAATCGCGGCGAGCGTCGAACATCTGGTGGCGCAGGGGCGGCGACGGCTGGTCCATGTCTCGGGCCCGTTCGGCAATATCGATGCGGACGAGCGGCGGCAGGGCTATCTGTCCGCCATGGCGCGACTGGTGCCCGAGGTGGAGCCGATCGTGATCGAGGGCGATTTCCACGAGGATTCGGGCGTGACGGCGATGGCCGAGATGGCCAAACGGGGCATGGTCTATGACGGCATCGTGGCGGCCAACGACATGATGGCGCTGGGCGTCCTCAGCGTGCTGCGCGAGCGGCGGGTCGATGTGCCGGGTGCGGTCGCGGTCACCGGCTTCGACGACATCCCGCTGGCCCGTTATCTGGGCCTGACCACGATCCGCGCGCCGCTGGCCGAGATGGGCGAGCGCGCCGTCGCCCGGTTGGTCGATGCGCTGGAGGGCGGGACGCTGGCGCTGGAGACACAGACCATCGCGACCGAATTGGTGATCCGCGCGACCAGCCCGGCGGGGGCGGCATGACGGGGGCGGCGCATCCCAATTCGCCGATCAAGACCGTCACCATCGTCGGCGGCGGCACCGCCGGGTGGATGGCGGCGGCCTTGCTGTCGCGGCTGCTGCTCGGCGCCTACACGATCCGGCTGATCGAGTCGGAGGAGATCGGCACGATCGGGGTGGGCGAGGCGACCATTCCCGCCATCCGCACCTTCAACGGGCTGGCCGGGATCGACGAGTTCGAGATGGTCCGCGCGACCCAGGCGACCTTCAAGCTGGGCATCGAGTTCCGCAACTGGCGCGCGCCGGGACACAGCTATATTCACGGTTTCGGCAAGATCGGGCAGGACCTCTACTGGCTGCACTGCCATCAATTCTGGCTGAAGGAAGCGGCGCGGGGTCGCGCGAAGCATTTCGACCATTATGCGCTGAACACGCTGGCGGCGCGGATGAACCGCTTCACCATGCCCGATCCGGCGCATCCGAACTCGCCCATCGCCGATATCGACTATGCCTATCATTTCGACGCCTCGCTCTATGCGCGCTATCTGCGGATGCGGGCGGAGAAGGCGGGGGTCGAGCGGATTGAGGGGCGGATCGTCGCCGCCAATCGGCGGGCAAGTGATGGCCATCTCGATCATGTCGTGCTGGCCGATGGGCGCACCGTCGACGGCGACCTGTTCATCGACTGCTCGGGCATGCGCGGCCTGCTGATCGGCGAGGCGATGGGCGTCGGCTATGAGGATTGGAGCCAGTGGCTGCTCTGCGACCGGGCACTGGCGGTGCCGAGCGCGCGGGGCAGTGGGCCGCTGACGCCCTATACCCGCTCGACCGCGCATGGAGCTGGCTGGCAATGGCGCATTCCGTTGCAGCATCGGACCGGCAACGGCCATGTCTATAGCAGCCGGTTCGTGTCGGACGACGAGGCGACGGCGACGCTTCTGGCGAATCTCGATACGCCGGCGCTGGGGGACCCGCGCCCCGTGCGGTTCCGGCCAGGCAAGCGGACCCGCGCCTGGGAAAAGAACGTCGTCGCGCTGGGGCTGGCGGGGGGATTGCTGGAGCCGCTGGAATCGACCAGCATCCATCTGATCCAGACCGGGCTGCTGCGGCTGCTGGCGCTGTTTCCGGGGCGCGGGTTCCACGCGGCGGACATGGCCGAATATAATCGCCAGACCGATTTCGAGTATCGCGACGTGCGCGACTTCATCATCGCGCATTACAAGGTGACGCTGCGCGAGGACACGCCCTTCTGGCAGTATATGCGCCATATGGACGTGCCCGACAGCCTGGCTGAACGCATCGAGCTGTTCCGCTCCTCGGCACGCTTCTTCATGCACGGCAAGGCCGAGCTGTTCCGCGAGGAAAGCTGGGTGCAGGTGCTGCTGGGGCAGGGGCTCGACGCGCAATACGACCCGATGGTCGACATGATCCCCGACGCACAGACCACCGCCTTTCTGAGCGACGTCGAAGAGGTGATCGCCGAGGTGGCGAGCAGCCTGCCCACCCATGAGACGTTCATCGCCCGCCATTGCCAGGCCCCGCCGCTCCAAGGCTGACCGATGCGTCACCTGTGACGTTTGCGCAACAGCCGTCACGATAGTGAAATGGAATTCACAACGACGGTTGTAACCGGTTACGCGCGCAAGTAACCGGTTTCATAAGCCTCTCCCAACTGGTCGGTCGGCGCGTGCGCGCCAGGTCGGCCGGGGGCAGGAAGGGGCGGCAAGGGATGACAAGGAGGGGACTGAAATGGCATCCACTATCGATCGCGCGCGCATGAGCCGTGGAATCTCGGCGCTGGCGATGGCCGCTGCACTGGTCGTCAGTGCACCGGCCTATGCCCAGGCGACGGGCACGTTGCGCGGCCATGTCGAGGGCGCCTCGGCCGGCACCTCCGTCAAGATCACCGATCTGACCACTGGCCAGGTCATCACCGTGCGCACCAACGCGTCGGGTGACTATACCATCCCCGGCATCCGCCCCAGCACTTATCGCGTCGAGGTTCAGGGCCAGCAACCCGAACAGGTCGTGGTGCCGATCGGCCAGATCATCACCGCCGATATCGGTGAACCCGCAGGGAGCGAGGTCGCCGCCGGTGGCGCGGCTTCGGGCGATGTCGTCGTGACCGGCCGCCGCACCCAGGAAGTGCGCACCGCCGAGGTCTCGACCAACGTCTCGCAGCAGCAGATCGAAAGCCTGCCACAGAGCGACCGCAACTTCCTGAACTTTGCCGCGCTGGCACCGGGCGTCGCGGTGACGCCGGGTCGTGGCAACCGCCAGGTCCAGGCAGGCGGCGTCAGCGCCGACAACGTCAACGTCTTCATCGATGGCCTGTCCTTGAAGAACCAGGTCAATCACGGCGGCGTCGCGGGCCAGAATTTCAGCCAGGGCAATCCCTTCCCGCAGCTGGCGGTGCAGGAATTCAAGGTCGATACCCAGAACTACAAGGCCGAGTATGAGCAGGCCGGGTCGGCGATCATCACCGCGGTGACCAAGACCGGCGGCGACAGCTATCACGGCACGCTGTTCGGCGAGTGGCAGCCGAGCTCGTTCTACGGCACGAAATATTTCGATCGTCCGGGTCAGAAGAACAACCAGGACGGCACACGCGATCTCGGCAAGTTCGATCGCAAGCAATATGGCGCCGATCTGGGCGGCCCGATCATCAAGGACGTGCTGCACATCTACGGCGCGTTCGAGGCGACCGACCAGAAGGCTCCCTCGGCGGCGGTGCTGCTCGGCCAGACGGTGTCCGCTGATCCGACCCAGAATGTCCCGCAGGCGATCGCCAATCAGTATAATGGCAGCTATCCGCAGGATTTCAGTCAGCGTCTCTATTTCGGCAAGCTGACCGGCTATGTGTCGGCGGCCGATACGGTCAATCTCAGCGGCTTCTTCCGCCGCGAAAGCAATCTGGCTGATTTCGGCGGCACCTCGGTCCCGTCGCACGGCCATCTGCTCCAGTCGAAGATCGACCTCTATCAGCTCGAATGGAACCATCGTGGCGACCATTGGCTGAACGAGCTGACCATCGCCTATAACAGCGTGTTCAACGGCACGCCGCGCACCAGCTCCGGCCCCGAAATCAATCTCGGCAAGCCCGGCGCGGTCGTCGCACAGCTCGGCACCAATGGGTTCGAGCAGTTCGACAACCAGAAGACCTGGACGTTCAAGAACAACGTCACCTTCTTCGGCGACCGCCATGTCGTGAAGGCGGGCGTGAAGGTCTCGCTGAACGACCTGTCGCGCGCCGAGGACAATCTGGGCAATGGCGGCTATTATTTCCAGCCATCGACCTTCACGAGCTTCGACGCCTCGACCCCGCAACAGGCGGCGATTTCGGTGGTGCCGGTGCGCCCCGCGACCGCGAAGGATACGCAGATCGGTCTGTTCGTGCAGGACGACTGGACGGTCGACGACCACCTGACCATCAACGCCGGTCTTCGCTGGGATTACGAAACCAACGCGAAGAACGAGAAGTTCGTCACGCCGACCGGCATCGCCAATGCTTTGCGCAACTATCAGCCTTGGCAGGCGGCGGGGATCAACCCGAACGACTATATCTCCACCGGCAGCAACCGGAAGCCTTATTGGAAGGCGTTCCAGCCGCGTCTCGGCATTTCCTATGACCTGAACGGCGACCGCGACACGATCTTCTTTGCGGGTGCCGGGCGCTATTATGACCGGCCGCTCTTCATCGCGTCGGGCATCGAGACGGTGAAGCAGCTTTATCAGCAGACCGTCACGCTCAGCTTCTGCGACGGCCCCGGCCAGCCGAGCTGCGCCAGCATCCGCGCGACCAACAACGGCGCGCTGCCCGCCGCGACGCTGGCGTGGAACAACAACTACAAGAATGTCGACGCGTTGCGCGCCGCGGCGACCGCCACGGGCGTTGGTGGCGAGGTCTGGCTGCTCAACAACGATACCAAGCTGCCCTATTCGGACCAGTTCAACATCGGCTTCCGCAAGCGGCTGGGCGTGGTCCAGACCTCGGTGACGTTCAGCCATGTCCGCTATCACAACATCTTCAAATATGTGCGCGGCAACCGCCTGCCCAGCGGGCAATATACCAGCCAGGGCGATCAGTGGATCGAGGACAACTTCCCCGCCCAGGGCATCCTGCCCGGTTATAGCGGCAAGCTGAACATCGGCTCGAACGCAGGGAAGGCGGAGTATAACGCGCTCTACTTCACCGCCGAAAAGCCGTTCGTGACCGGCTCGAAATGGGGCTTCACCGCAACGCTGACCGTGCAGCAGGCCAAGAGCAACGTCGCCCAGGAATTGCAGGGCGACGAATTCTACAACGGACCGCGCATGGATGCCTATGGCTGGAATTATGTCGCGGGCGTCGAAAAGTGGCGTTTCGTCGGCACCGGCATCGCCAAGGGGCCCTGGGATACCAAGATTTCGGTCACCGGCACGTTCAGCTCGGGTCCGTCCTTCGGCCAGGTCATCTTCCCGGCCGTGAAGCCGGAGAATGCCTGCTGCTACGGCAATTTCGGCGGCGTGTTCTGGCCCGATCAGATCGTCGGCTATGCCTCGGTCGACCTGCGTATCGCCAAGAACTTCCAAATGCCTTGGGGCCACGATCTGGAAGTCAACTTTGCCGCGTTCAACTTGTTCGACTCGGTCAACCGGACCTATTCGGCCTGGGGTGCGGGCTCGGGCCTGAACCCGACCAAGCGCGAATTCGACACGACCGGCGTGCCGCGCTCGTTCCAGGTCGGGGCGCGTTACAAGTTCTGAGGCGCGAGGGCGGCTTTCGTCGTCGCCCTTCTTTCAAGGGGCACAGCAAAATCCGCTGCTCCGCCCCGGCGACGGCCGGGGCCCAGTTGGGGAAGCATTGGTGATCTACGCCGATCGCATGGCAACTGGACCCCGGCCTGCGCCGGGGTGGTCCCGAATGAGCAAAAAACCGGTGGGGTTATATCTCCGTTGGGATGCGGGGAGGGCGGCGTCGTGACGCCGCGCCTCCTGCGTGTCGGGCCATCACAAAGCCCGGTGGTGGTCGTCGACGATGTGCTGGGCGATGTGGCGGGCGTCGTCGCTCTGGCGGCGGCGCTCGCGCCCTTTCCCAACGTGCCGAACAGCTATTATCCGGGCGTCCGGCGTGTCCTGACGCCCGCCGACGGTCCCGCGCACGACTATGCGGCCACATTGCTCCAGACGGTCGCGCCGTTCATCGGCGGCGCGTTCGAGGTGGACGGCTTCGACTGGATCGAGGGTAGCTTCTCGATGGTCACCGCCGCCCCCGCCACCCTGTCCCCGGTGCAGCGCGCGCCGCATTTCGATTCGGCCGACCCCGGCTATCTGGCCGTCCTCCACTATCTGTCGGATACGCCGGGCAGCGGCACCGCCTTCTACCGCCAGCGCGCCACCGGCATCGAGCGGGTGACTCCCGCCAATCGTGATGCCTTCATCGCCGCCGCCAGACAGGATAGCGCGGGGCTGACGGGATACACCAACGCCAGCAACGCCGCCTTCGCGCAGATCGGCCTGGTCGAGGCGAAGGCCGACCGCGTCGTCATCTATCAGGGCAGTCTGCTCCATTCGGGCATCATCCCGCCCGACATGCCGCTCAGCGACGATCCGCGAGCCGGCCGCCTCACCACCAACCTGTTCGTCCAGGCGCAACGATGATCCTGTCCCTTGCCCTCGCGGCGGCCACCGTGCCCGCCCAGACCTATGCCAATCCCGTCGACATCGATTACCGCTATAATTTCGAGCAGGTGAACGAAGGCGTGTCCTATCGCACCGGCGCGGACCCGGTGGTCGTGCGGTTCAAGGGGGCTTATTATCTCTTCCTGACGCTGGCCGATGGTTATTGGCGCTCGACCGATCTGGTCCATTGGCGCTTCGTCACGCCCAGCCGCTGGCCCGCGCAAGGCATTGTCGCGCCCGCCGTCAGCTCGGACGGGGAGCGGCTGCTGATCATGCCGTCGATGACCGATCAGGGTACCATCTATTCCACCAGCGATCCGGCAAGCGGCAAGCTCGACTATTTCGTCCGCCGGATGCCGCCCCTGCCCGGCGCGGTACGTTCGGGGTTCGAGGACAGCATCAAGCCCGGCCAGGTGCCACCCGGCCCCTGGGACCCCGACCTGTTCCAGGACGATGACAAGCGTTGGTATCTCTATTGGAACTCGTCCAACGTCTTTCCGATCTACGGCGCACCCATCAGCTTTGCGGACGGCAAGATGACGTACGGCACGCCGCGCCGCTCCTTCATCCTGCTCGATCCCGCGCATCATGGCTGGGAGCGGTTCGGCCAGGATCATAGCGGTACGCTGCCGAACGGCACGCCGATCACCCCGTTTATGGAGGGGGCGTGGATGACCAAGGTCGCCGGGCGATACTATCTGCAATATGGCGCGCCGGGCACCGAGTATAATGCCTATGCGACCGGCACCTATGTCGGCACGTCGCCGATGGGGCCGTTCACCTATGCCCCGTACAACCCGGTCGGCTACAAGCCCGGCGGCTTCGTGCAGGGGGCGGGGCATGGCAACACCTTTCAGGATGCGCATGGCAATTGGTGGAATACCGGTACGCCCTGGATCGGCTATAACTGGACCTTCGAGCGGCGCGTCGGCCTATGGCCCGCCGCGTTCGAGGCGGACGGGCAGATGCGTGTGTCGACCCGTTTCGGCGATTTCCCGCACCGGATGCCGACCACGCGCGTTACCGACCCGGACTCGCTGTTCACCGGCTGGATGCTGCTATCCTATCGCAAGCGGGCGGTGGCGAGCGGCGAGGTGGCGGGGCATCCGGCATCGGACGCGACGGACGAGAATCCGCGCAGCTTCTGGTTGTCGCCGACCAAGGACGCGGGCGCGACGCTGACCCTGGATCTGGGCGCGGTGAAGACGGTGCGCGCGGTGCAGGTCAACTTCGCCGACTATAAGGCAGGCCGCTTCGGCGATGCGCCCGACATCTATACCGAGTTCCGGCTGGAGC
Source organism: Sphingomonas sanguinis (assembly GCF_001476905.1). Taxonomy (GTDB): domain Bacteria; phylum Pseudomonadota; class Alphaproteobacteria; order Sphingomonadales; family Sphingomonadaceae; genus Sphingomonas; species Sphingomonas sanguinis_B. Next base: position 27,864 of record NZ_LDTE01000033.1, on the reverse strand, counting down.
AGTCGGTGGACGGTCGCACCTGGCGGCCGCTAGCCCGGACCGAAGCGCCACGTCGCGATCGGCCCAACGCCTATTTCGCGCTGCCAGCGCCGGTTCGGGCACGCTATGTCCGCTATGTCCACGGCCATATCGGGGGCGCGCATCTGGCGATCAGCGACCTGCGGGTGTTCGGCAACGCCGATGGCATCGATCCCGCCGCGCCGGAGTTGACCGCCGCGACGCGCGAGCAGGACACGCGCAACGCCATGATCCGGTGGAAGCGCGTGCCGGGTGCGGTCGGCTATAATGTCCGCTGGGGCATCCGGCCCGATCGGCTGGCGCTGACCTATCAGGTCTTTGCCGACCGGGTGGCGGCGGGCGAGCAGGCCGCGTTGCCGCTGCGCGCGCTGACCGTGGGACAGCGCTATTATGTCGCGGTCGAGGCGTTCGACGAACATGGCGTCTCGCGGCTCAGCCGCATCCAGGAGATGTAATCGGCCCTTTTCGGTTCTTTGGGAGCCAATTTGTCGGCGGATCGTCGTTCGGTTCAGCTTGGCGTAGGATTGCGCGGCGTAAGCGCGCTGCTGCGACGACAATAGGACGAATAGGGGCTATCATACCGACATGACCGCATCGCTTTTTTCCGTGAATCGCCCTTTTTTCGCCCGCTGTCTGGCCACCGTAGCGGTCGGGTCGCTGGTGACTACGCCGGTAATCGCGCAAGTCGCGCCGCCGCCGGTCATCGTGCCCCCCGCGCCGGGCGGGCAGGCGCTGCCGCCCGTCATCACCACGACGCCCGTTGCTCCCTCCGTCGCTGCGCCGACAGCGATGCCGACACTGAGCGAGGCGCAAATGCGCCAGCTCGCCACGCTGATCGCGCAAGGAGAGGTGGCGCAAGGGTTGCGCCAGGGGCCGCCGCGCGACCTGTCCACCCTGTCGCCCGCCGCGCTGACCCGTGTCGCGCTCGACTATGCCCATGCGGTCCATGTCGGACGGCTCGATCCGGCGGACTTCACCAAGGATTGGGGCATCCGGCCGCAGCCCTTCGATGCCGCGCCGGGCTTTGCCGATGCGGTGCGACGTGATCGGCTGGCGGATTGGGTCGCCTCGCTGCCGCCGCCCTATGCCGGCTATGACGCGCTGGTGAAGGGGCTGGCCCGCTACCGTGCCATGGCGGCGGCGGGCGGCTGGTCGTCGCTGCCCGCGACCACGATCAATTTCGGCGCGAGCGGGCCGCAGGTCTTGGCCCTGCGCAAGCGCCTCGCGATGGAGGACCCGGCGGTCAGCACGACCGGCGAGCGCTTCGACGACGAACTGCTCGCCGCCGTCCGCCGGGCGCAGCGCCGCTATGGCCTGAACCCGGTCGGCACCGTCGGCAGCCAGACCATCGCCGTGCTGAACGTGCCAGTGGCGCAGCGCATCCGCCAGATTATGGCGAACATGGAACGCTGGCGCTGGCTGCCGCAACAGTTGGAGGCCAAGCGCGTGCAGGTGAACATCGCCGCCGCCGTGCTGACCGTGTTCGACGGCGACAACCCGGTCATGTCGATGAAGGCGGTCACGGGCCGTCCGGGCAACGAGACGCCGATGCTGGTGTCGACGATCCGCAGCATCGTGCTGAACCCGCCCTGGAACGTGCCCAGCTCGATCGCCAACAAGGAGCTGTGGCCAAAGGAGAGGGCCAATCCCGGCTATCTGAAGCGTGCCGGTTTTCGCGTGATCGACAATGGCGACGGATCGAAGCGGTTGCAGCAATCGTCGGAAAAGAGCGCGCTGGGGCGGTACAAGTTCGATTTCCCCAACGACTTCGCGGTCTATCTGCACGACACGCCCGCCCAGGCCGGATTCTCGAAGTTCGACCGGTTGGCCAGCCATGGCTGCGTCCGGTTGGAGAAGCCCGCCGAGCTGGCCTCGCTGATGCTGAAGACGACGCCCGAATGGCAGCAGCCGCAGATCGATGAGACGATCGCCTCGGGCAAGACGGTGCGCGCGACCATGGCGGAGCCGGTGGCGGTCTATCTGCTCTATTGGACCGCCTTCGCCAATGCCGATGGCCAGGTGGGATTCCGTGAGGACCCCTATGGCTGGGACGCGCTGCTGGCGAGCAAGATCGAGGCCCGCTCGGCCGAGCGGGCCCAGTCGACCAAGGATTAAAGGGGAAGCATGATGAAGATGATGAACAAGCGGGCGATGGCCCTGGTCGCGGCGGGGCTGTTGCTCCCGGCGCTGGCGGGTTGCTCGCGCTCGTCCGAGGACCCGCCCGTACCGGTCGAGAACGACACGTCGGTCGTCGAGGACAACATGTCGGTGCCCGAAGAGGCCCCGGTCATGACCAACGATGCGGCGCCGGTCGCGCCGGTCAACATGGCCGCCGACACCGTACCGCCCCCGCCGCCCGAGCGGACTGTCGACCAGCAGATGCTGGACGATGCGTCCGCCACCGGCATGACCTCGCGCGTCCAGCGTAGCCCGAGCAGCGATGCGCCCCCGGCGGAGGGTGTCGAGCCGAAGGACGGGCAGTAAGACGTTCTATTCCTCCCCTGTAAGGGGAGGTGGCAGTCCGTAGGACTGACGGAGGGGTGTCCACGCTGGCGGTGACACCCCTCCACCACCGCTTCGCGGCGGTTCCCCTCCCCTTGCAGGGGAGGAATTTACTGCTCGATCTCTCGGACCAGCGCCTGACGCTGCGCCTCGGTCGGCTGCCACTGACCCGCCATCGAACCGCCCGCCCCGAACAGCGCATTCACGACCTGGGCCGCATCGCCCTGCGCCCACAGCCCGGCCAGCTCCGCCCGGCGTGGATCAGGCGAGGCGTCATTCCCGGTGCGTATAAACCGCAGCCACGCGGCCAGCGCCGTCAGCGTGGCTGGCGCATCCCCGCCATGCGCGGCCAGCGACGACAGCCAGCGCGGGCCGACCTTTTGCGAGCCGTCGCTGGCGATCTGCGACAACCGGTGCTCCAGCGTCATATTGGCGAAGCGGGCGAGGAGCGCATCGGCATAAGGATCGAGCTGCTGCCCCTCGGCCGCCGGGAAGCTGGTCGCCGCTTCTTGGCGCATCAGCCTTTCCACCACCGGACGGATCGCCGGATCGGCCACCGCCTCGTGCACGAACTGGTGGCCGCGCTCCAGCCCCAGATAGGCGAGCGCGGAGTGCGCGCCGTTGAGCATACGGAGCTTGGCGGTTTCATAGGGCGCGACATCGGCGACGAATTGCGCGCCGCCGACTTCCCAGCGCGGACGGTTGCCCGCAAAGTCATCCTCGATCACCCATTGGCGATAGGGTTCGGTGATGACGGCGGCTTCGTCGCGCATTCCCAGACCTGCTTCGACCGCCGCACGGTCGGCATCGGTGACGGCGGGGACGATGCGGTCGACCATGGTGTTGGGGCAGCGCCAGTCACGCTCGAACCAGCCACGCGCCGCCGTTTCCCCCTGATAGTCGAGCAACGCCGCTACGCCTGCGCGCAGCACCCGGCCATTGTTGGGCAGGTTGTCGCAGCTCACCAGCGTCAGCGGAGCCAGACCCGCTACCTGCCGTGCCAATACGGCCTGGGCGAGATGATGATAGATGCTGTTCCCATCGGCAACGATGCCTGCCAGATCGGTCGCATCGTCCGGCCGCCGCCAATAGCCCTTTTCGGTGACGGTCAGCGTGACGATCCGCGTGTCCGCCGCCGCCAGCAATGCCGCCAGCCGCTCCGGGGCCTTGGCCGCCACGGTCACCTCGCGGATCGCACCGATCAGCCGGACCGACTCGCCCTCGCTCGACCGTTCGGTGACGGTGTAGAGCCCGTCCTGCGGTGCCATCTGGTCACGCACGCCCGCCGACCGCAGCGATGCGCCCGCGATCGCCCAGTCGCGATCCCCCGCCGCCATCGCATCGTCGGTATAGACCGCCTGATGCGCCCGGTGGAACGCGCCGAGGCCGAGATGGACGATGCCGATCCGCTGGCCTGCCCGGTCGTAACCGGGACGCGCCACGCTGTCGGGCAGTGCGGCGACGGTCGCCTCGCTCAGCCGGGTCACAGCCGGTACGCCGAACGGACCAGCCCGTTGGTCAGCGCATGGGCGAGGTCTACCGCCTCATCCTCCTCCAGCCGGTGCTCGGCGACGAGCCGCGCCAGGAAGCCGCAGTCGATCCGCCGCGCGACGTCATGCCGTGCCGGGATCGACAGGAAGGCGCGGGTGTCGTCGTTAAACCCGACCGTGTTGTAGAAGCCCGCCGTCTCGGTCGTCATCTCGCGGAAGCGGCGCATCCCCTCCGGACTGTCATGGAACCACCAGGCGGGGCCCAACTTCAGGCAGGGATAATGCCCGGCCAGCGGCGCCAGCTCGCGCGCATAGACGCTCTCGTCCAGCGTGAAGAGGATGATGGTCAGGTCGCGCTCATTGCCGACGACGTCGAGCATGGGTTTCAGCGCATGGACGTAATCGGTGCGCATCGGCATGTCGGCGCCCTTGTCGCGCCCATGGCTGGCGAACAGGCCCGCATTATGGTTGCGGAACGAGCCCGGATGGATCTGCATCGTCATGCCGTCGGCGACGCTCATCTTCGCCATCTCGGTCAGCATCTGGGCGCGGAAGAGTTCGGCATCGGCGGGCGTCCAGCTGCCGCCGACGATGCGCGCGAACAGCGCCTCGCACTCGGCCGTCGACAGGTTGGCGGTCGCCGCCGTCGGATGGCCGTGATCGGTCGCGGTCGCGCCCAGCGCGCGGAAGGCGGCGCGGCGCTTGGCATGGGCGGCGAGATAGCCGGACCAGCTATACACATCCTCGCCGGTCAGCTCGGCGAAGCGCTGCATCGCGCCTGCGAACTGCTCATGCTCGACATCGATCACGCTGTCGGGGCGATAGGTGGTGATGACGCGACCCTGCCAGCCGGACGCCTGGATCGCCTGGTGATGGACCAGCGGATCGTCGGCACCCTCGGTCGTCGCCAGGCATTCGATGCGGAACCGCTCGAACAGCGCGCGGGGGCGGAAGGCGGGGGTGGCGAGCGCCTCGCCGATCGCGTCGAAATAACGGTCGGCGGTCGCTTCCTCTAGCGCCTCGTCGAAGCCGAACACCTCGGCGAACACATGGTCGAGCCACATGCGCGACGGCGTGCCGCGGAACAGGTGATAGTGGGACGCGAACAGCTTCCACGCCGCGCGCGGATCGGTCGCGGGGCGGCCGCCGCGATGCGGGATGCCCAGGTCGTCGAGCGCGATGCCCTGGCTATAGAGCATGCGGAAGACATAATGGTCGGGCGCGAGCAGCAGGTCGCTGGCGTCGGCCCAGGGCTCGTCGGTGGCGAACCAGCGCGGATCGGTATGGCCGTGCGGGCTGATGATCGGCAGGTCCGCGACTTCGGCGTAAAGCGTCCGCGCAATGCCCCGCGTCGTCGGATCGGCGGGCAGCAGCCGGTCGGGGTGGAGTTCCAGCTTGCGGGTCATGCGGTCAGCTCCAGTTCGACCGAAGCCGCGTTCGCGTTCAGGCCCAGCATGTGCACGATTCCCCGCTCCAGACCGCGCAGTTCGGCCAGCCCGCGCATCCGGCCCAGCAGCGAATAGCCGGGATTGGAGCTGCGATGAAGGTCGTCCATCATCCGGTGGCCATGGTCGGGGCGCATCACGATCGCGCGGTTCTGCGCGTGCGAAATCTCGACCACCGCCTGCATCACCTGGGTCATGCGGGCGTTGCCGCCCAGATGTTCGGCCTCGTGGAAGTTGCGCTCGCCCGCTTCCCAGCCGACCGAGCGGAGGTGGAGGAAGTCGATCCGGTCGGCAAAGCGGCGGACCATCGCGGGCAGGTCATTGTCCGGCCGCGCGCCGAACGATCCGGTGCAGAAGCAGAGGCCATTCGCCAGCGACGGCACGGCCGCGTAGAGATGCTCCAGATCCTCCGCCGTGCTGACCACGCGCGGCAGGCCGAAAATGGGGAAGGGGGGATCGTCGGGATGGACGACCAGTGTGATGCCCACCTCCTCGGCGATCGGGCAGACCGCACGCAGGAAGGCGATATGGTTGGCCCGCAGCGCCTCGGCGTCGATCCCGGCATAGCTTTCGATCGCGCGCATGAAGGCCGGCGAGTCGAAGCTCTCCTCGCTGCCCGGCAGCCCGGCGATGATCGTGCGTTCGAGCTTGTGGCGCTCTTCGGGCGTCATCGCGGCGAAGCGGTCGGCGGCGGCGGCGCGGACGCCTTGCGAATAATCCGCCTCGGCGCCCGGGCGGCGCAGGATATGGATGTCATAGGCCGCCACCGCCGCCCATTCGAAGCGCAGCGCGGTCGCGCCGTCGGGAAGCTCCCAGTCCAGATCGGTCCGGGTCCAGTCGAGCAGCGGCATGAAGTTATAGGTGACGGTCCGCACACCTTCGGCCGCCAGATGGCGTAGGCTGTCGCCATAGGCCTGGACCAGGTCGTCGGTCAGCTCGCCCCGCTTGATCGCGTCGTGCACCGGCAGGCTCTCGACCGTCGACCAGCCGAGCCCGGCCGCTTCGATCATCGCGCGCCGCTCGGCAATCGCCTCGCGCGGCCAGACCACGCCATTGGGAATTTCGTGCAGCGCGGTGACGACCTCGGTGGCACCGGCTTGGCGGATATGGGACAAGGCGATCGGGTCGGCGGGTCCAAACCACCGCATAGACTGGATCATCAACACGTCGGCTATCCTCGTCCCATATCGCATTTTCAGGTCGGTAGCGGTAGCATCGGTGTTTCGGATTGACCAGTTACAAATTTTGGCCTTGCCACTATCGAAAGGGCATAGGCTGATACAATAAAGGAGAGAAAGCCGATGCGGATCGTGGTTGTCGGGGAGGGCATGATCGAGTTGACGCGGGCCGAGGGCGGCCTGTGGCGGCTGGGCCATGGCGGTGACACGCTGAATACCGCGATCCATCTGGCGCGCCTGGGCGGCAATGTCCGCTACGTCACCGCACTGGGCGACGATCCGTTCAGCGAGACGCTGATCGCGAACTGGTCGGCGGAGGGAATCGATACCAGCCTGATCCAGCGTGACCCCAGCCATATGCCCGGCCTCTATGCGATCACCAACGATGCAGCCGGTGAGCGCAGCTTCGCCTATTGGCGTGGACAGAGCGCGGCGCGGCAGACGCTATCCCTGCCGGGCACCGAGGCGGTGATGGCGCAGGCGGAGCAGGCCGACCTTCTGTTGTTTTCGCTGATCACGCTGGCGGTCTTGGAAGACGAAGGGCGCGATCGCCTTTTCGCGCTGGCCGGGCGGGTTCGCGCGCGCGGGGGGCGCGTGGCGTTCGACGGCAATTACCGTCCGCGCCTGTTCGCCGATCAACAGGTGGCGCGCGACCTGTGCGCCCGCGCGATTGCGGTGTGCGATATCGGCCTGCCGACGCTGGAAGACGAGACGATGCTGAACGGCGCGACCTCGGCCGAGCAGGTGCAGGCGCACTGGCAGGCGGGCGGTGCCAGCGAGGTGGTCGTCAAGCTGGGCGCGGAGGGCTGTCTGTTGGCGGGTGACGAGATCGTGCCCCCACCCGAGCGCCTGAGTCCGCGCGATACGAGTGGTGCGGGTGATGCGTTCAACGCAGGCTATCTGGCGGCGCGGCTGGAGGGCGCTTCTCCCGCTGAGGCGGCGGTACGCGGCCATCGGCTGGCGGGGTGGACCGTGATGCGGGCTGGCGCGATCCCGCGGCGCGATGACGCCATGCCGAACGGATAAAGGCGCTTTTGGACTGACCAATATGGAAGGAATGTCAGGCTGGTCCTGGTCATTCTGTCATATATAAATATCATAGGCGATTGTTCGATCTCATTTGTAAAACTTCTTGCCACTCTCATAACCGAATGACACATTATGTCCGACATGAATGGTCGACAAAACGACCGGAGCGGGAGTGTGGAGATGAAGGTGAATCGGCGTGATCTATTGGGGGCGGTCGGTGTGGCAGGAGCCTCCACCGCACTCGGCCCAGTGGCAGCGTCCCAAGCTGCGGCACCGGGGCAGGCCCGAACTTTCACCCCCGATTGGGCCTCGCTGACGAACGGCTACCGCGCGCCCGACTGGTTCCGGGACGCCAAGTTCGGCATGTGGGCGCATTGGGGCCCGCAATGCGTGCCCGAGGAAGGCGACTGGTACGCGCGCGGCATGTATGAGCAGGGCTCGCGCGCCTATAACGCCCATGTTCGCAAATACGGCCACCCCAGCAAGGTCGGTTTCCTGGACGTCATCGGAAAGTGGAAGGCCGAGAACTGGAATCCGGAGCGGCAGCTCGATCTCTACCAACGCGCCGGGGCCAAATATTTCGTCGCGATGGCGAACCATCACGACAATCTCGACTGCTTCAACTCGCCCCACCCCTGGAACACCACCCGGGTGGGCCCCAAGCGCGACATCATCGGCACCTGGGCCAAGCTGGCGAAGGCGCGGGGGCTGCGCTTTGGCGTATCGAACCACAGCGCGCATAGCTGGCACTGGTATCAGCCCGCTTATGCCTATGATTCTGAAGGGTCGATGCAGGGCAAGCGCTATGACGCGGCCTGGCGGACCAAGGCGGATGGGCGCGGCACCTGGTGGGACGGGCTGGACCCGCAGGAATTGTACAACGGCCCGATCATGAAGCTTCCCGACGGATACCGGGATCGGACCGAGGTCGATGGCTGGCATGAGCGCAACGACAGGCTCTGGAACGAGGGCAAGCCGCTGGGCCGTCCCGATCTGGCTGCGAAATGGGCGCGCCGTTGCCGGGCGCTGATCGACAATTACCAGCCCGACCTGGTCTATTTCGACAATTTCGACCTGCCGATGGAAGAGATCGGACTGGAAATGGCGGCCTATTATTACAACGCCAGCCAGCGCTGGCATAACGGGCGGCTGGAGGCGGTGCTCAACATCAAGACCACGCCGCCGCAGCGGCGCATGGCGGTCGTCGATGATGTCGAGCGGGGCGGCAAGACCTATATCGAAACCTATCCGTGGCAGACCGATACCTGCCTCGGCGCCTGGCATTACGACCGCAGCATCTATGACAATGACGGCTACAAGAGCGCGGCGACGGTGATCCACACGCTGTGCGACGTAGTGTCGAAGAACGGCAATCTGCTGCTCAACGTGCCGATGCGCGGCGACGGCACGATCGACGAGAAGGAAGAGCGGATCGTCGAGGGGATCGCCGCCTGGATGGGGCGCTATGGCGATGCGATCTATGGCACGCGGCCCTGGCGTGTCCATGGCGAGGGACCCGGCTCGGCCGGCGGCGGCATGTTCAGCGAGACGCAGCACTCGAAGAACAGCGCGGCCGATATCCGTTATGTCCGCAAGGGCGAGAACCTGCATGCGTTCGTCCTGGGCTGGCCGGACGATGGCGTCGCGCGGCTGACCCTGCTGGCGGACGACAACCCGATCGGGCGCGGCCGCGTGGAGCGCGTGACCCTGTTCGGCGACTCGGTACCGCTGGCCTTCCGCCGCACCGACAAGGCGCTGGAAGTCACGCTGCCGGCGGGCGCGCGCGAAACGATCGGCGTGGCGCTGGTCCTGCAGGGCCCGGGGCTGGTCGAGGGCAGCGTCCCGGTGGCGTGATGCCGACCCTTTTCCCCTCCGGGCATGGCGTGGAGGGGAGGGGGCTGGTTAAGGCTCAACCAAGGTGGCGGAACATATAGGTCGTCGCGTGGCGGGCCTGGCCATCCGGGTCCCAGGCGTAACCGAGAATGATACCGGCGACTTGAAAACCCAGTGAAGCGTAAAGCGGCTCCGCCCTATCGCCGCTTCTCGTATCCAGCGTGATCAGGGACTTTTCCGACTCTGCGGCTCCTTCCATGGCCTTGGTTATGAGGCGACGTGCGATCCCCCGGCGGCGCGCCATGGGGTGGACGATCATCTTGGCGATCTCGCACCGATGGCGCTGGTTGGGCGGCATCGACAGGATCAACTGCACGGTCCCCACGATCCTCCGCTCGCAAAGCGCGCCGAGCATCACGCGACGGCGCTGGTCCACTTCCGGCAGCACCGTCGCCAGCCAGAACGCCTCAGCCTCGTCGTCACGCAGGGGCGCCATGAAGCCAACGGCCGCACCGTCATGGACGCTGTCCACCAGAATACGCCGGAGATCGCTCAGGTGAGCCCGAATGGCGTCGGCATCCAGTTCGATCAGTTGCAGGTCCATCCTATGCCGCCTTACGCCATGGCTATGATGTAACGGGCCGGATCGTCCTCCGTCGTGAACACGGACGGGCCCCGTAGCCGGTAGCGGAGGCAATCGCCGGGCCTTAGTCCGTGAGCCACCTCATCCACCTCGATCGACAGCGCGCCGGTCAGCAGGACGAGGTGATGCTCATGGCCGGGAAAGGCGGGGTGCTCATATCGGATGCACTGGTGCGGCTCCAAGCTGCACTCGATCAGATCGATCTTGAGCGGGGTGCCGGGCGGGGAGAGGATTCGGCGGGAAAAGCCGCCTTCGGGGTCGGTCCAGATGCTCTGCTCGTCGCGGCGGATCAAGGCCTTGAAGCTCGGATCGAGCGGGGCGAAAAGCTGGGAAAGGGGGAGTCCGAAGGACGAGGCCAATCGGCCCAAGCTTTCGGCGGTGGGGCTTACATCGGCATTCTCGATGCGCGAAAGCGTGGCGCGGCTGATGCCGCTGGCCTCGGCGAGGTCTTGCAGGCTCCAATTCCGATCGGTCCTGAGCGCTTTCAAATGCGCCGCCAACGCCTGATGCTGATTGCCGTCATTGACCATAAAAGGGATTATATCCCGAATATGAGATGCTGCAATATTTTCGAGGTTTCGACATCCGTGCGCACGAAAAAGGGGCCGGAACCGAAGTCCCGACCCCCTGATCCTGTCAGCTTGCGCTGGCGGCGTGGCTTACGCGCCCGGGATTTCCGAGACGTTCACCTTGATGCCGCGGCCCATCGTCGACGAGACGGCGACCTTGCGGACATACTTGCCCTTGGCGCCCGACGGCTTGGCCTTGATGAGCGCATCGACCAGCGCGTCGAAGTTCGCGCGCAGGTCTTCCGCCGGGAACGACGCCTTGCCGATGCCCGAGTGGATGATGCCGGCCTTTTCGACGCGATACTCGACCTGACCGCCCTTGGCCGCCTTGACGGCTTCGGCGACGTTCATGGTCACGGTGCCTAGCTTCGGGTTCGGCATCAGGCCCTTGGGGCCCAGCACCTTACCGAGGCGACCGACGACGCCCATCATGTCCGGGGTCGCGATGCAGCGATCGAAATCGATGGTGCCGCCCTGGATGGTTTCCATCAGGTCTTCGGCGCCCACGACGTCCGCACCAGCGGCGCGTGCTTCGTCGGCCTTCGCGCCCTTGGCGAACACGCCGACGCGAACGGTCTTGCCGGTGCCCTTGGGCAGGGTGACGACGCCGCGGACCATCTGGTCGGCGTGGCGCGGGTCAACGCCCAGGTTGACGGCGACTTCGATCGTCTCGTCGAACTTCGAGGTCGCATGGGTGCGCGCCAGCGAGATCGCTTCGTCGATGCCGTGCAGCTTCTCGGAGTCGATCTGGACCGACTTCTGCTTCTTGGTCAGCTTGGCCATGATCTTAGCCCTCCACCACTTCGAGGCCCATCGCGCGGGCGGAGCCTTCGATGATCTTGGTCGCAGCCTCGATGTCGTTGGCGTTCAGATCCTTCATCTTGACCTGGGCGATTTCCGCGAGCTTCGAGCGCGCGATCTTGCCCGCCGACACCTTGCCCGGCTCCTTCGAGCCCGACTTCAGGTTGGCGGCCTTCTTGATGAGGTACGTCGCAGGCGCGGTCTTCGTCTCGAACGAGAACGAACGGTCGGCATAGACGGTGATGACGGTGGGCAGGGGCGTGCCCTTCTCGACTTCGCCGGTCTGCGCGTTGAACGCCTTGCAGAATTCCATGATGTTCACACCGCGCTGACCCAGCGCCGGGCCGATCGGCGGCGAGGGGTTGGCGGCGCCTGCAGGGACCTGCAGCTTGATATAGCCGGTAATCTTCTTTGCCATGTCACTCTCTTTTCGAGTCTAGCGGTCGTGACGGGCGCGAGGCATAAGCCAGCGCACCCTCCCGCAAGGGTTCCGTCGCATGATGCTAGGGAAGCGCGGGCCGATAGCGGAATATGGGTCGGAAAGCAAGGCAAGCATTGCGCTTGTCAGGGGCGATCCGGCCATGTCACTCTGGATTCCATGATGGACGATCCGGTCGAGGGAGCGACCGGTTCCGCCATCGCTCGAACGGGGGTTCGACACATGGGACGGGGATGGGGCGCGCTGGCCTTTGCGGTGGCGCTGACGATGGCGGCCACACCGCTGGCGGCGCAGGAAAAGACCGGCAACAAGCCCGGTTTCACCCTTACGCCCGGCACCGTCACCATCGTCCTGATGCGGCCCGAAATCACGGTCGGCGCGCAGTCGACCGGTGGCGCTTTCGAGCCCAATGCCGACTGGACCGACCAGGCGCGCGAAAATCTGGGCCTGGCGCTGGCCCAGGCCCAGGGTCAACTCGGCAACGAGGTCGTGAACTTCGTCGAGCCGGTGGGGCAGGGGGCGGCGACCGCGCATGAATATCGCGCGCTGTTCACCGCGCTGGCCGACTCGGTCATCACCTATCAGTTCTTTCCGGGCAACCGCCTGCCCACCAAGAAGCGTGACGGCAGCTTCCTGTGGTCGATCGGGCCGGAGGTCGCCAAGCTGCCGGGCCTGCAGGGGGCCGACTATGCGCTGTTCGTCACGACGGTCGATCATTATGGCTCGACCGGGCGCAAGCTGCTTCAGGTGGTGGCCGCCGGGGTGGCTGGCGTCGGCGTGACGGCGGGCGTGCACAAGGGCTATGCCGGGCTGATCGACCTGAAGACCGGCGATCTGGTCTGGCTGAACGCCGATCTGGCGATGGGCGGCGATGTCCGCACACCGGCGGGCGCGGTCAAGCGAGTCTCGCAATTGCTGGAGGGTTTCCCCGGCACCACCGCCCAGACCGCGACCCGTTAAGGGCAGGCGAGCATGGCTGGATGGATGATCGCCGCCGCGCTGGCGGGCGCGGCCTTGGGCCATGGCGCGTCCGACAAGCTCGCGCCCCTGCCGCCCTATGGCGCGGCCTATACGCCGACCACGGTCGACGAACGTGGGCTGTGGCAGCAGGCGGACGAGGCGGAACGCGACCTGCGCGACTCGCCGGCCGTGATCCGTGACGCGGCGCTGAACGCTTATATGGCCAAGGTCCTTTGCCGCTCGGTCGGTAAGGATCGGTGCAAAGGTGTGCGAATCTATGTGGTGCGCGCGCCCGTCTTCAATGCTTCTATGACGCCGAACGGCATGATGATCGTTTATACCGGGGCGCTGCTCCGGTTGCGCGACGAGGCCGAGTTGGCGGCGCTGCTCGGCCACGAGTTCGGGCATTTCGAGATGCGCCACACCCTTTCCAGTTTCCGCCGGGCGCGGACGATCACCGACATCATCGCCTGGACCAGTGTGCTCTCGCCCTACAGCACCTTGCCGGTCAGCCTGATCCAGCTGCATTTCTCCTATAACCGTGCACAGGAAACCGAGGCCGACCTGATGGGCCTGCGCTATCTGACGGCGGCGGGCTATCGGCCGCTTGCCGCCTCGCGCATCTGGGAGCGGCTGATGGCCGAGCAGGATGCGACCGCTTTGGGGCGCAAGCGGCATGTCACGCATCGCTATGCGGCGGGGTTCTTTGCCGATCATCCGACCGAGCTTACCCGCGCGACCTATCTGCGCGAGGCGGCGGGGGTGGATGGCGAACGCGGCGAGGAGGCACGAGATGCGTTTTCGACAGCGATGCGCCCGTGGCGCGCGACCTTTCTGGCCGACCAGATCAAGCTCAACGATTTCGGCGGATCGGAATATCTGCTCGGCGAGCTGGCGGGCGAGCAATGGACGCCCGACCTGCTGCTGACGCGCGGCGAACTCTATCGCGAGCGGGGCAATCCCCGCGATCTGGTCAGCGCGGCGCAATTCTATCAGCAGGCGATCGACGCGGGTTGCACCGATCCGGTCGCCTGGCGCGGGCTGGGCCTGTCCCTCCTGCGCGGGCAGCAGGAAGCGGCGGGACGGGCGGCGCTCAAAACCTATCTGGAGCGCGCACCGCAGGCGAGTGACCGGGCGGCCATGGCGATGTTGATCGGGGAAGGGGGCGTGCAATGAGGGGTTTCAAGATCGCGGTGATCGGACTGGCGCTGGTCGCGGCGCCGGTGCTGGCGGGCAACAAGTTGATCCCGGCGGGGCAACCGGTGGCGGTCGCCAAATCGGTGCTGACGGTTACGCCCTCGGTCGAATGGAACAAGCTGGGTGCGCGGCCGGGGCGCAATTCGGAGACATGGACCTTCGATGGCGACGCGCTGAACGACCTGACCTTCTATGGCGGGATCGAGCCCGAACAGACGCTGTTCCGCGAGGTCAGCAAGCGCACCAAGCCGTTGCCGCGCGTCAAGGCGACGATGTTGGTGACCGACATACCCACGCTGGTCGAGAACAGCTATCGCATCGCACTCGACACGCCGCTGTTCACCGTGGACGGGATGGAGCCGATGGCCTTTGCGGGCCAGCCGGGCATCCGCTTCACCTATAGCTTCACCCGGCCCAACGAGGACCTGCCGCGCAAGGGCGAAGGGCGCGGGGCGATGATCGGCGGCAAGCTGTACCTGATCACCTTCGAGGCACCCCGGCTGCACTATTTCGACGCCGGGGTGGCGGCGTTCCGGCAGGTGGCGGACAGCGCCAAGCTGTAAGGTCCCAAATGCGAAAAGGGCCGGTGGCGTCGCCGCCCCGGCCCCTGTTTCGTCGGATGGTCCGAACTTACTTCGAGCGTTCGACCTGCTCGAAATCCAGTTCCACCGGGGTGGCGCGACCGAAGATCGACACCGACACCTTGACCTTGGACTTGTCGAAATCCAGTTCCTCGACCACGCCGTTGAAGCTGGCGAAGGGGCCTTCCAGCACCTTGACCGCGTCGCCGATCTCGTAGTCGACCTTGACCTTGTGCTTCGGGGCGGCGGCGGCCTCTTCCTTGGAATTCAGCATCCGCGTCGCTTCGGTTTCGCTGATCGCCTGGGGCTTGCCCATCGCGCCCAGGAAGCCGGTGACCTTCGGGGTGTTCTTGACGAGGTGGTATACCTGGTCGGTCATGTCGAGCTTGGCCAGCACGTAACCGGGCATGAACTTGCGCTCGACCGCGATCTTCTTGCCGCGGCGGGCCTCGGTCACGGTTTCGGTCGGGACCTCGATCTGGTCGACCAGATGGTCGAGGCCCAGACGGGTCGCTTCGGCCATGATCGAGTCGCGGACCTTGCCCTCGAAACCGGAATAAGCGTGGATGATGTACCAGCGCGCCATGGAAAACCTTTTACTTCGCGAGCGACAGCAGGGTGCGGACCAGCGTCTCGAAGAACGAGTCGACCGCCAGGAAGAAGATGGCGAGGATCGTGGTCATCACGACCACCATCACGCCGGTCATCACCGTCTCGCGTCGCGTCGGCCAGACGACCTTCTTGGTCTCGGTCTTGACCTGGTTGATGAATTCGATGGGGGTCGTCTTCGCCACTCGTGCCGTTCCCGCACCTGCGTTGAAATAGTGTCAGCGGGGCATAGGTCCGCCGTCGCCTGCCCCAGGGGGCCTGCGACGAAAGGTCCGTCCGCGCTGTTCGGATGGGAACGCGATGTAGCTGTGGCTCGGGTAAAAGGCAAGGGTAGGGGCGGGATGGGGTTTTGGGTTCACGCGAAGCCGCGATGGCGCGAAGGTTTTTTGTTCGCGCAGAGGCGCGGAGGACGCAGAGGGGCTTTGCCTGCACTCAGAAGCGGGAGCCTATAAGGCAGGCGCTGGGATGGTTTGGCCTGTCGGCCGGGTCCAACACCTCCGCGTCTCCGCGCCTCCGCGCGAACCAACCTTCTTCCTCCTTCGCGTCATCGCGGCTTCGCGTGAACAATCAGCAGCAGCGTCCACCATTCTTGCCACCATACCGCGCCTGTTGCCGCTCGCGGAAGAAAGTCACCTCGTCCATCGGCTCGCGGTCGGGATGCTTGGCGATCATATGCGCCACATAGGCGTCATAGCTGGGCATCCCGACCATGGCGTTGCCGATCTGGCGCAGGCGGGAGAGCCAGTTCATTCGGCGGCCACCAGTTCGGGCGGGACCTCGGTCACGCTCGGCCGGTCGATCCTACGCGCGATCAGGCAGGTCCGCACCGCATAGACCAGGATCGCGAGCACCACGCCTAGGAAGATCACGCAAAGCCCCGCGTCGATCCGGTCGTTGAAGACGATCCGGGCCATGTCGCCCATGGTCTTGGCGGGGGGCAGGACCTTGCCTGACGCGGCGGCGCTGGCGAACTTGTCTGCATGGGCGAGGAAGCCGACGCGCGGATCGGCCGAGAAGATCTTCATCCACCCGGCGGTCAGCGTGCAGGCGAGCAGCCAGACGGTCGGGATCACCGTGATCCAGGCATAGCGGTCCTTCTTCATGCGGAAGAGGACCACGGTCGCCAGCATCAGCGCCACGGCGGCCAGCATCTGGTTGGAGATGCCGAACAGCGGCCACAGCGTGTTCACCCCGCCCAGCGGATCGGTGACCCCCTGATAGAGAAAGAACCCCCAGGCCGCGACGCACAGTGCCGTGGCGATCAGGCCCGGCGCGACTTTGCTCGATCCCCGGAAGCTGGGGACGACGAGCCCGATAAGATCCTGCAGCATGAACCGGCCTGCGCGCGTGCCCGCATCGACGGCGGTCAGGATGAACAGCGCCTCGAACAGGATGGCAAAGTGATACCAGAAGGCCTTCATCGCCTGTCCGCCGAAGACATGGCTGAAGATTTCCGCCATCGCCACGGCCAGTGTCGGCGCGCCGCCTGCGCGGCTGATGATCGTATGCTCGCCCACGTCCCGCGCGACCTGCGCCAGCGTGTCGGCGGAGATGGGGAAGCCCATCGCGGTCACGGCGGCGGCGGCGCTGGCCGGATCGGTGCCCAGCACGGCGGCAGGCGCGTTCATCGCGAAATAGACGCCCGGATCGAGGATCGAGGCGGCGACCAGCGCCATGATCGCGACGGCGCTTTCCATCAGCATCGCGCCGTATCCGATAAACGGCGCGTCCTTCTCGCTGGCGATCAGCTTGGGCGTGGTGCCGCTGGCGATCAGCGCGTGGAAGCCCGACACCGCGCCGCATGCGATGGTGATGAACAGGAAGGGGAAGAGCGGCCCGGCCCAGACCGGCCCGCTGCCGTCGATGAACTTGGTCAGCGCGGGCATCTTGAGCGGCGGCGCCATGATGACGATGCCGATAGCCAGCGCCACGATCGCGCCGATCTTGAGGAAGGTCGACAGATAGTCGCGCGGCGCGAGCAGCAGCCACACCGGAAGGACCGAGGCGACCGCGCCATATCCGATCAGCAGGAAGCAGAGCTGCACCGGCGTGAAGGTGAACAGCGGCGCCAGCACCGCCGACTGCGCAATCGACTGACCATAGACGATCGCCAGGATCAGGCCGATAAAGCCGATGATCGACACCTCGCCGATCTTCCCCGGCCGCACCCAGCGGGTATAGCCACCCATCAGCATCGCCAGCGGCACGGTGGCGGCCACGGTGAACAGGCCCCAGGGGCTTTCAGCCAGCGCTCGCACCACGATCAGAGCGAGGACAGCCAGGATGATGACCATGATCATGAAGGCGCCGAACAGCGCGATGGTGCCCGCCACCGGGCCCATCTCCATGCGGATCAGCTCGCCCAGCGACCGCCCGTCGCGCCGCATCGACAGGAACAGCACCAGGAAATCCTGCACGGCCCCCGCCAGCACGACGCCCGCCAAAATCCACAGCGTTCCAGGCAGATACCCCATCTGCGCCGCCAGCACCGGACCGACCAGCGGCCCCGCGCCCGCGATCGCGGCGAAGTGGTGGCCGAACAGCACTGTCCGGTCGGTCGCCACATAGTCGAGGCCATCGGCGCGGCGTATGGCCGGGGTGGGACGGCTGGGGTCGATGCCGATCACCTTGGCGATGAACAGCGCATAATAACGATAGGCGATCAGATAGACCGACACGGCGGCGGCCACGATCCACAGCGCGTTGACGGGTTCGCCGCGCACCGTGGCAATGACACCCAGTGCGCCCGCGCCGACGATCGCCAGCGCGATCCAGGGAAGGTGTTTGGTCATGCCCCGTGCAGTCCTCCGATTATGCTCTTTCCGTCTCTTCTAGCTTGGCGGGCGGGGTGTACCAGCCCTGAAAACCAGAGACGTCGGCAAAGGTGGATTGTGACTTGTGCCGCATCGCCGTGGTGGCACACTCGTCCCGGATCGACCGGGAGAGCGGATTGATGCGTAAGGCTGCCGTGATGCTGGGGCTGGGGCTGGGGGGCGCATTGGCGGCATGGAGTCCGGGACAGGCCGCGCATGCACCGATGACGCCCGAGACTATTCCATGCCAGGTGCCGCCGGGCTGGGATCAGGTCGCTGCCCAAGGTGCGAAGGTCGTGGTGTTCGGTGAGATGCACGGGACGCGCGAGGCGCCGGCTTTCGTCGGCAATCTGGCCTGCGCGCTGGCCGCCAAGGGCGAGCGGGTTCTGGTCGCGGTCGAGCATGACGCCATCAATGACGACGACTTTCAAAAGGCCTGGGCGATGCCGGACGCCTTGTTCGTGCCTGCGCTGACCAAAGCTGGCTGGGCGGAGCGTGATGACGGCGTCGGCAGCGAGTCGATGCTGGCGATGCTGGTTGCGCTGCATCACGAGGCGCGGACGGGACGCAGGATCGACATCGTCGCCTTCAGCGGCGTCAAGGACGAGGGGCAAGCGCGACAATTTGCGCAACTGCCCGGGCAGGGGCCGCACGACGCGGCGCAGGCCGAGAATATTCGCATCGCAGCGGCGCGCCAGCCTTACGATCATGTGCTGGTGCTGGCGGGCAATACCCATGCCCGCAAGCGGCCGGTCACCTATGCCCCCATACCCTTCGATCCGATGGCCATGCGACTGGCACGATCGGTTCCGGTGATCGCGTTGAACATGACGTCGGCAGGCGGCTCGTCATGGACCTGTGAGCTGAAGCCGGGGGTGGTGGCCAAGCCCCATGCGCCGAACACCGATGCGGACGTGGAATGCGCGGCGCATCCGTTGGGCAAGGATGCCGATCTGGATCGCGCGCCGTTCATCGCCTTGGGCAGCCTGCCGGGACAGCAACCCGATCCGGATTATGACGGCGTCTTCTGGCTCGGCCCGGTCAGCGCCTCGCCGCCCGCCGTCCCGGCTCAGAGCCCGAAGCGGACCCCGTAGCCCAGGCCCAGCGTCGCCTGCATCCGCTGCCCGCGTTCGCGGATCAGCGGCGAGTCGGCGGCGTGGCTGCCCAGCCGCTCCAGGCTGGTGAACAGGGTCAGTGCGCTGCGCCGGTTCAGCGGGCGGACGATATTGGCCCCCAGACCATAGGACAGGATGCCGCCCTCGGCCTGATACAGGGCCAGGCCGGTGCGCGCCGACTGGACGGGCGAGATGCCGAAATAGGTCTGGGTGAAATTCCGGCTTGCCAGCGTCATGCGGGGTCCGGCAGTAACGATCGCGCGGCCGATCCGGGTGCGGTAGGCCGCCGACAAATCCGCGACCAAACCGTCATGCCCGCCGAATCCCTGCCGTACCTCGGCGCGGGCGCGCCACGCCCGGCGGGGACCGAAAGACTTTTCGACAAAACCGCCGACCTCGCCCGCCGCCTTGATATTGCCCATGCCCTCCAGCGCGTCGCTGCCCCCGGCGATCAGGAAGAGGGAGCCGCCATTGCGCTCGTTCCGGCCGAAGCGGATTTTCGCCAGCGGCCCGGCGCGCCAGCCGTCGCGGTTGGCCGCGTTCCACCCGATCCCATCGGGCACCGAGGCGAAGAGCGTCTCGCCATAATTCACGCGCAGGTCGGGAAAGATCGACAGCGCCATCTCCCGCGACCCCTGCCAGGCGGGGCCGAGTACCGGCGCGGCGCCCAGGGTGATGCTCCAGCCTGTCGGGGAGCCGGGCGCGATACCGGGCGGCGGGGCGCTCTGTCGCACCTCCTGCGCCGCGACCGGACAGGCCAGCAGCATGGCAACCCCCAGAACCAGTTCACGCATCCGTCATCTCCCTGTCATGTTGGATAGGGCGAGAGGTCGAGCGCCGCAATGGGAAGCCCTGTCCCGGAACTTAGCGCTTGCCCCGCCGTGCCGTCCGGGGTGAAAGGCGGGACATGGCCCATAACTCCTCCCCGCTCGTCGTCGGTATCGGCGGCACGATCGGCAGCGTCTCCTCGACCGAGCGTGCGCTTCGGACCGCGATGACGGCGGCGGCGGACGAGGGGTTCCGCACCCATGTCTTCGGCGGCGAGGATCTGGCGCGCCTGCCGCTCTACAATCCCCGCACGGCGACACGGACCGAGGCGGAGCAGGTGTTCGTCGACACGGTGCGACAGGCCTCGGCGATCATCATCGCCAGTCCGGGTTATCATGGCAGTATCTCGGGCCTGGTGAAGAACGCGCTCGACCTGCTGGAGGAAACGGCGAAGGACGAGCGTCCCTATCTCGCCGACCTGCCGGTCGGGCTGATCGCGACGGCCTATGGCTGGCAGGCGACCGGCTCGACCATCGCGGCGCTGCGCTCGATCGTCCATGCACTGCGCGGCTGGCCGACGCCGTTCGCGGCGGCGGTGAACACGCAGCAGACGCGATTCGATGACGAAGGGCGGATCAGCGACCCGGCGGTCGAGGGGCAATTGCGCCTGGTCGGCCAACAGGTCGCTCGCTTCGCACCGCTGGCGGGGACGATCCGCGCGTCGAATTGAGGGGGGCTTCCCTCGGCAAACATGTTCACGCGAGGCCGCGAAGGCGCGAAGAGCTTTATTTCGCGCGGAGGCGCGGGGAACGCAGAGAGGTATCGCGCGCGACGGCGCGCAGTCTTCTTTTCCTGATCGCTTGAGGGGGACGGCCTGCAAGAGCCGCAAGTCCGTCACCTCCGCGTCCTCCGCGCCTCCGCGCGAACCAAATTCTTTCTCTTCGCGGCATCGCGGCTTCGCGTGAGATCAAAGATCACATCCCGTTCCCCGGCGAAGGCCGGGGCCCAGTTGCTTCCAAGCCGATGGCGTGCCGAAACTTTGCGTGGGAGGCCAATCCCTCGCGCCTTCGATAGCGCCGAGAAACTGGACCCCGGCCTTCGCCGGGGAACAGTGGGTCGCCGAAAAGCCGTTAGCGCAGGCGCTCCATCGCCAGCGCGGTGATCTCGTCCGCAATCTCAGCCGGATCGCGCAATGCGCCGTCCGCCACGGTCGACACCGTGGCCCATTCGCCCAGCATCGCCCCGTCCGCCATCGCGGCGTAGTTCGCGCGCACCCGGGCTTGAAGCCCCAGGTCCGCCTCATAGGCGTCATAGGTGTCGTCGGTGTAACTGCGCTTGCGCTTGCGGGCGATCAGGTCGCGCGCGACGTCGAGCGGCGTGTCGAGATAGACCGACAGATGCGGGGCGGGCAGGCGGAACTGCACCGTCTCGAGCTGCTCGATCCATTGCAGCAGCGCGGGGGCCTGGTCAGCGGGAACCTGCGCCGCCTGATAGGCCATGTTCGACGCGATATAGCGGTCGAACACGATGATATCGTGTGTTTCCGCCAGCTCGATCAGATGCGGCCGCGATTCGAATCGGTCGAGCGCATAGAGCGTCGCCGCCGTCTCCGGCGCGGCGGCATGGGGCAGGCGGCCCGCCAGATACTCGCCCAACGCCCAGCCGCCGACCGTCTCGGCATAGCGCGGAAAGGACAAGGCCGCCGCCGACAGTCCGGCGGCGTTCAGCCGTTCGGTGACGGCCGCCGTCGCGGTCGCCTTGCCTGCGCCGTCCGCGCCCTCGATTGCCAGCAGGAAGGCCATCAGCCGCGCAACTGTTCGTGGTGGCGGATCACCTCGTCGATGATGAAGCGCAGGAATTTCTCGGAAAATTCAGGGTCCAGCTGCGCATCGCTCGCCAGCTGGCGTAGCCGCGCGATCTGCGCCTCTTCGCGGCCCGGATCGGCGGGGGGCAGGGCGTTCTCCGCCTTGTAGCGCCCGACCGCCTGGGTGATCTTGAACCGCTCGGCCAGCATAAACACCAGCGCGGCGTCGATATTGTCGATCGACTGGCGATAGCCGGTCAGGACGGTGTCGGACATGATCGCTACGTCTCCCTCTGGCGCCCCTGCCGGGGCCCGTGCCGCACATGAATTCGCGCGCGCCCTTTCGCGCTTAGGCTTGCGTTCGGCAAGCGTTGTCGCCAGAGGCTCTTACCTGCCCATGACCGTAACCGCCACCCGCCTCGCCAAGCCCGCGCCCTCGCTGGACCCGATGATCCGGCTGGTGGCCGACGACATGAACGCCGTGAACCAGGTCATCATCGACCGGATGCGGTCGGAGATTCCGCTGATCCCGCAACTGGCGGGGCACCTGATCTCCGGCGGCGGCAAGCGGATGCGCCCGATGCTGACGCTCGCGAGCGCCCAGTTGCTGGGATATCAGGGGACCAGCCACCATGTCCTGGCGGCGGCGGTCGAGTTCATCCATACCGCCACGTTGCTGCACGATGATGTCGTGGACGGGTCGGATTTGCGGCGCGGGCGGCGGACCGCCAACATCATCTGGGGCAACCCCGCCAGCGTGCTGGTCGGCGACTTCCTGTTCAGCCGGTCCTTCCAGCTGATGGTCGACGCGGGTAGCCTGAAGGTGCTGAACATCCTGTCGGGCGCCTCGGCCGTGATCGCCGAGGGCGAGGTGAACCAGCTGACCGCCGTGCGGCAGGTGGGGTTGGCCGAGGAACGCTATCTGTCGATCATCGACGCCAAGACCGCCGCGCTGTTCGCGGCCGCCTGTCGCATCGCCGCCGTCGTCGCCGAGCGGCCCGAGGCGGAGGAGCTGGCGCTGGAGGCCTATGGCCGGAACCTGGGCATCGCGTTCCAGCTGATCGACGATGCGATCGACTATGTGTCGGACGCAGGCACCATGGGCAAGGATGCGGGCGACGATTTCCGCGAGGGCAAGATGACCCTGCCGGTGATCCTGGCCTATGCACGCGCGAACGACGAAGAGCGCACCTTCTGGAAGGATGCGGTCGAAGGGCGGCGGACGTCGGACGAGGACTTTGCCCATGCCATCGCGTTGGTCCGCAAGAGCCGCGCGGTCGACGACACGATGGCGCGCGCGCGGCATTATGGCGGGCTGGCGATCGAGGCGCTGCGGGGCTTTGCCGATGGCCCGGCGAAGAGTGCGATGATCGAAGCCGTCGAGTTTGCGGTCGCGCGGGCTTACTAAAGCCACACGGTCGTTCCCCGGCGAAGGCCGGGGCCCAGTTGCCGTGCAGTGTCGTAGGCGCGAGGCGGTTTGCCTCCCCCGCATCGTGTTGCGCGCCACGACCTTGGTAGAAACTGGACCCCGGCCTTCGCCGGGGAACGGTTTCGCTGAGAATATATCCCACACCCCCGCTCAGCCTGAGCGGAGGGCGGCGGGAAAGGGGGAAGTCCTTCACCCCGCCTGCCAAACCTCCTATCGCCAGCCCATGACCCTGCCCGTCACCGCCGTCCTCCCCGACCTGCTGACCGCGCTAGCCGACGCCTCCAATGCGATCCTCGTGGCCCCCCCAGGCGCGGGCAAGACTACCGCCGTCGCGCCAGCCCTACTTGACCAGCCCTGGTGCACCGGCGAAGTCCTGCTCCTCTCCCCCCGCCGCCTCGCCGCGCGCGCCGCCGCCGAGCGCATGGCAGCACTCGCAGAGGAGCCGGTCGGCCGCACCTTCGGCTATGCCACGCGTATGGACACCAAGGTCAGCGCCGCGACCCGCGTGACCGTCGTCACCGAAGGTATCTTTGTCGCGCGCATCCAGGCCGATCCCGAGCTGGCCGGCATATCGGCGGTGCTGTTCGACGAAGTGCACGAACGCAGCCTCGACGGCGATTTCGGCCTCGCGCTGGCGCTCGACGCGCAAGCGGGTTTGCGGCCCGACCTGCGGTTGGTCGCGATGTCCGCGACGCTCGACGGCCGCCGCTTCTCCAGCCTGATGGGCGATGCGCCCGTCATCGAGAGTGAGGGGCGGAGCCATCCGCTGACCTTACGCCATCTCGGCCGCGCAGCGGAGGCGCGAATCGAGGATTCGGTCGCCGCCGCCATCCGCCGCGCACTTACCGACGAGGCGGAGGGCGACATCCTTGCCTTCCTGCCCGGCACTGCCGAGATCGCACGCACCGCCGAGCGGCTGGCGAACCTGCCCTCCGCCATCGCAATTCACGAACTCCACGGCTCGCTCGACCCGGCGGCGCAGCGTGCGGCGATCCGGCGTGATCCGGAGGGACGGCGCCGGATCGTGCTCGCCACCTCGATCGCGGAGACCAGCCTGACGCTCGACGGCGTGCGGATCGTGGTCGACTCCGGGCTGGCGCGTCGTCCGCGCTACGACCGCGCGGCGGGCATGACCCGGCTCGTCACCGAGCGCGCCAGCCAAGCCGCCGTCGTCCAGCGCGCAGGACGCGCCGCGCGTCAGTCGCCGGGGGTCGCCTATCGGCTGTGGGAGGAAGCCGCGACGGCGGGCCTGCCGCGCTTCGACCCGCCCGAAATCCTGGAGGCGGACCTGTCGGCGCTGCTGCTGGGCACCGCGCTGTGGGGCGTCAGCGATCCGCGCGCGCTCCCGTGGCTCGACCCGCCGCCCGAGGCCGCCGTCGCCGAAGCCCGTGCACGCCTCACCGTGCTGGAGGCACTGGACGACACCGGCCGACCTACCGCCCATGGCAAGGCGATCGCAAAACTGCCGATGCCGCCGCGCCTGGCGCATATGCTGATCCGCAGCGGCGAGCGCGGGCTGGCGTCGACCGCCGCCGAAGTCGCGGTGCTGCTCGGCGAGCGTGGCATTGGCGGGCAGGATGTCGATGTCGAACAGCGCCTCCGCCGCTGGCGGACCGAGCGCGGCCCCAAGGCGGAGGCGGCAAGGGCGATGGCGAAACGCTGGACCGGCCTCGCTCCCAAGCCGGTCGAGCAGGAGGTCTGGGATCACGCCGCGGGCGTGTGCCTGGCGCTCGCCTATCCCGACCGGGTGGCGCGGCGGCGTGACGGCACGGGTGAGAATTGGGCGAGTGTCGGCGGGCGTGGCTTCCGGCTCGACCCGGCCTCTGGGCTGGCGCGTTCGGAATGGCTGGCGGTGGGCGAGACGCAAGGCGCGGCCTCGGGCGCGCGCATATTGTCCGCCGCGCCGCTCGACCTCTCCACCGTCGAGGCGCTGTTCGCCGATCGGATCGAGACGCGGCGGACCGTCACCTTCAACCCGGCAACGGGCGGCGTCGAGGCGTTGCGCGAACGGCGGCTGGGCGGGCTTCGCCTGTCGAGCGGCCCCGATTCGGGCGCGTCCTCCGAAGCCATCACCGAAGCGCTGGTCGAGGGGGTGCGGGCGCATGGCCTGTCGCTGCTGCCCTGGAGCGACGGGGCGGGGGCGTATCGCGCGCGGGCGGCCTATGCCGGGGTGGCGCTGGACGACGAGACGTTGCTCGAACGGTTGGACGACTGGCTGCCGGCCTTGGTCGCGGGCAAGCGGCGGCTGGATGCGTTGGCGCCGGGCGCGTTGACCGAGGCGATTCGCAATCTGGTCGATTGGAACGACCAGCGACGGATCGATTCGATGGCGCCGTCGCACTTTACCAGCCCGGCGGGCAGTAGCCATGCCATTGATTATGCAGCCGAAGGTGGCCCTCGTGTCGAGTTGCGCGTGCAGGCGTTGTTCGGGCTTGCCGAGCATCCGGTGATCGGAACGGAGCGCGTGCCTTTGGTCCTCAGCCTTACCTCGCCCGCCGGGCGGCCGATCCAGACAACGCGTGACCTGCCCGGTTTCTGGGCGGGAAGCTGGAGCGCGGTGGCCAAGGAAATGCGCGGCCGCTATCCCCGCCATCCCTGGCCCGACGACCCTGCGGCGGCGTCGGCGACACTGCGCACGAAAAAGGCGGATGCAAGAGCAGCCGGTTCGCGATAAGGGACAGGAATTATGGCCACTGCTCGCATCTTCCAGCGCCCCAAGAACGCGATGCAATCCGGCAAGTACCGGACCGATCGCTGGCAACTCGAATTCGAACCGACCGAGGCGAAAAAGCCCGATCCCCTGACCGGCTGGGCCGGCAGCGGCGACACGCAGGAGCAGGTCCGCCTGACCTTCGCGACGCTGGAAGAGGCGATCGCCTATTGCCAGCGCGAAGGGCTCGACCATCATGTCGTGCCGACGCCGCAAAAGACGCTGAAGCTGCAAAGCTACGCCGACAATTTCCGCTGAGGTTTGAGCGCTCTGGTCGAAACCGGGGCGCTTTTTCTTTCGCGCGCAGCGCTTGAGAAGGTTGGTTCGCGCGAAGCCGCGATGACGCGAAGATCCTTAGGCAGGATCGATATTCAGACCGCCTCCTCGTCTTTCCTCCCCTGCAAGGGGAGGGGGACCATCCGAAGGATGGTGGAGGGGTGTCCCCGGTCGTGGATGAGGTCCAATCCCGCCGACCGGAACACCCCTCCGTCAGGGCTTCGCCCTGCCACCTCCCCTTCCAGGGGAGGAATAGGATGAATGTCGATCCGGCTAGATCATATTCGCCCAGAGGTGACATTCCGGGGGCATCGGACATGCTTCCGAAACGGCTTTTGAAGAGAAATTTCGCTACCGCGAGTGCGACTTCTCTGCGTCTCCGCGCGATAAATCGTCTTCGCGTCTTCGCGTCCTCGCGTGAACTCAAAAGCCCAGGATGTCGCCACCCAAAAGCAAGAGAAGCTTGGCATCGACCGCCACCCCCGCCGCCCGGCGTTCGGCGATAAAGGCGACGACCTCCGACAGCTTCACCCGGTGCACGACGATCTGCTCGTCCGAATCGCCCCCACCATCGCCGACCTTCTCCAGCCCGGTCGCGCGAACCAAAGTAAAACGCTCCGACGTCATGCCCGGCGACGAACAGAATTCCCCCAGCGTCTCGATCCGGGCGGGGCGGTAGCCGGTTTCCTCCTCCAGTTCGCGCGCGGCACCGTCTAGCACCGCCTCACCCTCGGTTTCGTCACCGATCAGCCCGGCAGGCATTTCCAGGCACGGCGCGCCCAGCGGAACGCGGAACTGCTCGACCAGCAGGATATGGCCGTCCTCGATCGCGAGGATGACGGCGGCGCGAATGTCGCGCGGTCGGTCGGCATATTCCCAGGTGCCGCGCTTGCGTAGCGCGAGGAACCGCCCCTCGGCCAGGGTTTCGAGGGGGGCGTCCATACGGGGATCGGTCATAGCGAAATGGGTCTGTCCGGCAGTTCGTTGGTGTCGGCCGCCGTCTTGGGGAAATGTGTCGCCAGCACAAGCCCGATGCGCTCGACCGCCGCGCTCAGCCCCTCGCCGACATGGCCCTTCGCGACATGGGGCAGCATGACCGCCATCGCCTTGCCCCAGGTTTCCGGCCCAACCTTGCCGGTCAGCCCGGAGTCGGCGACGATCTCGGCCATATGCTCGTCCTCCGAGAGGTAGAGCAGCACACCGTAGCGACTGTCGGTGCGCCGTTCGGCTGCGACGCGGAACAGCAGCACCGCGCGTTTCCGGACGCGGGCATGGCGGATGCTCTTGGGGACGAGCGCGATCCGGCGTCGGGTGGTGCCCAGCACCGTCACCACGATCGCGCACACGACAACCTGCGCGATCATCAGCACGCCGAGGATCAGGTCCTCGCCGGGCGCGCTCCAGCCGTCATGGACCAGCGCCAGCAGTTTCAACCCCAGGTGGGGAAAGAGCGCCGCGAACAGCGGCACCAGCAGCATCGCTCCCGCCGCATAGCATAGCGCGACATCGCGATAGTCGTCCGAGCGGGGCGCGACGATGGTGACGATCTCGGCATCGGTCGTGGCTTCGGCCCGCGCGACGGCGGCGGTAACCAGATCGCTATCGGTGTCGCTCAACATCTCACCAATCCCCCGAGGCGCCGCCGCCCCCGAAAT
>NZ_LDTE01000032.1 GCF_001476905.1 Sphingomonas sanguinis | reverse complement strand
GGCAGCGCCGCCAGGATCGCGCGGCGTTCCTCGGCGGGCTTGGCGCTCCAATTGGAGATTTCGCGGATCGTCCGCGCACAGCCCAGGCACCAGCCGGTGGCCTTGTCCATCGTGCAGACAAGCACACACGGGCTGGCGAGACTGGCGGGTTGCGGTTCGACGAAGCTGATGATGTCGAGCGACATGACGCGCCGTCAGATCCCGAACGAAACCTTCAGGAAGTCCGGGATCGGGCCGTTCCAGCCGCCGTCATCGGGCGTTTCGTCGGCATTGGAGCGGCGACGGTCGCGGCGATCGTCCCGGCGCGGTGCGCGCGGTTCCTCGAAGCGGGGCTGTTCCCGACGCGGCTCTTCGCGGCGTGGCTCATCGCGACGGGGCTCCTCACGACGTGCACGGGCGGGACGGGCGCGGGGGGCTTGCTCGACCGTCTCGGTCTGGGTTTCGACCGTCTCGACCTCGGCCGGGCGGGCGCTGCGATCGCGACGCGTGCGACGGGCGGGACGCTCTTCCTCGGCCGGAGCGGGCAGTTCGAGGCGGTCGATCTTCTGGCCGGTCAGCTTCTCGATATTTTCGAGATTCTCGGCGTCATCGGGCGCGACGAAGGTATAGGCGGTGCCGGTCGCGCCGCCCCGGCCGGTGCGGCCGATACGGTGGACATAATCGTCCGGGTGCCAGGGCGCGTCGAAGTTGAAGACGTGGCTGACGCCCTTGATGTCCAACCCGCGCGCCGCGACGTCGGAGGCGACCAGGATGTTGATGTCGCCGCGCTTGAATAGCTCCAGCTCAGCCAGGCGCTGCGGCTGTTCCATGTCGCCATGGATTTCGCCCGAGCGGAAGCCGTGCTGCTTGAGCGACTTGTTCAGCTCGCGCACCGTCGTCTTGCGGTTGCAGAAGATGATCGCGTTGCGCACCTCTTCCTGTCCAAGCAGCTGGCGCAGGCGCTTGCGCTTCTCGAACGACTGGGGTGCGACCGGCACGACGAACTGGGCGATGTTGATGTTGGTCGATGCGGGACGCGCGACCTCGATCGTCTTGGGATTTTCCAGGAACTTGTCGGCCAGCTTCTTGATCGGCGGCGGCATGGTCGCCGAGAAGAGCAGCGTCTGGCGCTGCGCGGGCAGCTTGGTGCAGATTTCCTCGATATCGGGGATGAACCCCATGTCGAGCATCCGGTCGGCCTCGTCGATGACCAGCATCGAGCAGCCGGTCAGCAGGATGTTACCGCGCTGGAACAGGTCCATCAGGCGGCCCGGCGTCGCGATCAGCACGTCGACGCCCTTTTCCAGCGCCTTGATCTGGTCGCCCATCGACACGCCGCCGATCAGCAGCGCCATCGAAAGCTTCTGGCCGGCGCCGTATTTCTCGAAATTCTCGGCGACCTGCGCGGCGAGTTCGCGCGTCGGCTCCAGGATCAGGCTGCGCGGCATCCGGGCGCGGCTGCGGCCATGCGCAAGGATATCGATCATCGGCAGCACGAAGGCGGCGGTCTTGCCCGTCCCCGTCTGCGCGATGCCGATGATGTCGCGCATCATCAGCACGGAAGGAATGGCGGAGGCCTGAATTGGCGTCGGCTCGGTATAGCCGGCGTCGTTGACCGCCTTCAGAAGTTCGTCGGAGAGGCCGAGATCGGCAAAGCTCATGCAGTTTTCCGAAATTTGACGCCAGGCGGGAATCGCCCCGCACGCGCCCAGCAGTTCTGCGCGCTTGCGGATTTGGCGGCGAAAGTCAAGTTTTCCACAGTTCTGAGCCTAGGAAAACCGACTCCTCCGCGCCACGCGGATGGTGTGCGAGCGGAGCGTTCGGCCAGGGCGGCCCCCGACGATCAGTCGCCGGGCACGTTGATGACGGCCTCGGTCTTGCCCTCTTCGCTTCGAGCAATCGTAAACGATACCTCTCGACCGTCCTTCTCGGCACCGCCCATCGCGACGGACTGGCCGCCTTCGCCTCCAGAAAGGGATTGCTTCAGCTTCCATCCTTTGCTGGTCAGCGCCGTCTTATAGAAAGCGAAAACCTTCTCTACCGGGTCGGCGGTGGCGAACGTGACCATTTTGGTCTTCTTGCCGCCGCTTTCGCTCTCCAGCACGGCTGAGATGGTCGCGCCTGGGTAGCGGGGCGCGAAGTCGGGCATGGTGACACTGGCGGCGGCCGCGCCCTCGCTGGTCTTTAGCGTGCCCTCTGAGGTGGTGATCTTGGCGGACCCCTTGTCCCCGTCCGTACTGAAAGTCGCCCCCCCGATCGTCGTCGACTTTTCGCTCGATCCACATGCCGCCAGAAGCCCGGCCGCTGCGATGACGAGATGGCGCATAAAATTCCTTCCAAGCGACTGAAGTAATAGAAGAAATATTTTATTGTAATGGTTTGGGCATGGCCTGAAATTATCTACCCGAATTACGCGGATGCGAGCGAACTGGCAATATATTCTGTTCTACGGATCGGGGCCGGCGGGGCGATACTGCTGACCGTCCTGCGCGACCGTGGCCTGAGCCTTGAGGAAGCCGCCCTCCGTTCCGTCTGTGGCCCGCGACGGGGAGGTTCAGCGGACCGGAATCAGCGCCCGGAACCGCTCGATCTCACAGGTCCGGCCCGCCCGGGTGCGGATCGGATCGCGACCGGCACAAATCTGTCCGTCGCGACCGGGGCGGATGTAGAAGCTGGAATAATAATCGATCTGGCGGCAGGCGCGGACCAGTCGCGCGCGGACCCGCTTGTTGCCGGTCAGCACGATGTCGACCGCGCCTTCCTCGGCCGGAAGCGCGCCCGCCAGCTGCTGCGCGGGGATGCAGCGGGGCCCTTTCCGCTCCTTCCACCGGGTCGGGGCGGGGGGCGGTGCGGTGCGGGGGACACGGATCACGACACGTTCGCGCATGATCAACTGCGCGTAATGGACTGGCGGACCGGACATCGGAATCGGGTCCGTCGCCCCCAAAAGGGCGGGCGTCGTCAGCGTCATCAGGGTGATGGCGGCAAAGCTTTGGTGGCGGCGCGGCATGTCTTTGCCTGTCTTCATACGCCGTATCGTTGAACGCTTTATGAACCTGGCCTAGTCGAATCCGCATGAACCCCGCCCAGACCGCCTTTCTGGAAGCCCTGCGTCCCGTTTTGGGGCCCAAGGGCATCATCACCGACCCCGCGCTGATCGCGCCGTGGGAGATCGACTGGCGCCGCCGCTTTTCGGGCCATGCGCCCGCCATCGTCGCTCCCGCCGATACCGGGCAGGTGCAGGCGGTGCTGCGCGCGGCGGCCGAACACCGCGTGCCGCTGGTGCCGCAGGGGGGCAACAGCTCGATGGTCGGCGGCGCAACGCCGCCCGCCGACGGATCGGCGCTGATCCTGTCGATGCGGCGGATGAACCGAATCCGGCGAATCGATGCCGGGGCGGGCATGGTGGTGGCCGAGGCGGGGGTCTGGCTCTT
>NZ_LDTE01000031.1 GCF_001476905.1 Sphingomonas sanguinis | reverse complement strand
ATTGAGTCTCAGCCCTAGCGATGTGATCTTCGTGCCATCAAGGACATATTCCTTCATCATAGAGCGGAGAATAGCGGTTACGCAGATGTCCGCAAACTGGGCGAAAGGGGCCGCCCTGCCCTACTGCCGCCACGAACCATAATCGGTCATTGGGTGTGCCCCTCGTGCTTCTTGTATTCTGCCATTTGTTCGGGTTTTAGAAGATCCTTCCTGCATCAAATTACTCGCCATGAAAGTCGGCTGCATTTCGGCCCTCGACTGGAGCGGACTGCGGCGGATTTCTCAAGCGCGGATCACGCCCGTCGTTAACTGCCTCAAACGCTTCGTCAGCCAACGCCGCTTATTACAATGCTGAATGCCGATTAAATCACCAGCGGGCAGCATCGCATCGATCAGGGCGTCAAGCACTTCTGTGCCCGTAAAATTACGCTGGGTTGCAAAAACGAAGACGATCTGTTGCCCGTTTGCCAAGTCACGCACACCCGCGAGAAGCCACTTCACACCAGCGACACTGGCCGTCAATTGGATCAACTCGTCCTGCTTCTCGGCTTCGAGCGCACGAAGCGCGATAGACTCATCAATGGTCGAGGATCTCCATCGCGCCTCCTGCTCGGCTGCGATGGCGGCATCAAGCTGGGGCTCGAACGTCTCGATGAGTTGTTCGCGTCCCGAAGCATAACCGTAGCGAACGATGCGATCGAGTGCCGCGGTCAGCAATCCAGGCTCGCTCCGTGCCGCTTCGAGCAAGGATGCAACGCCCGCTTCGTCTCCCGCATCAAGCAAGGCATCACCTTGTCGGAAGCGCGAGAAATGCGCGTCGGGAAATCTTTCCAGAACCGTAGCAAAGGCAGTAGCGCCCTGTTGAGGACCGTCGATCACCTCCACCAACTGTGCGAGACGGTGCTGTCCTTCGTAATCGAGGCCCTCGGCCCCGGCGCGGTCCTCCAACGCCTGCCGCTCCGCCAGCAACTCCTGACGGCATCCAAATTCTTCTGCCCAGCTCTCATCGGCGGTGTTGTGCCATTCAGCGTCAAGCCGACCAACGATAGTGGTCAAGGCCGACCCAAGCAGCAGGGCGGCGGCGGGTTCCGCAAAGGGCGGCGGCAACTCCGGCACCACATCCAATGCAGCAAGACGCTGGGACAAAGACGGGTGCGTATCGTCGAGATCTCGTTGCCGGGCAAGAGCTCGCGCCAACACTTGGGAGGCGGTTTCATCCGGTTCGGCAGACACGACTTCGCCAAGCAGGCAATACGGCGACGAGGGCGGATCGGGCCGCTCCACTGCTTGCTTCCAGATTATTGACCAGCCTTCATGCCAGCGCGCGCTCTGATACGCGATCCTGATCAACGCGTTGCCCATGGTGGCAGAGCCGACGATCCTCGCCGCAAGCGCGTCCGCCGCATATTCCTGCCGACGAGCAAGCACGAAGCTGTAGGCAGCAAACCAGGGGCCGTACCAGCGGAAGAAACGCCGGAGCCCGCCAGCCACGATACCGCGGGAAAAGCGCTCACCCAACTGAGACCACCGCATACGGACATGGTAGATGAAGGACGCGGTCCGACCATGAGCGCCGGCAAAGTGGCCCATTTCATGGGCGACGACGGCCTCGACTTCTCTCGGCGCGAGAGCCTGAAGGAGGGGTAAACCGAGGAAGAGAATGTTCCGGGACGGCAGAAACAATAGGCGGGGATATTGCGCGATCGCCGCGTTCATCTCGCCGGTGATACGGACTTCGTGGATGCGAGGGCCCTTAGTCGCAGTCCGAAGTGCGCTGACGGACCGGTGCAAGCTAGGCGCCTCTGCTTCACCAATTGCGATGCCGTCCGGCTGAGGCCACTCGACACGCAGCGCCAGTATCAGGCTCAACGCAACGGTGCCGATGGGGATCAGCAACTTGATCCCGCCTGCCGCCGCGCCTGGATGCAACACCAAAAACACCACAATTCCAATAACAAGGCCGAGAAATAAAAGCAGAATGCCCGCAAGCACGGCATAGCCGAGCATCCCTGCCGCCAGCACACGGTAGCCATGGGCGCGCGGGCTATCCGCAGCCAGACGCTCAAGCCGCTCGATCATCGGCGCAAAGCGCGGCTCCAGCGCCACCGCCCCGCCCCACTCGGTCGACGCGACATCCTCGACTTGAATTGACCGCACATTACCCCCCAGTTGCACCGTCGAAGATGCACGGCAGGACAATGCCGTGTGCTATGGTGCCCGTCCAGCAGCCGGCAAGGCTGCCCGCGAAGTAGCAATATCGCGCCAGTTTCGGCGCCCGTAGGGTGAGAACGACCCAATTGCAGTCATTCAACGCTCCCTAACCGCTTCTCAACTTCCGACATTCATTGATGTCGATCTTTCAGGCTGTAGAGCCCAGCTCAACAATAGAGGCGCCGCAGATGGATGGCGTGGCGCGATCTGGATTGAGCGTTCCTGCCAGAGCTCAGCTTACTATCGTTTACGATGACAGGTGCTGAGCCAGGATCAGTCCGCCGATGACGATCAGGACAAAGCCGCCGAGGATGCCAGCGTACCGGCCCAGGTAGGGACCAATATGCTTGCCCAGCATGACGCCGATGGTCGCCATCAACGTCGTCGTCCCGCCAATAACCATGCAGGCAGCCCAGATGTTGACGTCCATAAGGGCCAGGGTCACACCGACGGCCGCCGCGTCGACGCTCGTTGCGATCGCCGTTGCAGCGAGCCGCAGCATGCTGGGCTTAGTCTCGCTGTCAATTTGGCCTGCATCGCCTTCGCTCGTCCAGGCTTCCCGGATCGTATAGGCGCCAACCGCGAACAGTAGCGTAAACGCGACCCAATGGTCGTAATCGGCAATCCAGTCATTCAGCGCAAAGCCAAGCAGCCAGCCGAGTGCAGGCGTCAGAGCCTCGAAAAAACCGAACACAATGCCGACTTTAACCGCATCACGAAGGCGGGCTCGTCCTTCGGTCGCCCCTTTGCCCAACGCCGCCGCGAAAGCATCGACAGACAGGCTTGCGCCCAAAGCGCCAAGCGTCAAAATTCCGGGCATCACATCATTACTCAGGGCCAGCAAACCAAACGATGCATGCACCCGTGGCCACAAAGCGGAGTGCTGCATCATTGGTCTCGCCGGGCAGGGCGAACCTGCTGCTACCGCCACGAGCCGATGGCTCAAGGATGTTGACGGCAACCCCGCTACTGCGGGTAGCTACTCCCCAAGGACGCAGGCCCAATATCTGGTGATGTCGATTGCCACCAAATGATAAATACGATCAATTCGGTCTGATTGATCGAGGGCAGCACATCCCCTCCGCTCTATTGGGGGGATCACCAGATTGACGGGCGTTGCAGGACATATCGCTCGTCGCACACCGCGCAAATCAGGCCTTAAAGGAAGTCGCCCCGCTTACGCAGATGTCTTAGGGTCAACTTTGGGCGGAAGCAGCCACCCTGCCATACCGCAACGACGACCCACCTCAGGCCATTCGGCGCGCCATGCCCACTCCCCGGCTTCTGCCGTTCGTTCATATCGCAAACGGTCGCTGACCCGCGATCACTTCCGCTAAAGTAATGTCCGGCATTGGGAGGAAATCGCACGTCAACAGCCAACGATTAGGCCGTAGACCCATATCCCCGCAGCCAGAGCCTCATGAAAGCGGTCCTGCACCCGCGCCATGCGCTTGCACGCGGTCACCTCGGCCTGACGGCGGTGCTGGCTTGCAGGTTCATGATGACGGCGTGGTCGAGGTCGATGAGGTAGGTGGTCGAATAGGCATAGAAGGGCGGCCCACGACGCGCGCTGGTCCACCGCGACGCCAGATTGGCCGGCGTCAGATACTTCGGCACCACCGGTGTCGGTGCATTAAATGCGCCATCGTCGAGAAGGGCCAGATACTCGCGCACCGCACGGCTATCAGCGTCCAGCGGCACGCCGTCGCTGCCCGGCCTGCCGGTTTGACGATGGGCGTCCGCGCGGATCAGGCTGGCGTCGACCGCGAACCCTTCGCCGCCCCTCGGCCATACATCGCGCGACCGTCGGAAATGCAATAGATCGGGTGTTAGGCTGCGTCCGAGACGAGAAAACAATTATTTTTTCGAATCGCATTACGGCCCCCGCGCGGTCGATTGTCTAACCCGTTGACGCGGCTCGACAGGGAGATACCCGAACGTTCGTATGGTGGATGATGATGATCTTGAAGCATGGTTCTGCCGAGAGATGCTCCCTCTCGAACCGGCTTTGACGCATTTCATCCGCAGGAACTGGAGGGTAGCGGATGACGTGATCGACCTGCGGCATGATATCTACGAGTTGGCGATCGCCGGCGCCCGTAAAGGGTTGCCGCCGCAGACGCGGCCGTTCCTCTTCACGATCGCGCGCCATCATCTCATCAACCGGGCGCGGCGCGCCAAGATCGTGTCCTTCGAACTCGTCGCGGACCTGGAAGCGGTGGAGCACGAGCCGGATATGCTGACGGCCGAGCGGCATGTCATGGCCCGGGACGCGCTCCGCCGCGCGCAGGAGGGGATCGACCGCCTCTCGCCGCGGGTGAAGCAGATCGTACTGCTGCGCAAGGTCGAAGGGCTGAACACGCGCGAGACGGCCGACCATCTGGGGATCGGCATTGATGCGGTGGAACGGCAGCTCGCGATGGGCATGAAGGCGCTCGCCGACTTCATGCTCGGCGGCACCGGCAAGATCGTCCGCCAACGCTTCCTGCGCCGACGCAGCCGCGGGGGCGACCAGTGAGCCGCGCGCAAGAGGCATCGGACGCCGCCGCGGCGTGGATCATCCGGCGTGAGCATGCGGACTGGAACGACGCCGACCAGGCGATGCTCGATGCGTGGCTGACCGAAGCGGATGGCAATAAGGCCGCATATTGGCGCCTGCGGCACAGCTGGCGCGAGGCGGACCGGATCGGTTCGCTCGGCGTCCGGCCCGACGAACGATTGCAGCGCCGCCGCCCCTGGTGGCCGGCAGCGCTGGCGGCATCCCTGGCGCTGGCGATCGGGTTGGGAACGGTGGGGCTCGCTTGGCGCTCGCACGATCGTCCGACGCCGCTGGCCCGATACGACACGCCGTTGGGCGCCCGCCGGTCGGTCGCGCTGGCGGACGGAAGCCTGGTCGAACTCAACACCAAGACGGCAGTGCGAGCGGCCGTGTCGCGCAGTCGCCGCGAAGTGTGGCTCGATGACGGGGAGGCGTTTTTCGAAATCGCCCGTGATCCCGCCCACCCGTTCGTTGTCCATGCCGGGGCCAAGACCGTAACCGTCCTCGGCACCCGATTCTCTGTTCGCCGGGACGCGGGCAAGGTGACGGTGGCGGTGCTGCACGGGCGGGTCCGCGTCGACGATGCGCAAGAGTCCGGTGCAGCGCCGGCCAGCTCGGCGACGCTCACCGACGGGGCCTTCGCGATCAGCCAGGGGTCTTCGATGCTCGTCACCCAGCGGTCCGAACAAAAGGTGGAAAAACGCTTGGCCTGGCGCGATGGCATTCTCGCCTTCGATGAGACGCCGCTCGAGGATGCCGCAGCAGAGTTCAATCGTTACAATAGCTTGAAGATCATCGTTGCCGATCGGCAGGCGGCAAGTATCCGCGTCGGCGGATCGTTTCGTGCTTCAAATGTCGAGGCGTTTTCCCGGCTGCTGCGCGATGCTTACGGCCTGAAGATCAGCCGTGACGGCGATACCGTAAAAATATCGAGTTGAGACATTACGGTTCCGTGACGCTTGTTTGTCTTTCCCGATGAGACCCGTCAGGTGGGAACGGGCAAGGGGGACTAACGAATGCGGAAGAACGTCGTGGCGGCTCTGGCAGCCAGCACATGTCTCGTCGTCATGGCCGCACCGGCTCAGGCACAGGTGCAGGCGCGTCGGTATGATATTGCGGCAGGCAGCCTGAAATCGGCGCTGGACGCCTATGCTCATCAGTCGGGGCGGCAGATCATCTACAAGGCTGACGATCTGCGCGCGACCCGATCGCGCGGCGTGCGGGGTTTCCTGTCGGCCGATGCCGCACTCAACGGCCTGTTGAGCGGCACCAGCTTTTCCTACAAGACCGATACCACCGGCGCCATCGCCATCGTTCCGGCGCAAACGGCCGCTGCGGAGCGTGTGAAAACCGCCGGCACGACGCTGCCCGACACCGCACCGGCGGTCGATCCGCAGGATGCCGCCGCGGCAGCCGCCCCGGCCGTCGCCGAGCAGCCCGCGGGTGATATCGTCGTCCTCGGCACCCGCCGCACCGACCGTACGCTCACCAACTCGCCGTCGCCCGTCGACGTGATCAGCGCCGCGGAACTGACGACGCAGCCGGCCGCCAACATGGTGGATCAGCTCAAGAATATCGTGCCGTCCTTCTACGCGGGGCAGAATTCGATTTCCGACGCTTCCACCTTCGTCCGCTCGCCATCGTTGCGCGGGCTGGCGGGCGACCAGGTCCTCGTGATGCTGAACGGCAAGCGCTACAATCGCTCGGCGCTGGTCCAGGTCTATGGCGGCAGCGACACGGGCCTTGGCCGCGGCGCACAGGGGCCGGATATTTCCGCCATTCCGTCGCTGGCGATCGGCAGCCTGCAAGTCCTGCGCGAAGGCGCGACCGCACAATATGGCTCGGACGCGATCGCAGGTGTGCTCAATTACGGCCTGCGCCGCGACGCAGGCTTCGAACTCGTCGGCCGGGCCGGGCAATTCTATGCCGGCGACGGCGACAGCTATCAGATCGCGGCCAATGCCGGCGTGAAGGGCGACTGGGGGTTCATCAACGTCACGGGGGAATATGACGACGACGGGCAGACAAGCCGTGGCCGGACCCGCGTGTCAGCGGCGAATTTCGCGCTGAACTTCCCCGCGCTGGCGTCGCAGCTGCCGAACTATCCGGGACCGGCGCAGATCTGGGGCAATTCGCCCTCGCACGGCTTCAAAACCGTCTATAACTCGGAAATCAACGTTACCGACGACAGCAGAATCTACGTCTTTGCGAATTACGCCGAGAACAAGGGCGACCAGAGCTTCAACTACCGCGCATCGGTGACGAGCACGGCGGTGGATACGACCGGCGTGACGCGCACACTGGGCGCCAACGCCGCGTTCAACAACGTCTTCTACCTCACGCCCTGCCCGTCGGGCAATGCGACCTGCCCCGCGGGCGGTTTCGTCCGCGATGCCAATACGTTTCGGTTTGCACAGCTCTATCCGGCCGGTTTCACGCCCCGCTTCGTCGGCAGGACGCAGGAGGCATATGGCGTTTTGGGCTACAAGGGGAAAAGCGGCGACTTCACCTATGACGTGTCGGGCACGCTGGCCCGGAACAAGCTGTCCTTGTCGATGTACAATTCGGCCAATTTCTCGTTCGGTCCAGCGACGCAGACTCGCTTCGAATTCGGAAACCTGATCCAGAAGGAAGTGAACGCCAACGCCGATTTCACCTATGCCCTAGACCTCGGCTTTGCCGCACCGCTGACGATTTCCGCCGGGGCCGAATACCGCCAGGAAACCTACGAACAAACCGCGGGTGATCTGCAATCCTACGCCGCAGGCCCCTATGGCGCGCCCCAGCAACTCTACACGCAGACCGCGCCGGGCGTTTACACCTTCTCCGGCACGACCGCGGCTCAGGGCGTGGGGGCCAGCGGCTATGCCGGCACCAGTCCGTTGTCGGCCGGCAGTTTCCGGCAGAAGGCCTATGGCGCCTATGTCGGACTCGAAACCGACCTGACGGACGCCCTGACCGTCGGCGCGGCAGGCCGATACGAACATTACAACACCTTCGGCGATGCCTGGGTGGGCAAGGTCAACGCGCTCTACAAGCTCAGCGACGGATTGTCGGTGCGCGGCAGCATCGGCACCGGCTTCCATGCGCCGTCGCCGGGCCAGTCCAACGTGTCGATCATCACCACCAACTTCCGCGGCGTCCAGAGCGGCACCTTCCCCACCAACACGGCGGTGGCGCGCTATTTCGGCGCGACCCAGCTCACCCCTGAAAAATCGACCAATTACGGTGCCGGCATCATCCTGAAGCCGGTCCGCAACATGACGATCACGGTCGACGGCTATCAGATCGATCTGCGTAACCGGATCGGCCTGACGTCGCCGTTCGTCGTCACGGCGGCCGATATCGCGGCACAGTCGGCTCTGGTGCCGGTCGGCGTAGGCGGTGAGGTGCAGTATTTCACCAACGGCTTTCGTACGCGCACCCGGGGGATCGACGTGGTCGGCACCTGGCGCACCAAGCTGAGCGAAGCGCTTTTGAATTTCTCGCTCGCCTATAATTACAACCAGACCAAGGTCAGGCAATACGACGCCCGGATCATCGACGATGCGCAGCTGATCGACGCCGAGAATCTCGCACCCAAGCACAGGGCCGTCTTCAACGCGAGCTGGTCGCTTGACAACCTCAGCTTCACCGTGCGCGAAAACTACTATAGCTCGTTCACCAGCGCGCAGGATTATGGGCAGACCAACGGTGTCGCAAACCAGATATTCGGGGCAAAATTCACCACCGACCTGGAACTGAGCTACACGTTCGCGGACCATGTCACGCTGGCGGTCGGCGCGCAGAACTTCACCGACGAGCATCCCGACAGGCTGAAGCCGACCTCTGCGGTACAGATTTTCCCGATCACGGGCGGCACGGCGGATGGCCAGATCTATCCGCGCAACGGCGGCCCCTTCGGTTTCAACGGCGGCTTCTATTACACGCGTCTGCGCGTAAAATACTGACGACCTGCCGCGGTACGACGGTGGAGGGGCATCCGCCCTCCTACCGCCGTATCGCCGCGATCGATCGGCTGATGGGACACGGTCCGCCGGACCGGGCTTCCCGTCAGCCGCGTCATCTCCCATGGGCGACGCATGACCAGCCTTTCCCGCATCGTGGCCGACATCGCCGCCGAAATGGCGGCCGCGCCCGATCGTGGGACACCGGCGAGCTATATCCCGCCGCTGCGCGACGTCGATCCGACACGCTTCGGCATCGCCGTGATTGAAGCGGACGGCACACAGCATCTGGGCGGGGATGCCGACGTCCCCTTCTCCATTCAAAGCATTTCCAAGGTCTTCACGCTCACCCTAGCGCTCGGGACGGTCGGCGATCAGCTGTGGAATCGCGTCGGTCGCGAACCCTCGGGCAGCGCCTTCAATTCGATCGTGCAACTCGAAACCGAGCGGGGCATTCCGCGCAACCCGTTCATCAACGCCGGGGCTCTGGTGGTCGCCGATATCTTGCTGGGCAACCACGAACCGCGTGAGGTGATCGGCGAGCTGTTGCGCTTCGTCCGGGAATTGGCGGACGACGACGGCATCACCGTGGACCATGTCGTCGCGCAGGCCGAACTGACCACCGGACATCGCAATGCCGCCCTGGCCCACTTCATGGCGGGCTTCGGGACGATCGAGAATGGCGTCGACCGGTTGCTGGGAACCTACGTCCACCAATGCGCCCTCGCCATGAGTTGTCGTCAGCTCGCTGCGGCCGGCCGGTTCCTGATGGCGCGCGGTATCAATCCCGCGACCGGGCGATCGGTGGTGTCGCCGCAACGTGCGAGGCGGATCAACGCATTGATGATGACGTGCGGGCATTATGACGGCTCTGGCGAATTCGCCTATCGCGTGGGGTTGCCGGGCAAATCTGGCGTGGGCGGGGGCATTCTCGCCATCGCCCCCGGGCACGCGGCGATCGCGGTATGGTCGCCCGGCTTGAACGCGATCGGCAACTCGCAGCTCGGCACCCTGGCCTTGGAGCGGCTGGTGCAGCGCACGGGTTGGTCCGTATTCGATCCGACGTGATGCCCGGCCCCTGTCGAAAGGACGCGTCGGACGCGGCCTTGCCGAGCGACGGGATGTGATCGATCATGGCTATTGGATTGATGACCCAATTGCGGTCATCCACCAGCATTTTCCCCCTTCCCAGAAGCGGACGCCCGTTCAGTTCGGCCGTATGAAGCAAATGCAGATGGTGGTTCTGTATCAGATGGCCGGTCATTCCTCACGCAGACAATCTGACGCGGATTTCTGACGCCCCAAACGTTGCGGAAAACCGCGGGCTGCGGACTGGCGTCACAACCGGACGATTCCGACGCTCGTGGGAAGGCGAAACGCCGCGAGGCATGCGGAGATCATTTGCTATTGATTCTCATTAGGCTTGTTTGTAGCCTCTCTGAAAAAGGGGCTACAATGAAACTGATCGCTTACCTGCTATGCACCGGCACACTGCTCGCTGCGACACCCTGCCTTGCGCAAGAGGCGCCCTCATCCACGCAGGAAACGCAACCGGATGACATCATCGTCACCGGCGAGAAGTCGAACCGGACGCTTCAGGAAACGACGACCAGTGTCGCGGTCACGACCCCCGAACGCATCCGGCAGGAGAACATCCTGACGATCCAAGATGTCTACAATCGCACCGCCAACGTTTCGGAAACCTACGGCTCCGCCGGCTTCACCATCCGCGGAATCAACAATAAGGGTGTAGGTGCCGGCGGCGATGCGGACACGGCGACCGTGTATATGGACGGCGCGCCCATCCCTCGCCAGGCGCTATTCGGGGGACCTACGGATCTCTGGGATATCGATCAGGTCGAAATCCTGCGCGGGCCGCAATCCACTATCCAGGGCTTGAACGCGCTGGCCGGTGCCATCGTGCTGACGACCCGCGATGCGTCCGTGACCGATTACAGTGCGGATGGACGCATCCTGTGGACAGACCGCAACGATCGCACCTTCTCGACCGCAGCAGGCGGTCCGTTGATCCGCGACGAGCTGGGCATTCGCCTGTCGGCCGAACGCCGCGCGGATCGCGGCATCATCCGCAACGTCGTGCGAGGTGGTTACGATGACAGCCTGCGCACGCTCAACCTGCGCGCTAAGCTCCACTGGACGCCACGGTCCCTGCCCGGGCTCGACGTGAAGGCGAGCTACAATCGCGTCCGGCGCGATGGCGGCTATCTCTACGAATATACCAACCTCACCACGCCGGACTTCTACGATCATCGCCGCTCGACGAGCGACCAGCCCAACCGCGGCTATATCCGCTCCGACATCGCGGTGCTGAACGTCGGTTACGAGATCGCCCCCCGCCTGCGATTGTCGAGTGTCACCTCGTTCAATCGTACCGCGACGTTGGCGCAGACGGACGCGGACGGCACGGCCGCCGACGTCCAGTTCATCAGCAATGACAGTCGTTATCGGACCTGGACGCAGGAGCTTCGCCTCAACTACGATGGCGAGCGGCTGAGTGGCGTGCTGGGCGCCTGGGCCTATCGTCGCTCGGGCGGGCTCGACGCCAACAACCGCCTGAACATCGCGACGCCTGTCACCACGATCGTCGGACTGTTGCAGAGGGGCGGTTTCCCGGCCGCCGCTGCGAGGCAGATCGCAACGGCCTATGCCACCGCGCTGCCGCAGATCCCGGTCCGCTATAGCGCCGATCAGCCCTTGCTGGTGAAGAACGCCGCGCTGTTCGGCGACGGTCGCCTGCGCGTGACCGATCGCCTCTCGCTGCTCGCCGGCTTCCGCTACGATCACGAGGACAACCGCTACGGCGCAGAGACGATCGCGACCTTCAACGGCACATTGCCGAGCCCGGCCGCATTTGGCGCAGCGGGCACCCCGCTCAACCTGGCAGTGAACGCGATCAATCGTGGCGTGCTCGGACTGGTCGCGCAGGCGGCATCGGCGCGGGCCAGCAACGCCCGCAGCTTCGACGCCTTCCTGCCGAAGGCCGGCGTCAGCATGGAATGGACGCCTGACCTGACCACGGCCTTCACCGTGCAGCGCGCCTATCGCTCGGGCGGGTCGAGCCAGAACCCGGCGCGCGCGACGCTCGTCGCCTAT
Source organism: Sphingomonas sanguinis (assembly GCF_001476905.1). Lineage (GTDB taxonomy): Bacteria > Pseudomonadota > Alphaproteobacteria > Sphingomonadales > Sphingomonadaceae > Sphingomonas > Sphingomonas sanguinis_B. The sequence continues at coordinate 36,185 of NZ_LDTE01000031.1, read as the reverse complement.
GATCCGGAATATAGCTGGAACTACGAGGGTTCGCTGCGTTCGCGCTGGCTGAACGGCAGGCTGACGGTCAATGCCAACGTCTTCTACGTCGATTGGAAGGACCAGCAGACGACGGCCTTCTTCGGCCTCAACGCTTACGACTACAACACGGTGAACGCCGGCAAGTCGCACCTCTATGGCGGGGAGCTGGAGGTTCAGGGCCGCCTCAACCGCGTGTTCGACGCTTATGCTTCGGCTGGCTACGTCCGGACCAAGTACGATCGCTTCGATCTGCCAGCCGGTTCGACCAGCACGGTCAACCTGGCCGGATCGCAATTCCCCTATGCGCCTCGCTGGACGCTGGCGGGCGGGATCAACGGCCGCGTCGGTGCCATCGCCGGCAACGTCAACGCCAATTATCGCAGCGCCGTCTTTACCGATGTCGGAACCGCGCAGAACCAAGCACGCGTGTCCGGCCGCACGGTGGTGAATGCGCGGCTCGGCTATGACGCCGGTCGCTGGACGGTGTTCGCCTTCGCCCGGAACTTGCTGGACGAGGATTACCTCCAGTACCGCACCCCTGACGGCCTTCGCGGCATCGTCGGCGACCCACAGACGTTCGGTGCCGGTCTCGAACTGCATATGTGACGGCCCTGGCCGCGCTCGTCGCCGTCATCGGTGGTTTGGCCGGTGCCGCGCTGCTGCGGCGCGCATGGGCGGATCGGCAGCGTGGGCGTGCCAGCCTGATCGTGAGCGGATGGGCGGCGCTCGCCGGCACCGTCGTGCTCGATGCGGCGTGGGCCGGCTGGGTCAAGGGAAGCGCGGTTGCCGTGGCCGGGATCGGTTTGGCTACGCTGACCGTCGGTGTCCAGGGGCGAACAGTCCGGGCAGCGCGCGCCGATCGCAGCGCGAGCCTTGCGCCTGAACCTCTTGAAGGACCTCAGCCCGCGCGCTGAAAGACCCACGAACCGACATTCAGCCTTCGTTTCGCGCTCCCCAACTTGAGACATCCATTCATATTAGCCCGACGCCTCGACCAGCGATGGCGGAAAGTGGGACAAACCCGTCATTCCTACCTCACAGGACGAACGGCTGCTCTTTTCATAAGCCGACGTTCGGCCGCTGTCCGCTCGGCGTGGCGTTACGACTGAAGCTGGGCCGGTTGCGGTCTGAGAGTTTTTGGGCAGCCGACGCAGGATAGCTGCCATTCCAAAACCCCTTTTGGCGGTGACAGTTCGGTTGCTATTCGAATTCACGCCCCCAACCTTTCAGATCAAAGCGCGAACATCTATGGAGTGTGGATGTCCGATGTCCTGTCGCGTGCCCTCCCCGCCCCGAAACGATGGCAAGAATTCGAGAGTCTGGCCTTCGACGTCTATCGTCGGCTTTGGCAGACGACGGATGCGGACCTTCACGGACGGACCGGCCAACCGCAGGCTGGGGTCGATGTCTTTGGTACGAACCGGCTCGAGAAGCAATTCACCGGTGTCCAGTGCAAGGGCAAGGACGCCGATTACGGCGGTGCCCTGACCGAGGCCGAGCTACGTGACGAGGTCGCAAAAGCGCTCATGTTCCAGCCGCCTCTGGACGTCTATATCGTTCTGACGACGGCACCCAATGACGTCGCAATCCAAAGGATCGCCAGAAAGATTACCGCCGATCACGCCAGTAAAGGCTTGTTCGAGGTTCGGGTTACGGGCTGGGATACGTTTCGTCATTACGTCGCCGACCATCAGGATCTGCTGCTCAAATATTTCCGGGATTTCGCGCCGGTCGATGTGGTGGGGGCGCTTGAGTCCTCGAAGGTCGAGCAGCGCCAGGACATAGCGCAGTTGACCCGGATGCTCCAGTCGACCCAGCGGATGGTGACCGACCTGCGGGACGACAAGGCGGGGACCGACGAGCTCGCCACGCGCGTCAACGAGGTCAGCAAGCTGATCGCCGATGGCTCGCCCAAGGCGGCGTTGAAACGACTGGACGCCCTGGTCGCCGAGGAAGGCGCTTCGGCGAGCCCGCTCGCCCAGTATCGCCTGCTCGCGAGCAAGGGCAATGCCCATTACGCGCTGGGAGACGAGACCACCGCGATCTCGTTTTTTCGCGAAGCCTATGACGCTTATCCCGAGTTCCCCAACGCGCGCGCAACGATGGCAGTGGTCCACTTGTTTGAGGGCGATCGCGAGAAAGCGTTCGCGTTGGCCAGTGCCGCGCTCGCGGAGGATCCGACATCGGCGCGAACCGCCGGCATCGTGCTCGATACCGCGCCAAAGGACATGTCGCTCGACGCGCTGACCGCGCTTCTTCACCCGGATCTGCTCGACGATTTCGAGATCAAACTGCATCTTGCTATCAGGGCGCACGAGCACGGTGATGAAGTGTCTCACCGCCGGTTCGCGGAAGAGGCGCTGGCGCTTGCACCGGAAGACTGGCGGGCCTTGTCCGCGGTCGCGGAGGCTTACTCGCAGCCCCTCGTCGCGATGGACGGGCTCGCGCTCACGCACGTCATACCGGTCGATGTTCGGGCAGATGTCGAGAAGGCGACAGAGCTGAATGGCAAGGCGTGGGAGATCCTCGCGCAGCGGGATGCCAGCTTCCAGGGCCGGCACGTCGCTGCGAACCTCGTCAGTCTGCTCTCCCTGTTGGGCCGAGACGAGGAGGCGATGGTCGTTCTTGATCAGGCGCTCACCACCAACCCGACCTATGATCCCCTTGTGTTCCGGGCGGCGCAGCGCTTCGCGTCTGATGGGGATTGGAAGAGCGCCGCGCAGGCACTCGACCAGGTCTCCGAGACGGAGATGTCGTTCGATGCCTTGCTCATGCGGACGCAGGCGGCCCTGATCCTGAAGGACGCGGTGTCCGCTGCGGCGTTTTGCGAACGGCTGGCAGCAAAGGCCGTCACCGAGCCGCTGATTCCGGAACGCGACCAGCTGATCGAGGCGCTGCGCGTGAGAGCGGCGATCCTCGCCGGTGCCGACCAAAACACGGCCTTTGAAGCAGCGATCGAGGCCAGTCCCAACGCAATCGTGTTGCGATCGGTGTTGTTCGACGATCTGGGCGAAGAGGATCCCCTGCGGCTCCGGATGGTCGATGAGATCCGCGCGCTCGCCGTTGCCGACCTGTCGCTTCGCGAGCGCATCCACGCGGCGGAGACATTGTACGAGGCCGGTCATTTCTCGCTGGCGGCGGACCTGTTCGAACCGCTCCACGACACGTCCGACAGTCATGCGCTGCGCCGGCGGCTTAACGCACTTCTCCACGCGGACCGGCGCGCGGACGCGCGTCGGCTATTCGAATCGCTTTCGCCCGCGCTGCGGTCGGCACCGGGCTACGTCTCTGCTGGTGTGAACATTTACGAGCGCGTCGGGCTCCTCAAGCCGGCGATCGACCTTCTCGAGCGCGCCCTGAAGCGTGACGACAATCTCACGAACCGCCTGGGCTGGATGCAGCTGCTGTCTCGTTCGGGGCGCCACGACGCCTTCCACACCTGGCTCAAGGTGGTGCCGGAAGACATCGCGGGCGAGCCGCGTGAACTGATGAGCCTCGCCAGGGTCATCGATCGGTATCTTGGTGATGATCCCAAGGCGCTTGCCATCGGCTACCGGGCGCTTCGAACCGGTTACAAGGATCCGCAGATCCATCTGGGGTATGCGCTCGGGCTGATCATCAACGGCAGGCCAAATCAGGCTGCGCTGGCGGCATCTGACGAGATCGGGCCCGGCGCGGGTTTTACGCTGCGCAACGAGACAACCGGCGAGCTCATCTATCGAGTCATCGAGACGGCGCCGGACCCGGTTGTCGAGCGGGGCGAAGTCGCGCCTTCGGATCCCTTTGCCAAGCGACTCATCGGGCTCAAACTGGACGACACGATCGAGATCGCCAAAGTCGGCGTCGGCCCCCAGTCGCATAAGGTGACAGAGCTACAGAGCCGATATCTGTTCGCGCACCACCGCACGCTTCGCGACTTCCCCGGGCTGTTTCCCGGGCATCCTGCGTTCGGATCGTTCGAGATCGACGAGAGCAAGGGCAACGAGAAATTCGAACAGATGTTCGCGCTCGCTAGGGATCGAGCGGCACAGGGCCAGGAAATCGAGACCCTCTATCGGGAGAATATCCTGCCGTTGCCGATGGCGGCGAAATTTGGCGGCGCTACGGTGTTCGATATCTGGGAGGCGTTTTCGGCGAACCCGACGCTCGGCCTCAAATGCGCGCTCGGGGTTCCCGGCGAGTTCGATGTAGGGCGTACTGCGTCGATCGCAGGCATAACGCTGGTCGATCCCCTGACGCTCTATGGCTGGACCCGCATGGGGGTCACGGCGATCCTGGCCAAATCGCCCGATCGCCTCGCGGTGGTACAGGCGACGATCGACGTGCTGCGTGAGCTCGTCGAGGAGCGTGAGGCGCAGCGTGGCAAAAAGCTGGGTACGTTCGGCTGGGACGGCGAGCGCTATCACCTCATCGAACTATCCGAGGAGGCGATCGAGCAGCAGATCGCAGATGCCACCGCAGCTCTGCACTTTGCCGAGTCGCTGATGCTTGTGCCGGCGGAATCCGACCATGCCCTGACCGAAGAGATTTTCGACATGCTTAAAGGCATGGACCCGGCCTATCACGACACTTTGCTCGCCTCACTCCAGCCCAAGCGCGCGTTTCTCACTGACGATCTCGGCATCCGGGCCATCGCGCAGGAGGCGGGCGCGGCAGGCACCTGGACGCAGGCGTTCGTGCAGGCCGGGCATCGTCCAGGCGGGATATCCCATCCGGAATACCGGCAGGTCTTGGCCGCGTTGCTGGAACGGCATCATCGCTTCACCCCGATCGGATACGTGGAGGTGCTCGCCGAGCTTCTCGGGTCCGGCTGGGCCGTTAACGATCGCCTGAAGAGCTTTGCGCGCGTGATGACCGGTCCCGAGATCGATCGTGCCAGCGTCGGGAACCTTCTCGCCCGCCTGCTGGTCAACAGCAGCCGAACCGCCCCGACCGATGCCGCCCTTGCAGCGTTTCACCGTGAGTATGTCGCTGCCTGCCACGCGTCGGGGCGCCCCGACGACGTGGAAGAGGTTTACGCTCTGGTCGCCGCTGCGGCGCAGGACCTGCTCGCTGGCAGCATCAATCGCGTGACCTTGCCGCCGCAACTTATGGCGACCACCAATATGCACTCGCCAGTCAGCCTTACGCTGGCCGCCAGGAAAAGTGCGCGGGGTGAGGCAGGGCAGCTGTTCAAGCGGTTGGAAAACGGTGGTCTGACGCTGAACGCATAAATTATCGTCCGCGCCCGGCAGGGCTCAAAGACCCTGGAGACAGTGAATGGCGAAAGACGTCCCCCGCCCGTCCTGACGCTCAAAGAGCAGGAGGCGCTCTGCTCGTGGGCGCTTGCACACGAGGGGGCCCAGGAGGAGGCTGCACTTGCTTATAATTCCTTCCGGGCTTCTCAGGAGACTTAAGCGCAAAACGGCGACTTTCGGTCTGGGGAACGCGCTTCATTGGATCTGCCCGGCTCTTTGATGCGGGTGCGTCGTCGATCGATGTTCTTCTGATCCCGCTGAGATCAGAGAAGAGGCTGGTTGATTCGCAAGCCTGAGGCTTTCACAATGGTCGGATTGAGCAGGGGAGAGGTCAATTGTACAAGCCAGGTGGGACGATTGCCGAGGCCCTTCGTCGGATACAATCGAAGCAGTATGTTCTACCGGCCATCCAACGCGAGTTCGTCTGGAAACCCGAGCAGATCGAGCGGCTCTTCGACAGCCTGATGCAGGGTTACCCGTTCGGCACGTTCCTGTTCTGGAAGGTCCCGGCGGATACCAGCGGCAAATTCAAGTTCTACGACTTCGTTCGACGCTATCATCAGCGTGACGCCGCGCATTGTCCGGAACTGGGGACGCTCCACCATCAGAGCATCACCGCCGTTCTCGATGGCCAGCAGCGTCTGACCGCGCTGAACATCGGGCTTCGCGGATCAATGGCGATGAAGCAGCCGAATAAGTGGTGGACGAACCCGGACGCCTTTCCCGAGCGGGTCCTTCGCCTAGACCTGCTTGCTCCCGTTCGCCCCGATGATGATGGAGCCGTGTACCGGTTCCGCTTCCTATCTGACGAGCAGGCGGCGAAGGACGAGACGGCGCGCTGGTTCAACGTGCCCGACATTATGGCGACCGAGGACGTCATCGACCTCAACGACATGCTCGTGGACGCCGGATTTAGCGGCGAGGCGCTGAAGGGAGCGCTCCGCCTGCTGTCACGCCTATACCGCGTCATCCACACGGATCCCCTCGTGCACTACTACGAGGAGGACACGCCCAATCTGGACCGTGTTCTCAACATCTTCATCCGACTGAACTCCGGCGGCACCGTGCTGTCCTATTCCGACCTGCTACTGAGCATCGCCGTAGCCCAGTGGACGAAGATCGATGCGCGATCCGAAATCCATCGTTTGGTGGACGAGCTCAACCGGATGGGCACGGGCTTCGCCTTCAGCCAGGACTTCGTCCTCAAGGCGGGGCTGATGTTGGCCGACATCGCGAGCGTCGGCTTTAAGGTGGAGAACTTCACCAGCGAAAACATGGCCAAGCTCGAAGCCGACTGGCCCGCGATCAGATCCGCGCTGGTCCGGACCGTCGAGCTAGCGGCGTCGTTCGGCCTCAACGGCCAGACGCTCCGTGCCGATAGCGCGCTGCTACCGATCGCCTACTATCTTTATCGGCGGAACGCCCCGGAGAACTACGTATCCCACACCCAGTTCGCATCCGACCGCGCGACGATCCGCGGCTGGCTGATCCGATCGCTGCTGAAGCCGTCCGGCATCTGGGGCAGCGGTCTGGATACGTTGCTGACCGCACTGCGCGAGGCGATGCAAGCCGGTCCCATCCAGACCTTCCCCCTCGAGGAACTCCGACGGATTATGTCGGTACGCGGCAAATCGCTGACGTTCGAGCCGGCCGAGATCGAGGACATGCTCCACATGGAGTACGGCGACCGGCGCATGTTCGCGCTCCTGTCGCTGCTTTATCCGTTCGTGGACCTGCGCAACAACTTTCACATGGACCACGTCTTCCCGATCTCCCGCTTCGGCGCCGCCAAGCTCCGACGCGCTGGCTACGATGACGAGGAAGCGGAACGCTTGGCGCACCGGGCCAACCAGCTGCCCAACATTCAGCTTTTGGAAGGAGCGGCCAACGTGGAGAAGCGTGCCTCCATGCCGGAGGATTGGCTCGTTCGCTACAAAATGGATGAGGCGAGCCGAGCGGACTACCGCGATCGACACCTCCTCGGCACGCTCCCGGTCGACCTAGCGGACTTCGACCGCTTCTACGAGGAACGGCGCCAATCGCTTCGCGGCCGCCTGTCGGCCCTTCTGGAGGGGGCGGCTGCCGAGCAGCTGCCCGAGGCCGCGGAATGAGCCGGAAGGCCAAGCCTGCCGCCCCGGTCAATGGCTCGTTCCTGGCCGGAAGCGAGCTGTCCGCCGCCATCCGCCACGTGCTCGGCGGCGCCGATCGCCGCTGTGCCGTCGCCTTCTGGGGCAAGGGCAGTAGCGACCTCATCGATGGGGGCATCGAAGGAAACGACCTGCGGATAGTCTGCGACATATCCATGGGCGGCTGCCACCCCGATGCGCTTCGATCGCTGGGGGCGCCGGACGACGCGGACGTCAGATATCATGACGGTCTGCATGCGAAGGTCTACCTGTCGGATCGCGGCGTCATCGTCGGCTCAGCCAACGCCTCGGACAACGGCGTCGGCTTCGGCACCGACGGAGCCGTGCTGGTCGAGGCGGGAACCTTCCATACGGTAGCCTCGAAGGCATGGGCCCAAGCTTCGGATTGGTTCGAGGCCCTGCACTCCGACGCTCTGCAGGTCGATGAAGCTGCTTTGGCCAGGGCCGCCCGCCTCTTTCGACCACGTCGTGCGCCTCATGCCCCCGTCGCCGGCCGCCCTGGATCCCTGCTGGACATGATCGTCGTAGACCCGGACCGTTTCGACGGCATTGGTTTCGTCCTCGCCTCGATCTCATCGAGCGAGGAGGAGCGCTCGGCCGCGCGCAAGTCGGCCATCAAGGCGGGCATCGATCGGAAGCTGGTCAAGGAAACCAGCGACAACGACATATTCGTGGGCTGGGGCAGGAAGGACGTGCTCCGCTGGCCGACGACCTTCATAGAGCTGTGGATGCCGAAGAATCGCCTCTACCTCTACGCCCGTACGACGATCGCGATGCACGCCGTGGAAGGCAACGTCTTCACGAGGAAGAGCAAGCGCGCGGTGGGCAGTATGCTGACCGGCGGATTACCGGACTTCCGTGAAGCGGAACGGCAGGACGCGGCAATCGTCGCCAAGCTGCTCACCAACGACGGGAAGGTCTTTCGAACGGCTGCGGAGTTCGCCGCCGCGATTGAGGCGGTCAACGCCTGAGGCTCGACCTCACAGGCACGCCATGTAGGCCGACGGGGTCAACCTGAGCCACGCGTAAGTGGCCCCGGTCGCTCCGCTCAGCGCCAGGACCAAGACGAACCAGAGCACCCGTTTGTGCCAAGTGATTCGCCCACCCAGATCATCGAAGACGGCGACGAAATCGTCTCGAACGGCTGCATAGTCGCGCTCCAGTCGCGACTTCTGACCGTCTATCTCCTTCTCGATGGCGGTGAGCGTGTGCTGCTGGTTGCGGATCGCCACCCATAGCAGTCCGACAAAGGTCCAGGCTCCCAGCACGACGCCCGCGTTCGCCCAGAATGCGAGATTGCACCCCTCCGGAGTCTTCAGCTGGGATGCGACGACGATGGTGGCCACCGGGATGCCGAGCAGCTGCCCCTGAACGTCGACAAGGGTCTTATGGATCTTGCCGACATACTCAAGGCGCGCCGTCTCGATCTCCTTGCGTATCTTGGAATACGAGAAGCTCGATACGAAGAGCCTATAGCCCTTCTCCACCTCGTCACAGAGCTGGTCGAGGTGGCTGATCAGATGGCGAAACCGTTCCGCACGCCGTATGCTGCGAACCAACTGGATCACGGCGGCCGACACCAGCTCTGTCTTCTCGTCGCCATGCAGCGGATCGCCGAAGATGCGCCTCAGTCTGGCGGCGTTTTCAACCAAGCCCTCGGACAGATCGTTAGACGAGAAGATGACCGGCACCACCGTCTTCTCATCGTCGATGAAAACCAGTTCACGCTGCAGGTCGCTGACGTAGTTGGCGGCTTCACGAAGTACCGCGGTAACGGTCAAAAGCGACCTGTACCGTGCAAGCGCTATCGGAACGGCGGCGTCGCCCCGGGCGAAATGCTCGTCGATCACATAGTAGGCCGGAGGCTCGTTCCACGACGCATCGGGAGCGTTGAAGAGCGCGTCGAGATCGCAAACTAGCAATCCAAGTCTGTGATTGGGCGCCCTAATCGTGATCGCGACGTGATCCCCGACCGTGACCACTCCCGGAGCGACGAGTGCAATCTGCGTTGTTTCGTAGAGCGCCTCGTCGGCTTCGATCGTGCGGATCGTCTCCGCCACGGCGTCGCTCGCCACGTGCAGGACGCCGCCGCCCGCGCCGTCGAAGACGGTGTTCCGGTAGACTTCGACGAGGTCGGCGAAGGCGATCTCAGCCATGACCCAAGCCTTCGAACTGCAGTTGTGAGATCAAGTCGTCAGGCAGTCCCGTCAGGGTGATGGTGTTCGCCTCCGGATCGTAGATCACCGCGCGGCTGCTCACCGCGTCGCGGTCGAACTCCACCTTCCACTGCTTGGTCCCACCCTTGAAGCGCACGAGCGAGGCCAGTGAGCGCTTGTCCGGCACGAATCGGTCGCTTAGTGCGCGGTCGGTGTCGCCGAGGTGGTCGGTCAGGCGCTTCGGATCGTTGGGAAGTAGCTCGTTCGCGAGCGCCTCGAACTCCAGCTCCTCGCGCTTGTTCGACGAGCGCTCGCATATCGCCTTCGCGCGAGCGAGGAACTCGTTGCCGTCCTTCTCCGACATCTTCTCGGCAGTGACGAACTCCTTAAGCGCCGTAACCAGATTGGACGTGTCCACCCGTGCCTCCACGACGGAATCGCAACCCAGGAATAGGCGGAAGTACTCGGACACGTCGCCTTTGCCCTTGAGGAAGCTGATATAGCGCTCGGCACCCGCCGCCCAAGCGGTCAGGTTGATGCGCCCGGCGAACCGAAAGCCCTCGAGATCGAGATGCTTCACATCCTCCATCTCGTCCTGCGCCTTCAGGATTGCGCTCAGCTTGTCCGACACAATCGCGACGAGCAGGAAGTCCTTCTGGTCCCGCCGAAAGTGCTCGAACAGGACGTGTCCGCCGGTCGACGCGGTGCGCGCCTGCGCCTGCTGCCGCAGCGTCTCCATCATTCGTGTCGTTAGCCGAAGAAAATCCTTCCGCGGATCGCCGATGTAGTCGCGGATCTGCTCCTGCGTAGGATAGCCTTCGGCTGCCGTGAACTTGCCGTAGCTCTTCGACGCCCGCCGGTTGTAGAGGTCGTTCAGTTCATCGACCACCCGCTGAGTGGTCTCGGTGACCGGCAGCGTCTTCGTCGCCGCCTTGATCTGGTAGATGCCATCTTTCCGTTCGAGGTCGTGAACGGCTAGTGCAACAATCTCGTTCAAGCCCGATCCCTCCGCACCAAGTCTCGCTTAGCAGAGACCATTTTGGCGAAACACGGTAGCAACTTTGCGACGCTGAACGCAACGGCTTCAAATAAGTATGAAACAATGACGGGGTCGATTGTCTCATCGCGGCCGAACGAGTGTTCTATGGCGAGCGATGATATACACCGGTCGCCCGCAATTTGGGGACGACTTACAGCGAGGCGCGGAACTGGAGGATGGTAGGCTCGCGCAACGGTTATGGGGCGCCCTGCTGCTGTCAGGCCAAGCCTGAACAAACGGCAGCTTCCGCCCAACGGATGCCGAAAGCGGCCATTCCTCTATCCCACCACTGCCGCCACCCGTGTAGACCACCTAGGCGGTGGAAAGGCCCGATACGGGCTTGCATTCGAACAGCATGCCACATGATTGACCGGCGCCCATCAGGTGTAATCCGTCTTAGTGGTCACCGCCGTTTCACGAGACTGCGAAACGTAATCGACCATCGCGGGCGTTCCATCGGCGCGATGCTGTGTTCCCATTCATGCCGAGCAGGTCCGCTCATGTGATAGCCGCCCCACGGTTCGAGCGGCAACGACGCGCGGTCGAAGCCGCCGGCGCGCCGCCGCCGGAAGCGCATCGTCGACGGTTCGCCGAGGGAGATGCCGAGGACATGGCCGTAGATCGGCCGGTCGCGATGCCAGCCGATCCCGGCGCCCGGGTCGTAGCGAATGAGCAGCGCTTGGATCAGCGCCTCGGGCGCTAGCCCGGCAAAGTTTGCCGCCCTATCGCGGATGGGGAGAAGCCAGTCCGGCATCGGTGGCGCATCCTTCGGGCGCCCGACCTCGAAGTCGTAACTCCATCCGAAGGACGTTGTCAGCCGCTTGCCTGTCCAGCCCTGAAAGCGGAACGGCTCGAGGTCAGTCGCGTCGATCCGGTCGATCAGCATGCGCTCCTCGTCCGCGGTGATCAGGTTCGCCCGCGTGGCGAGCCCCGGCAGGAGCGGCGCGTCAAAGAGGTCGAGCATCACGCCGCCGCGTCCGCGAAGATCGGCAATTCGGTCGGTGCCGCTGCCCCGGCCTCGACGAAGTTCGATACCGTTACGCCGACTAGTCGTATCCCCTTTTGGGTCGGCAGGACCGACCGGATCAGGTCGAGCGCGGCGTTGTGGATGCCTTCGCGACTGATGACCGCCACAGGCTGGCTGCGCCGCCGGGTGATCTGATGGAAGTCAGCGTACTTGACCTTCACCGTGACGGTGCGGCCGAAGGTTTGCCGTCCCTCGCACCAGTCCCAGACGTCGTCCGCCATCTTAAGCACGCCGGCCTCGATCTCAGTGGGTTCCGTCAGGTCGCGATTGAACGTCGTTTCCGACCCCGACGACTTGCGCACGCGGTTCGGATTAACCGGACGGTCGTCTTCCCCGCGCGCGATGGCGTGATACCATTCGGCGGAACTGCCGAAATGCTGCTGCAGGAACGCCAGCGACTTGGCGCGCAGATCGGCCCCGGTTTCGATCCCCAGCCGCTTCATCTTTTCCGCCGTCACCGGTCCGACGCCGTGGAAGCGGCTGACGGGCAACGTCTCGACCCAGGCGGCGCCCATGTCCGGCGTGACCGCGAACTGGCCGTTGGGCTTGCGATGATCCGAGGCGAGCTTGGCCAGGAACTTGTTGTACGAAATACCCGCCGACGCGGTCAGGCCGGTCTCCGCAAGAATGTCGGCGCGGATCGCCTTGGCAGTCAACCATGCGGTTTCCAGGCCACGCTTGTTCGCGGTGACGTCGAGATAGGCCTCGTCGAGCGACAAGGGCTGGATCAGGTCGGTATAGCGCGCGAACACGTCATGGATCTGGCGCGAGACGTCGCGATACACTTCGAAGCGGGGCAGCACGAAGATCAGGTCGGGACAGCGCCGTAGCGCGGTGACTGAGGGCAAAGCAGAGCGAACGCCGAACGTGCGCGCCTCGTAGCTGGCCGCGGCCACCACACCCCGTGCGGCGGCATGACCGACCGCAACCGGCTTGCCGCGCAGCGACGGATTGTCACGCTGCTCCACCGACGCGAAGAAGGCGTCCATGTCCACGTGAATGATCTTACGCACCGCCATGCGCACCTTTTAACGCATGTAGAACAGGATGTGAACATATTGTGCAAAAACGTCGGAAATCGGTCGCTTATCCCACCTGCCCATCTCTTGGCGTACATTCGAGCACGACGGCGTTCGAGCGATGCCGCGAACGTCGCCGCCGCATCAGCCGGATGATCACCGCCGCGCGAAGAGGTCCATATTCGCATCGCCCCAAGCCTTCAGCGCCGCGATGATCGGCGACAGGGATCGTCCACGATCCGACAGGCTGTATTCGACGCGCGGCGGCACTTGGGCGAAGACCTCGCGCTCGATCAGGCCATCGGCCTCCAACTCGCGCAGCTGGTTGGTCAGCATACGCGGCGTCACGTCGCCGGCACGGCGGCGCAACTCGTTGAAGCGCGTACGTCCGTCCTGCAGATGGTAGAGGATCACCGCCTTCCACTTTCCATCGATCAGGCTCACCGCCGCCTCGACGGCACAACCCGGGGTACAATCGAGGCGGGAGTGACGGGCTTTCGCCATCGGGGCGGTATCCTTTTCGACACTATGAGCGTTTTTTGTGCCTACGACATAAGCTGACACCGTCCCTATCTCGCGTGCGTCAGCAAAAGGAGCAAGACCCATGCGCGCCATAGCCTATCGCCAGCCCGGCCCGATTAACCAGGACGAAGCCCTTGTCGAGGTCGAACTGCCACGACCCGTTCCGACCGGGCACGATATCCTGGTCGCGGTCCGGGCCATCTCGGTGAACCCGGTCGACGCGAAGGTCCGCACCGGCGCCGCGCCATTCGACGGGCGTGACGAGCGCATCCTCGGCTGGGATGCGGCGGGCGTGGTCGAGGCGGTCGGCCCGGAATCCACCCGCTTCAAGGTGGGTGACGAGGTCTTCTACGCAGGCGACCTGATGCGCGACGGCAGCAATGCGGAATATCAGCTGGTCGACGAGCGGATCGTGGGCCATCGCCCCCGCAGCATCGACTTCGCGGAGGCGGCGGCGCTGCCGCTGACCGCAATCACGGCCTGGGAAACCCTGTTCGACCGGTTGAAGGTCGACGACCAACCGGCTGGCGGCGCCCGTGCCGTCCTGATCATCGGCGGCGCGGGTGGTGTCGGTTCCGCGGCGATCCAGATCGCGCGGGCCCGCACCGACCTGACCGTGATCGCCACTGCCTCGCGCGCCGAGACGCAAGGCTGGGTCCGCGACCTCGGCGCGCATTATGTCATCGATCATTCCCAGCCGATGGCACCGCAGATCGCCGCGTTGGAGATCGGCGCGCCCGCCTTCGTCTTCTCGACCACCCACACCGACCGCCATCTGGCCGACATCGCCGAGCTGATCGCGCCGCAGGGGCGCTTCGCGCTGATCGACGATCCCGCCAGCCTCGACATCGTCGCCTTCAAGCGCAAGGCCGTGTCGGTCCATTGGGAGTTGATGTTCACTCGGTCGCTCTTCGACACGCCGGACGTCGGCGAGCAGGGTCGACTGCTGGACGCGGTGGCCGAACTGGTGGACGAAGGGCGCATTCGCACCACGGCGACCGACACGCTCTCGCCGATCAATGCCGCCAATCTGATCGAGGCGCACCGCCGCATCGAGAGCTCCACCACGCGGGGCAAGATCGTCTTGGAGGGCTGGGACAGCCCGCAGGCGTAAGCTCGACGGGGGTTCCTACGAAATGAGCGCGCGGGCGAGTCATGCGAATGCCGACTCGCCCGCGACGATTGCCATGGCATGGTCGACGAAGCGCGCCTTCTCGCCAACCGGCGCGACGTAACGAAGTGCCTCGCGCGCCAGTTCGAGCTCGCCTCCGCGCGCGATCAGCCATGCGGCGAGATAGGGCGCGGCAAGACAACCGCCCGCCGTCGCGACATTGCCCTGAGCGGCGAACGGTGCGTCGATGACGGTGACGCCGGCCTCCACCACCCACGGCTTGGTGGTGAGGTCGGTGCAGGCTGGCAAATCGCCGATCAGGCCGAGCTTGGCCAGCAGCAGCGTCCCCGAACATTGCGCCGCGATCAACTGCCGCGTTGGATCGAGGCGAAGCCGGGCGAGCATCGCCGGATCGTCGGCGATCTCCCGCGTGCGGACACCGCTGCCGATCAGCACCGCATCCGCCTCCTCGATGAATGCGAGTGGCCGTTGGCGATGGACGGTGACGCCGTTCAACGACGTCACCGTTTCAGTCGGGGCGGTAATATGCGCAGCCCAGCCATGCGGGCGCAGCCGGTTGATGATCGCGGCGGCGACGAACGAATCCAGTTCGTTGAAGCCATCGAAGGTCAGGACCGCGACCTGCATCACCCTTGCGTCCGCCCGGAGAACAAAGTCCGCGTCGCTCCGACGACCCAGACCTGGCCGGCCTCGTCTTGCGAGACATGGATACGCCCGCTCCGCCCGAGGCGCGTGCCCTGCGCGGCGAGATAGCTGCCACTGGCCCGACCGCTGGCGAACAACCACTGGCCGACCGACGCGTTGAGGCTACCGGTCACCGGGTCCTCGATCAGCCCGCCATGCGCGTCGGTGAAGAGCGCGCGCAGTTCGAACGCGACCTCGCTACGGGGCGCATGTGGTCCGACGATGCCGATGTCGATATGCTCGGCGTGGTGCCGCGCCGGTTCGACCGCCAGCACCGCCTCGGCCGATGCCAGCATGACCGCGATCCAGCCGGGGCCATTGTCAGCCCAGGCGGCATCGACGATCGCCGCGCGATCGATCCGCAGCAACTCGGCGACCTGAGCGATCTCCGCCTCGGTCGGCGTGCCCCCGCGCAGCAGCGCTGGGGCGGCAAAAGCAAGCTGATCGCCATCGCGGCGGATCGTCACCAGCCCGACACCGCATTCCTGCACGATCACGCCGTCCTGCTTCGGCTGCCCGCCCGCTTCCGCCCACGCATGGGCGCTGCCCAACGTCGGGTGCCCGGCAAAGGGCAGTTCGTGCGCCATGGTGAAGATGCGGACACGATAATCGGCCGATGGATCGGTCGGCGGCAGCAGGAAGGTCGTCTCCGAAAAATTCAGCCAGCTCGCGATCGCCTGCATCTCGTCCGTCGTCAGACCCTCGGCATCGGCGATGACCGCCAGCGGGTTGCCGGTCAGCGGATCGGTGCCGAATACGTCGACGAGGCGAAAGGGGCGGGTCACGGGCATCTCCTGTTGATGACGGCTGGTCCTATCGCGGTGTGACTGGCGCCGACAGATACACATCGGTACGATCATGCCGAACTGTATTGGTGAGATTGGCAGTACGATGGCGAGCGCCCCCGACGAAACCCGCACCGGCATGGTGGTCCGCGCGATCCGCGACCGGATCGATACCCGCGCGCTGACGCCCGGCGCCCGGCTGCCGTCGATCCGCGCCATGGCTGAGACGAGCGGCGTCGCGCGCTCGACGGTGGTCGAAGCCTATGATCGCCTCGCCGCCGAGGGTGTGATCCGGTCGCGACCGGGATCCGGCTTTTATGTTGCCACGCCCTTGGCCCCGCTGGCGCTGGATCGGCTGGCCAGCACACAGGAACGCGAGGTCGACCCGCTCTGGATGCTGCGCCAGTCGCTGGGCGAGCGGCGGCACGAACTGATGCCGGGATGCGGCTGGCTACCCGATGATTGGCTGGCGGGCGATGCTCTCCGCAAAGCGATGCGCGGGGCGGCGCGGTCGGACGAGAACGGCACGCTGGCGGGCTACGCGTCACCCCTGGGCTCGCCCCCGCTGAGGGCGTTGCTGGCGAGGCGGACGGCGGATCAGGGGATCGAAGCCGGACCCGACCAGATCCTGCTGACCGACAGCGGCACTCACGCGCTCGATCTGGTGTGTCGCTTCCTGCTTCAGCCGGGTGATACCGTGCTGGTCGACGACCCGTGCTATTTCAACTTTCTGGCGCTTCTGCGGGCACACCGCGCCAAGGTGGTCGGCGTGCCGATGACAGCGACCGGGCCGGACGTCACCGCCTTGGCCGAGGCCGCCGCGACGCATCGTCCCCGCTTCTATCTGACCAACTCAGGCGTCCATAACCCGACCGGCGCGACGCTTGCCGCCGCTACCGCGCACCGGCTGCTCAAGATCGCCGAGGCCCATGACATGGTCGTCGTCGAGGACGATATCTTCGCCGACTTCGAGCACACGCCGTCGCCACGGCTGGCGGCGTTCGACGGGCTCGACCGGACGATCCGCATCGGCAGCTTCTCCAAGTCCCTGTCCGCAGCGGTGCGCTGTGGCCATATCGCGGCCCGACCCGACTGGATCGACGGGCTGGCCGATCTGCGCATCGCGACGTCGATGGCGGGCAGTCCGCTCGCCGCCAACCTGCTGCACGCGGTGCTGACCGATGGCAGCTATCGGCGTCACGTTGACGGCGTTCGTACCCGGCTGGCCCGAGCGACGGCGGGTGTGGCGAAACGCCTCAGGGCCATTGGCATCGAGCCATGGACCAATCCGGCGGCGGGCATCTTCCTGTGGGCGCGATTGCCCGATGGCGTCGATGCCGTTGAGCTTGCCAGGCGGGCGATCACGGAAGGTATCGTGCTGGCGCCGGGGCCGGTGTTCAGTACCAACGGCGGCTGGCGCGACCACATGCGCTTCAACGTCGCGATGAGCGATGACGACCGGCTGTACGCTTTCCTGGAAAAGGCCGTGTCGCGCCCGCTACTCGAACCGGCTGGCTAGGCGCTCGACGAGGAAGTCGACGAACACCCGCACCCGCGCGGGCGTGGTGGAGCCCCGACGAAGACGGCGTGGATCAGCTCGACGTCGCCCGGATTATAGTCCTCGAGCAGCGGCACGAGCCGCCCGTCCGCGATCTCAGCCGCGACGCTGAAACGGCCGACGCGGGTGATGCCGACACCGGCGGCGGCGAGATGGCCGAGCGTCTCGCCATTATTGGCGACGATGCCGCCGTCCACAGACAGTGCGAAATCCCGGCCGTCGCGGCGGAACGGCCAGATCGGTTCGGCGCGGCGAAAGTTGAAGTTCAGACAGTTATGGGCGTGGAGGTCTTCGGGCACTTGCGGTGTGCCTGCCCGCGCCAGATAATCGGGCGACGCCACGATCACCCGCCGCGCCTCGGACAATTTGCGGGCGGTCAGTCCGCTGTCGGCAAGCGGGCCGAAGCGGATCGCGACATCGGCCTGACCCGCCGCGACATCGACCAGCGTGTCGGTCAGCGCGATGTCGATCAAGATATGTGGATAGGCGCTCGCGAAGTCGCCGAGCAGCGGCACGACGCACAGTCGCCCATGCGCCAGCGCCGCACTGATCCGCAGCCGTCCCCGCGGCGCGCCCTGGTCGGCGATCTGCTGCTCGGCATCGTCGAGATCGGCGAGGATGCGCCGGGCGGCGAGTAGATAGGCCTGCCCCTCGGCGGTGAGCGTCAGCGCGCGGGTGGAGCGGAGCAGCAGCCGGACGCCGAGCCGCGCCTCGATCCGGTCGATCGCCCGCGCCACCGCGGATGGCGTCAGCCCGAGCGTGCGACCGGCGGCGGAAAAGCTGCCCTCCTCCACCACGCTCGCGAACAAGCGAGCGACCGGGCGCGATCGTCGTTGCCGGTTAGCTTTGCTTCCAGGGCATAGATCCTTTGCACCGGCGGGCGGTTCCGCCACGTTGCTTCACCGGCCATCTATGCGCCTGACAATGACATTCGGCAAAGGAGGTGTCATGGAATATCGGCAATTGGGATCGTCCGGCCTGCGCGTTCCGGCGCTGTCGTTCGGCGCGGGGACCTTCGGCGGCAAGGGACCGCTGTTCAGCGCCTGGGGCACAAGCGACGCCGCCGAGGCGCGGCGGCTGGTCGACATCTGCCTCGACGCGGGCGTGACGCTGTTCGACACCGCCGACGTCTATTCGGACGGCGCGTCGGAACAGGTGCTGGGCGAAGCGATCAAGGGGCGGCGCGATGCCGTCCTCATCTCGACCAAGACCGGCCTGCCGATAGGTGACTGTCCGCAGGACTGGGGCGCGTCGCGGGCGCGACTGATCGGCGCGGTCGAGACGGCGCTGCGGCGGCTCGGCACCGACCGGATCGACCTGCTCCAGCTTCACGCCTTCGACGCGTCCACGCCGACCGAGGAAGTAATGGGCACGCTCGACCGGCTGATCGCCGACGGCAAGGTCCGCTATGCGGGCGTCTCCAACTATCCCGGCTGGCAGATCATGAAGGCGCAAGCGCTGGCCGATCGTCACGGCTGGTCGCGCCTCGTCGCGCATCAGGTCTATTACTCGCTGATCGGCCGAGCGTACGAATGGGACCTCATGCCGCTGGCGGCGGACCAGGGTGTCGGCGCGCTGGTCTGGAGCCCGCTCGGCTGGGGTCGGCTGACCGGCAAGATCGGGCGCGGACGGCCGATCCCGGCAGGCAGTCGCCTCCATGAGACGGCTCAGTTCGCGCCGCCGGTCGAGGACGAGCATCTGTACCGCGTCGTCGATGCGCTGGAAGCGGTGGCGGCGGAGACGGGCAAGACCGTTCCCCAGGTCGCGATCAACTGGCTGCTGCGGCGGCCGACCGTAGCGTCGGTCATCATCGGTGCGCGCGACGAGGCGCAGCTGCGCGACAATCTCGGCGCGATCGGCTGGGCGCTGTCGCCCGAGCAGGTGGCGGCGCTCGACGCCGCAAGCGACGTGCTGCCGCCCTATCCGCACACCCCCTACCGGCAGCAGGAGGGTTTCGCCCGCCTAGCGCCGCCGATGGTTTGAGGGAGCCAGGATCATGAAGTTCAACCTCGGATTGCTCGCACTGGCGGTCGGTGCCTTCGGCATCGGCGTGACCGAATTCGCGCCGATGGGCATGTTGCCGGTCATCGCGGGGGACCTGCATGTGTCGATCCCCGCCGCCGGATTGTTGGTCAGCGCCTATGCGATGGGCGTGCTGATCGGCGCGCCGCTGATGACGCTAACCACGGGGCGGATCGACCGGCGGACGCTGCTGATCGCGCTGATGGGCATCTTCACGCTCGGCAACGCGCTGTCGGCGGTGGCGGATGGATACTGGATGCTGATGGCAGCGCGAATCGTCACCTCGTTCAACCATGGCGCCTTCTTCGGCGTCGGATCCGTGGTCGCCGCCAGCCTCGTGCCGCCGGACAAGCGCGCGGGCGCGGTGGCGGCGATGTTTACCGGGCTGACCGTCGCCACGATCGGCGGCGTGCCGGCGGCGACCTGGGTCAGCGAGGCGATCGGCTGGCGCACCGCCTTCGCCGGGATCGCAGGCGTTGGCGCGATTGCGATGCCGTCGCTCCGTCTTGCTCTGCCGCCGCTGCCCGCTGCCGAAGGCGGCGACATGCGGGCCGAACTGCGTGTGCTGACGCGAAAGCCCGTGCTGACGGCACTGGCGCTGACGGTGGTCGGGGCGAGTGCCATGTTCACCGTCTTCACCTATATCGTCCCAATCCTGCGGGATGAGACGCACGCATTGACCGGGTTCGTGACGGCGATGCTGATGCTCTACGGCATCGGTCTGACGATCGGGAATACGCTTGGCGGCCGGCTGGCCGATCGGTCGATCGAGCGGACGCTGATCGGCAACTTCGCGGTGCTCGCCACGGTGCTCGTCGTGTTCGCGGGCGTGATGCAATGGCCATGGCCCGCCGCCATCGCGATCCTGATCTGGGGCATCGCCAGCTTCGCGATCGTCCCGCCGTTGCAGATGCGGGTGATGGACGCGGCCTCCGACGCGCCGAACCTCGCCTCCGCGATGAATATCGGCGCGTTCAACCTCGGCAATGCCTTTGGCGCGGTGCTCGGCGGCGGTGTGATCGGCGCCGGGCTGGGACTGCCGGTCGTGTCGCTGGCCGGTGCGGCGATGGCGGTGGCTGCGCTCGTGCTGCTGCTGGCGCTCCGCCGTCAGCCGCGTGCAAGGACTTGTCCGGTGTGAAGAGCGGTTGCGACGCGGATGAGCTTGTCCGGATTGCGGACGATGTAGATCGCCGCGATCCGGCCGTCGCGGATGTCGAGCGCGGTGGTCTGGAGTACGCCGCCGCCCGCACGGCTGACATAGCCGGGCAGCCCGTCGATCGTGGCGAAGCGGATCACTTCCACCGACGCGTCGGCGTATTTGCGACGTAGCCCCATGAACAACCGCTGCGCCTTTGCCAGACCCCGGATGATGTTGTGGAATGCCAGGACGCGCCCGCCGCCATCGGAATGGATGGCGACGTCCTCCGCCAGCAGGTCCGACAAGGCACGCGCGTCGCCGTCCCGCGCCGCCGCGAAGAAGGCGCGAGTGATCCGCGCCGCTTCTTGCGCATCGACCGGATAGCGCGGCCGCGCCTCCGCGACATGCCGCCGGGCGCGGGAGGCGAGTTGCCGCACGGTGGCCGGTGCGCGGTCCAGCGTCCTGGCCACCTCGATCAACGCGACGTCGAACACATCGTGGAGCAGGAAGGCGGCCCGTTCCAACGGTGACAGCCGCTCCATGGCCAGCATGAGCGTGACCGTCAGATCGTCGGCCACCTCGTCCGGATCGGTCGTGCCGAGCAGCGGCTCGGGCAACCATGTGCCGACATAGGTCTCCCGCCGCACCCGCGCCGACTTCAGGTGATCGAGGCAGAGCCGCGTGACGACCCGGGTCAGCCAGGCGGCGGGTGCCTCGACCTCTTCCACCTGCGACCAGCGCAACCAGGCATCCTGCACCAGATCCTCCGCTTCGGCGAGCGAGCCGGTCATGCGATAGGCCAGCCGGACGAGCCGCGGCCGCTCCGCCTCGAACAACGCGGCGTCAGGCATCGTCCACCGGATGCGCGACGCGGAAAGCCACCTGGAGGCGGTTCCAGGTGTTGATCGCCCCGATCGCCATGGTCAGCCAGACCTGCTCCGCATCGAAAAATGCCGCCTTGAGCGCATCATAATCCGCATCGGGCACCCCCGTCTCGGGGAGCAGCGTCAGCGCCTCCGCCCAGCCAAGTGCGGCCCTCTCACGATCCGAATAGAGCGTCGATTCCCGCCATGCGCTTAGCATGTACAGGCGCATCTCGCTTTCGCCATGACGACGCAGGTCGGTCGCATGCATGTGCAGGCAGAAGGCGCAGCCGTTGATCTGCGACACGCGGAATTTCACCAGTTCGAGCAGATCGTGGTCGAGGCCGCTTTTCGTGAAGCTCTGTTCCAGCGCCATCATGGCCTTGATCGCTTCCGGGACCAGAGCGTGTGGGTTGGCGATACGGGGTGTCATGGTCGGTCTCCTTGAGTTCCGACACCATGACGAAACGGCGGCAACCGTTGTGACATGCCGGTCCAGAATTTTTGCCCGCTGCCGCGCTACGCCGGATCGCGCAGCCGCTTCCGCATCCGGGTCAACGGCACGACGACGCCATCGACCTGGGTATCGGCGCGCTCAACCGGCTCGTAACCGCAGGCCGCGTAGAGCGGCACGCCGCCGGCCGTGCCCATCAGTTCAACGGCGGCGAACCCTTCCGCCCGTGCCGCTTGCTCGCAGTGGTCGAGTATCATCCGGCCGATACCCCGCCGGACATGATCCGGGTGGGTGTACATGGCGCGGATGCGAGCGGCGTCCTTCACCGGATCGAGCAGCGCCGGGTCGCGCAGGCTCATGCTATGGTCACCACCATAGAGCGTCGCGCGCCGGCTCCATCCGCCGCAGCCGACCGGCACGCCATGGTCCTCGACGACGAAGTACGTGCCGTCGCGTACCAATTGCGTGTCGAGCCCCATCACCGAGCGGCTGGCGACGATCTGCGCCGGGGTCAGCACCGCTGCCTGGCCGCGATCGATCGACAACGTCATAAGGTCGCGAAGCCCCCCGAGGTCAGCTTCGGTCGCGAGGCGGATCGTCAGGTCGCCGCTCACGCCGCTAGCTCCAGCTGCCAGGTTTCGCCCTGAAGTGGAATGCCGAACCGCTCATGCATGGCCGTCTCGACACATGCGAAACCATGCGCGGCATAGAGGCGGCGCGCGGACTCCAGTACGGTGTGGGTCCACAGCGTCAACGCACGATAGCCCATTTCCCGTGCGAAGGTGACGCAAGCGCCGACCAGCGCATCGCCGATGCCCCGGCGACGGGCGAAGGGCTCGACATGGAGGAGGCGCAGCCGGGCGATCCCCTCGCCCTCGTCCGTCACGAACACCGCGCCTGCCATCACCCCATCGATCTCGGCGACCCAGCATTGCTCGCGCTCGGGATTAAAGTCGCGCAGGAACGCCGCGGTGACCTCGCCCTCGATCACCTCCAGTTCGCGACCCCAGCCATGACTCTCGGCATAGAGGAGCGACTGGCGCGCTGCGATCAGCGCGGGCTCGCCGGTGCGAAAGGGCCGGATCACGAACGGCCCACCCGAGGCCGGATCCAGCAGCAGCCGCGCGCGCGTCAGGGCTTCGACCAGATCGCGCCGCGCTTGTCCGTCGACCGCCGCGAGCAGATCGCCGACGGCATGGCTCTGGCGGTGGTCGAGCGTGCTAAAGGCCGCACGTCCCACCTCGGTCAGCCGCAGGTCACGCGCACGGGCATCGTCGTCGCGACGCACGCGCACGATCCAGCCGCGCTTCTCGAAGCGTGCGACCAAGCGGCTGAGATAGCCCGCGTCCATGCCGAGCGCGTCCTGCAACACGCTGGCGGTAACCGGCTCGCGCGTGGCGATCTCGAACAGCAAACGGGCTTCGGGCAGGCTCGCCTCGGTGCCCAAAAACCGCGCATCGAGCGCGCCGATCGTCTGGGTGTAGAAGCGGTTGAACCGGCGGATGGCGGTGACGTCTGCATCATCCATGTCCGCCATGCTGGATCAATTTACTTGACGGAGTGAAGTATTAGGACAGAGCAGGCTCCGGCACCAGTTGCGCGCGCATCGCTGCCGCATCCCGCCCCGGCGGTGCCCCGAACAGGCGGCGATAGTCGCGGCTGAACTGCGACAGGCTTTCGTAACCGATCGCGAAGCCGACGCGCGCGACCTCCTCGGCGGCGACCAGGCGGCGGCGTGCTTCCTGCAAGCGGACCTGCTTCTGGAACTGCACCGGCGTCATCGTCGTCACCGCCTTGAAGTGGCGGTGGAAGCCGGGGACGCTCATGCCCGCCAGCGCGGCGAGGTCGGCCACGCGCAGCGTCTCGGCATAATGGTCGCGGATGAACGCCGTCGCGCGCCCGATCCGAGCGGCGTGGGTGTCGACAAGGCCCAATCGTCGTCACCGCCTTGAAGTGGCGGTGGAAGCCGGGGACGCTCATGCCCGCCAGCGCGGCGAGGTCGGCCACGCGCAGCGTCTCGGCATAATGGTCGCGGATGAACGCCGTCGCGCGCCCGATCCGAGCGGCGTGGGTGTCGACAAGGCCCATCTGGCGCAGCGCCGGTCCCAGCGTGCCGCCGAGCAACCGCCAGACGATCTCTCGCCGGATCAACGGAGCGAGTACCGCCTGATCCGCCGGATGATCGAGCAGATCGAGCAACCGCCTGAGAGGATCGCGCAACGCCGGGTTATGATTGCTGGTCGCCAGTGCGTTGAAGGCGGCGGCCGGGCCTGGCGCGCTCACCTGCTCCGCCACCAGTTCTGCCACCGTCACGGGCTCGATGGCCAGCGACAGCGCCAGATAGGGCTCTGCCGCGCTCGCCCGGATGATGCGTGACGTGACCGGCAGGTCGAGCGAGGCGAGCAGGCATTGACCCTCGGCATAATGATAGGGCGTCGGCCCCAGCATCGACATCTTCGCGCCCTGCACGACGAGGCAGAAGGACGGCCGATAGACCGTTCGGATGATGCCGGTCGGCTCCTCCGTGCGGGTGATGAGCAGGCCCGGAATTGGCGTTTCGCGACCATGGACGAACCAATGGCGCTCGATCAGTTGGGCAAGGTCTGACAGCGTGGTCATGGCAGAAATCGTAGCTTCGCCGCGCGCCGAAAGCACCGTCTACGAATGACTTTGATAGGATCGGGCAGGACTTTGATCGGATCGACGTCGCGGCGCCGAACGTTCGCGGCGTATCTCCGGCTCGTCCCTTCCAACAGGATTATCATCCCATGCGTATGCGCCAACTCGGACATAGCGGCCTGTTCGTGTCCGAACTCTGCCTCGGCACCATGACCTTCGGCGGCAGCGAGGGCATCTGGGGCCAGATCGGCCAGCTTCGCCAGGATGAGGCGGACGCGCTGGTCCGGACCGCGCTCGATGCCGGCATCAACTTCATTGACACCGCCAATGTCTATGCCGGCGGGGAGAGCGAGCGCATTCTCGGCCAGTCGCTCAAGAACCTGGGCATCGCGCGCGACGATGTCGTCATCGCGACCAAGGTGCTGGGGCCGATGGGCGATGGTCCCAATGCGCGCGGCGCCTCGCGCGGCCACATCCTCAGCCAGTGCAAGCAGAGCCTCCAGCGGCTCGGGCTCGACCATATCGACGTCTACCAGATCCATGGCTTCGATCCCGCGACGCCGATCGAGGAGACGCTGGAGGCGCTCGATACGCTCGTCCGTCATGGTCACGTCCGCTATCTCGGCCTGTCCAACTGGGCGGCGTGGCAGGTGGCGAAGGCGGTCGGCATCGCCGAGGCGCGGCGGCTCGCGCCGATCCTGTCGCTCCAGGCCTATTACACGCTGGTCGGCCGCGACCTGGAACGCGAGATTGTGCCGATGCTGCGGTCCGAGAAGATCGGGCTGATGGTGTGGAGCCCGCTGGCGGGCGGGTATCTGTCGGGCAAATATGACGGCGAGGGCCAGGCGGCGGACGGGCGGCGCGCGAATTTCGACTTTCCGCCGGTCGATCGCACCCGTGGCTCGGTGGTGATCCCCGAGATGCGCCGCATCGCCGAGGCGAAGGGCTGCACCGTCGCGCAGGTCGCGCTTGCCCGGCTGCTCCATCAGCCGGTGGTGACGAGCGTGATCGTCGGGGCCAAGCGGGTCGATCAGCTCACGGACAATATCGCCGCAACCGCGGTGTCGCTCGACGCGGACGATCTCACCGCGCTCGATGCGGTGACCAAGCTGCCAGCGGAATATCCCGGCTGGATGCTGGAGCGCCAAGGCGGCTATCGCGCCTGACGGTCGCAGGATCGGCGGGACGGTTTCTCGACCGTCCCGCCACTCCGACCTAGCGTTCGAACAGACGGCGGATCAGCCGGGCAGGATACGACCCGTCCGGGCGGCATGGGCAAAGGCGGGAAATCCGAAAGCCTCCGCCTGACGCGCCGCAATCTCATAGTCATAGGGCACACCGTGCAGTTGGGCCGCCCATCCGGCGTTGCGACGCTCGACGATGGCATAGCGCGCCAGCGGGCTGCCCGCCTCCATGACGTGCGGGGTCGCGCCCCGATCCCGATAGCATGGCATCCCGACGCTACCGGGATTGACGATCAGCACGCCGTCCACCGCCACCATCCGCGGCGTGTGCGTATGTCCGCACAGCACCAGACTGGCCGACCCGATCCCCTTCAGGCGTGGCCGGATGGCGACGTCGGCATCCAGCGTCGCGCGGCCAGAGGTCACGTCCTCGAGCAGATATTCCAGATCCCCGCCTGCCGGGCTACCATGGCAGGCGAAGACATCGCCGTCGCAAAGAGTGAGCGTCGCGGGCAGCCCCCCGATCCATGCCCAATGCTCTTGGGTCAGAAGCGGCCGCGCCAGAACGTCGAAGGCACCGTCGCTGCCGTCCTGCAACTGCCGCTCGTGATTGCCGGCGATGGTGTGATAGCCAGCACGCATCTGAAGCTCGGCGCTTGCCCCAGGATCGAACGGGCCGGACACGAGGTCGCCCAGATTGACCACCATGTCGGGCGCGGCGGCAGTCATCGCGTCGCGGACAGCCTCCAGCGCGGCCAGATTTCCATGTGCGTCGGCAATGACCCCGATCTTCAATGCTTCCTCCTCGGCGGACACACGCGGCGTCCGGGCGGAACTTGGCAGACGCTCCTTCAAAACGCCATGCAGGGCAGCGCCGCGCACGCTGCCGGCCCGCTGGATTGACGCCCGCCCGATTACAGTCCTTCTCTCCACTATGAGCGTTTCCCTCCGCGAAGCCCGCAGGATCGTCCTGGCAGCCCAGGGCTTCGGTCGCACGCGTCCCGACAGCCCGTCCGTTCGCCACCTGCGCGGGACCGCCGAGCGGCTCAACCTGTTCCAGATTGATAGCGTCAACGTGCTGACGCGAGCGCACTATCTACCCGCATTCTCGCGGCTCGGTGGCTATGACCGAGCTCTTCTGGAGGGCGATGCGTGGGGGCCGAAACGGCAGCGGCGCATGTTCGAATATTGGGCGCACGAGGCGTCGCTGCTGCCGCTCGACCTCCACCCGCTGCTCCGCTGGCGCATGGCACGGGCGGAGCGAGGCGAGATCGGCTATCAGGCGCTGCGTCGGTTCGCGGTCGAACGCCGGGCCGAGGCTGACTCCGTGCTCGAACGCATCACCGCCGAGGGCCCGCTGGCCGCGGCCGACTTCGAGAACGGGTCCAGCCACAGCGGCTGGTGGGAATGGAGCCACGTCAAGCACGCGCTCGAATGGCTGTTCTGGTCCGGGCAGATCACCACCGCAACCCGGCGGGGCAGCTTTGCGCGCCTGTACGACCTGACCGAACGGGTTATCCCGCCAGCCGTGCTGGCTCTGCCCACGCCGTCGGTCGAGGCGGCGCAACGTGCGCTGATCGAACGCAGCGCCCGTGCCTTGGGCGTCGCGACCGCCAGCGACCTGCGCGACTATTTCCGGTTGAAGCCCGCCGAAGCCGATCATGCCATCTCCGATCTGGCGGAAGACGGAGTGCTCGTGCCGGTGCGGGTCGAGGGCTGGAGCCAGAAGGCATGGATGCATCGCGACGCGACCATGCCGCGCCGGGTGCGCAGCGCTGCCTTGCTCGCGCCGTTCGATCCGTTGATCTGGGAGCGGGCCCGCACCGAACGCCTGTTCGGCTTCCACTATCGCATCGAGATCTACGTTCCGCAGGATCGGCGCACGCATGGCTATTACGTGCTGCCCTTCCTAATGGACGAGGCGCTGGTCGGCCGGGTCGATCTCAAGGCGGATCGGCAAGCCGGGCTGCTGCTCGCGCACCGCATTACGCTGGAACCGGGAGCACCCACTGATACGCTGCCCCAACTTCAGGTCGAGTTGGACCGGATGGCAGCATGGCTCGGTTTGGACGCCGTCCGCATCGGCGCGGTCGTGCATCGCGGTTGAGCGTCTTCGCCCGTCACGTTGCTCCACCCCGCTCGGCGGCGGGCACGATGCCATCGTCGAGCAGCGCATGGAGCGCGGCGATATGGCCATTGTCGCGCGCGCCGCTGGAATCGGAGGTCATGACGACCGTCAGCTTGAGGTCCGGCACGATGAACAGCATCTGCCCGCCATAGCCCCAGGCGAAGCGCAACGGATGGCCGCGACTGGCGCCGACGAACCAGCCATAGCCATATTGTCCGCCGCTCCACGGCGATACGGTGCGCGGGGTCCAGCTTTCCTCGATCCAGCGCGCAGGCACGATCCGTCGCCCGTCGATCACGCCGCCCAGGCGATAGAGCTCGCCGAACCGCGCCAGACTGCGCGGCGACATCAGCATGTCGTTGCCGCCGAAAAAGATGCCCTGCGGATCGCGCGACCATGGCGGGATGGTGATGCCGAGCGGTTCCGCCAGCCAGTCGCGCATCAGCGCGTGGGTGTCGCGTCCCGACGCGCGGGTCAGCATCGCCGACAGCAGATGCGTGTTGCCGGTCGAGTAGAGCATCGCGCCGCCCGGCTCATCGACGAACGGGCGCGCGAGGGCGAAGCGGACCCAGTTGCGGCTGGACACCCAGCGCCCGTAATTCTCGCCCGACGTCCGCTTCAATCCCGCGCGCATCGTCAGCAGGTCCTCGACGGTCAGCCGGGCAAGACGCGGGTCGGGATCGGGCGGCGCATCGCTGCCGAGCACCGACAGCACGGGCTGATCGACGCCGGTCAGCGCGCCTTTCGCGATCGCGATGCCGACCAGTGCGGACAGGACCGACTTGGACGCGGACTTGATATTGACCGGCCGGTCTAGCGGCGGCCCGCCGTTGAAGCGCTGCTCGGCCAGCACCTGCCCGTCGCGGAGGACCAGCAGCGAGCGGAGCCGGGGAAGACGGCTGGCTTGAGCAACCGTGTCGGCCAGGATGGCGCCGTCCAAACCGCGCGTCTCGACCGGGCCGGACACGGCCGCTTGCCGTGGCGCAGGTTCAGCATCGCAACCGCTGGCGAGGAGGAGCACCAGCGCGCAGGCATATCGCTTCACGGCGTCATCGCAGAGCGAAGCGATTGCAGGAACTCGGCGGGCGCTTCGACCTGCGGCGAATGGCCGAGATCGTCCAGGCGGATAAGGCGGGCGCCGGGGATGCGCTTCACCGCCTCCTCGGCGGCTTGCGGCACCGTGCGGACTTGCGCCCGTCGATCCTCCGGTGCGCTGCTTGCGCGAAAGGCGGTCAGGTCGCGCTGGCCGATGATCAGCGTGGTCGGGACAGTCAGGCGCGGCAGTTCGGCGGCGACCGGCTGGGCCTGTATCATGTCGGACAGGCGCGCCTGTGCGTCGCGCACCGTGTCGCCATCGGGGCTGGCATATTGCCCGGCCAGCATGGCGACCCAGCGATCGTAATCCGGCCGCCAGACCCCATGATAATAGTTACGGAGCTGATAGGCCTTGATCGACGACGCGTCCGTCTTCGCCTCCTCGTCGCGCAGCTTGCCGAGGTCGGTATAGGGCACGCCCTCGCTCAGCGTGTCGTTGAGGCCGAGCGGGTTGACCAGCACCAGCTTCGCGACCCGTTCGGGATAGAGGAGCGCGAAGCGGGTGGCGAGGATGCCCCCGGTCGAATGGCCGACCAGCACGACCTTGCCGGCTCCGACCCGGTCGAGCAGCGCTGCGGTCAGCGCGGCCATGGTATGGAAACTGTACTGATAGCCGGTCGGCTTCGACGATTTGCAGAAGCCGATCTGATCCGGCGCTATGACACGGTAGCCCGCAGCCGCCAGCCCGCGCGCGGTATCGCCCCAGGTCGCGGAGCAGAAGTTCTTGCCGTGGAGCAGGACGACCGTCGTGCCGTTGGGCGTGACGGTCGCCGGCCAGTCGAGAAAGGCCATGCGAACCGGATGGCCCTGTGACGTCGCCTCGAACCAGTGCACGGGGGCCGGATAGGCGAACCGCTCCAGATCGGCGCCGAGCGGCACCGTTTGCGCAGCCGCAGTGGTTGAAAGCAGGGCCGAACAGGCGACGGCAGCGAGAAAGGGACGAAGCATCAAAGGGTAACACCAGCCGCGACGCCAATATCCCTGACGCCGCGACGATGTCGTCAGATGGTTCGCTTTGTCTCCGTACGGCTGGTAACCATGTCCCACAATCGGTAGGCCGCGTCTTCATCCTCCGGGGATGGCGCATGGAGATTGAAGCCAATATCCTCCCAAGGCTGGCGGGCCTCCCAGTCCGGATTGAGCGACCAGTAACAGACGCTCGCCTCGAACATCGCCAGATGCTCGATGGGGGTTTCCATCGGCGGCAGGCCCTTCGTCTCGACATGCGTGTGAATGGACCGCGCCAGATCATCGAGCCGCTTGTTGATCATTTCGCTTTCCGTCAGCCGTAGGGGACGTGGCGACATGATCGCGATGGGCGCCATGGCAGCGCGTCCCAGAACCTGCTCGGTCGTACTGGGGCCAGCGGCGACCGGCATGAATCGCCGCAGCAGCTCGGTTGGCATCGGTGACTCGCCACCGGGGTAATCTGCTGGCACGGGGTGCCCCGGCATGTCGCGCAGCCAAGCGTAAGCCGGTTCGGCACGGAGAGTGCCGAGCACGGCATCAATCGTTGGATCGTCGTTTTCGCTGTCGCCGGACAACAGGATTCTGCCGAACGCGATCAGCGCGTTTTTGCGGCGCTCCTCGGAGTTCGCCTCACTGGCAAAATGCTGCTCTATGTCGGTCTGCTGTGCCTGGCTGTCGACCTGCTTGTTCGTCGGCAGGACCCTGCCCGGATGGCGCTTCGCCCAGTCGATCACCGAACGCTGGATGTCAGCGGCGAGCTGATGTCGAAACGACGGATCGTCTCCATAGCCAGCGATGAACCGACGGAGTTCCGCATGCGGTCGCCCGGAGACTGCGCTGACGAGCGGCCAAGCACTGCCGAGCGCGGCCCGTTCATTGGTGACGTTGTGCAGTTCTTTGAGCAGCGACGTCGCGATCAGGATACCCAGCGCGGTCCGCAGATCGGCAATTTCCCGTGCGTTCGGCGGACGATGGCCCACCGCCTTATGGTACCGATCCAGCAGACGGGGCAGGAAATTACCTGGCGATCCGATCGCGGGCTGCTTACCGTCGATCGTCTTCGGCCGCTTGCCATAGGCCTTGTACCCGGTGAGGTCGAAGCTGCCACCGGCGATGGCCTCGATCCAGGCTTGCGGATCGGGGGCTGGGCCGAGCAGTACCGCGATCAACTCCGATAGGATCGAGCCGCGTCCGGGGCCCAGGGCTCCAACGGCGTTGCGCCCCGCCTTCGTCACCAAAAGGTCCAGCATTCTGGTGACGCTCGCGGCGGCGGCCTTCTCCTGTTCGGGGCTGCCGTCACCATACTGCCCGCCCGCCATGTGACGCCGATACACTTCCAGCTCGGCCGGGGTAAGCAGGGCATTCAGATCCATCCTCGACGCTCCATCGATGCGGACGGCCGACGCTCGCCGCTCGCGACACCATGCAGGCATAGCCTTGCAGACCCTCACACGCAGTAAACGCCGCCGTAAGGGCGGCGTGCACAGCCTCACAAAAGGTGGAGGAAAGCTCACAGAAAGAAGTGGGCGCCCTCACAGAAGAAGGCAGAGCGGCCCCATGCAGGGCCGCACAGAAACTGCGGCGCAATACCGCTAAAATGTGGCATTTCATATTTGTGTCATTTTAGCTGCGTCGGCGCGTGCGCGCCGGGAGCGCAAGCGCTCCTGGTGGAGGCGTCGCCTCCAGGTCCGCCGGCACCGCGATGACGGTGCCTCCGGAAGGCGGGACCGGTCGCATGGCCAAGGGCATGCTCCGCCAAGACCACCCAAGCGCCGCATGGCGGCGAGGTCGATGATGACAGGTCGGGGAAGCGGATCGGCTGAGCCGAGAGGTGAAATAACCAGGGAGGATCGCCGCGAACAGCCCGCGGCCCCCATGGATAGAAGTCGACCATGCACATCAAGACACTGGAGGCGGTCGCGATCGCCGCCGCCCTGACCCCTGCACGTCTCGCCGGACTGCGCTTTCCTGTCGATCCGGATGCGGGTTCAATACCCGCCACTCGGCTGCGGCACTATCTTCACGCGTCGGCGGCACGGTTGCTGATCGTCCCGGCAATCGTACCGCCCGCCCGCCGAGACGTCGAGGAACTCGTTCGGGCATATGACACCGATGTGCTGATCGCGCTCGCCTCGCGGGATAGCGTCGACGACATTACCTTCGCGGTCATGCTCGCCGGCAACGATCCGGTTTACACATCCGGACTGAACCTCTTTTTGGGTGCCGGGGCGTCATGTCATTTCGTGCCGCCGGAGCCGGGAAGCACTTGCTTCGCCCTGCTGCCGGTGGGACTTCGTGGTTGTGAATGCGCGCCCTGGGATAGCGAGGTGGATCGGCGAGCGGGATTGGCCGACGGGCGCGCGCTTCTGTCCGGCATCTTCGCGGGAGGGACGAAGTGACCGCGCTCCCCGAGTGGCTGGCACCGGGTACGGTCTCCGACCGGCTTTTCGATGTCCGTGCCGAGGCCGGTCGCGCGATCGGCTTCGGCCTTGTCCGACCGCGGCGCAGCGGACTGGAAAATACGATGAGCCAGATTGCCTTCGCCAAGCTCAACCCGGTCAAACCGGTCGACGATGGGGTGAGAACGGCGTGCGGCTGGCCGGTGACAGCCCGCGATTACCGGATCATCCCGGCGCCCGGCGTGCCGGACCTCACATCTATCGGGCGGCTGTTTGGCGACTATGACGCGGCGGTCCGACCGCATCAAAAGCTTCTGGGCGCCGTCTTCACCTTTCCGTTCGATCGTGATGTGCCCGTGCATGACGGCTTCGGAGCGGTGCTGTCCTACGCGGCATTGCGGTTCGGTCGGGAGCGTCGCCTGACCAGTCTCGTCGTCGCTCATGCGCCGTGCGATCAACTGGCAGAGGAAGCTCCGCATGCCCACGCCATCGTGCTTGGTCGCACCCACCGGGCGTCCGGTTGGGGGCCGCCCCATCCCGACCTCGCCGAAAGCGAGCATGCCATGTGGGCAGAGGATTGGGCCGATTTCTCCGCACGCTGGGCCCTGACGCTGGGGCAGTGAACAGAGCGGAATTTCGGTATCGCGACATGCCGCGTGCCGCATCGATCCATGTCGATGGACGGGACGACCCAGCGCCCCGTCCATCGAACTGACCGCCCTTGGGTAGGGCTCGTCAGAATGACGACTTCGGGGCCGTACCTCCACCGACCGCACGGCTGACCGCATTCTGCCATGCCCGCTCCGCCGCCACGCCTTGCGAGAGGGCGATGTTCAACTTGCCATAGACATCGAGCCTGACCTCAAGCCCCTGATGCGGATTGCCCCAGATCTGGCGACACGGGTCACCGCCCGTGCACCAGCTCGCCTCGTAGATGGAGGCGGCAACTTGCGAGGTGCCGGGTTTGCCGTAGCGCTTGACCATCTCGGCGCCGATCTGCTCGGGCGCCCGTCCGGCGGCAGGCGCGACATATTTGACGATTTTGACCGCGTCACCCGTCGGCATCGGCCGGAACTCGACGATCAGGCTCTCGTCGCCCTTTGTCGCGTTCAGCACCGCCACACCCTGTTTCGGCTCCTCAATCGGGAAGACGCCCTGCTGCCGCTTGGCCTCATGGTCGACGGTCGCGGCCCAGTCCTCGCCCGCCGACGTCTCGACCTTCCATCCGGTACGGGCAAGCGTCGCCTGCACCTCGGGCGCGGTCATGCCGATGCGGATGCCCGCGATCGTCAGCGGTGCGGCCGCGGTCTTCGTCTGCGCGGCGGCCTCCTGCTCGGCAACCGAGGCCGATCCGCAGGCGGTGAGCAACGCCAGCGCGGCGGTGGCGGTGATTTTCGTCATCATGTTATGTCCTTGTATTCTGGACGTGCGAGTTCGTTCGCCGAGATGCGTCCCGGCGTGGCAGGTCCGTGAGGGGGGTATGTTTTTACGGGCGGGCTGGGCTTGCCGGTGGCGAGCGGGCCCGGACGGCGAGCCTCATCGCAGCACCAGCGCGACGAAGCCTGCCATGTCCTGTGCGCCGGCGACGTGGCCGGCATCGAAGGCGTGGGCGACGCCGAGCCGCAGCGAGGAGGTGGGCGACAGCGCGGCCGACCAGCCAAGCTCGACGTCCATCTCGCGTGCGGTCGGGGTCAGGTCGACGCTGGTCAGGCGGGTGGCCAGCACGCCGGTCATCAGATCGTAGGCGACTGGCGCCTCAACCACCGCACGGGCACGTTCCAGCCGGAGCGGTGATGACAGTCCGAACGTGACGGTGCCACCGCTGAGACGATACGCCGCGTCGAGCGCGAAGGCGGTGCCGGTCATCGGGCCGGTGAAGCGCAGCAGGTCCGATCCGCCAACGACCCGGGTGGTGGCGGCCGTAGCACGTGCCGACAGCAGCACGCCAGCAACGCTGCGGCTGGCCGTCAGGGTGGTCAGCGTCGTCCGGCTGCCGGAGAGGGCAAAGCCAGCATGGCCGCGGAGTCCGAGCACTTGGCCATGTTCGGTCAGGTCGGACAGCTCTACACCAAGCCCCAGCGGCGTTGCGAAACTGACACTGCGCAAAGCAGAGCGGCCGTCGTGCGACGCGCCGGAAGCAAAGCCCGCCGACCAGCCGCCGCCGCTCCACGACGATGACGTGCCGACCGGCGCGGCGACAACACCACGCAAGGCAGAGCCGGCGATGCCCGCGCCTTGCCCGACCGCGACATTGGCGCTGAAGCTGACGGTCTGACCTGCGGCAGGCGAGAAGGCGAAGGTGGCCGGGTGGCCGGAACGCGCCGCGGCCCATGGACCGGTGGCAGCGGAGGTGAAACCGAACTTTGCGTCGTTGGCCGTGGTGGCCAGCCAAGGCGGATCGATCGTCCCCAGCATGGCACCCGCCAGCAACCCCGAAGCCCGGCTCCGTAGCCCGGTGCTGCCGGTCATGGCGAAGTCACGGCCATAGCGGTCGAACACCGTCATGCGGGTCACGGCATCGGATAGCTGCCCGCCGCTCCCAAACGGGCCCGACAGGCTGAGCGAGGAATAGCGCGCCAGCACCATATCAGCGGTGGCAAAAGCGCTGGTGGGGGCCTGCGCCTTCATCGCGGCCTCAACGTTGAGCAAGCCAACGCCGAAGATCTGGTCGGCACCCTTGTCGCCGAGGTCGGTCGCGGTATCGAGCAGGATGCGCGAGATCGCCTTGCCGCCGAGTTGCGGCCAGTATTGCTTGAGCAGCGCAGCCGCCCCGGCGATCGCGGGGGCGGCGAAGCTGTTGCCGGTGACCGTGGTGATCTGTCCGTCCTTGCCGACGACGCTGACGTCCGTCGCGACCACCGCCAGCGTGCGGTCTGCCAGATCGCCTGGCAGGCCGTTCCCGCTGGGCGGGCGCAGCGCACTGTCGACGCGGATGCCGAACAGGAAATTGCTCTTGTTCTCCAGACTGCTGCCGGCAAAATTGCGGGTGATCGTACCTAGCGCGGTGCTCTTGTCGTCGACGAAGTTGGAGACGGACTGCACCAACAGCCGGTCGGCTTTGACGACGCCGTCCATCGCCGCACGTTGTTCGGTAGCGGACTGACCGCCTGCTTCGCCATTCAGGCTTAACGAGATGACGAAGGCGCCTTTCTCCACCGCGTAGCTGATTGCGGGTGCGATATTCGATGGGTTGGCGCCATCGGCCTCCTTGATGACGGAAGTGGCGGTGACGCCTTCGAGATCGGGGGCGGCGATCTTGAGGGCGAGTAGTGTGGCGTCATAGGCGACGCCGTGCACGCCCGCGCCGTTTTTCGCGGCCAGCGCGACTGAGGCGACCTCGGTGCCATGGCCCTGCACATCGTCGAGCGAGAAGGTCACCATCTCCGGTGCACAGGTCGCGCAACGTGCGATCTTGTTCGCGAACGCCATACTGTCGGGCGAGATGCGGCCGGCGAACTCGGCGTTGCTGGTGGCGATGCCGGTGTCGATGACCGCGATGGTTACGCCCTTGCCGGTGATGCCCTTGTCATAGGCATAGGCATAGGCGGCCTTGGCGCCGACCACCGCGGCGGACGCCTTGTACTCGGCGCTATCTGCAGCACTGGGCGGCGGGGTTGGCGTGGGAGACGGCGTCGGTGTCGGGCTGGGCGTCGGCGTGGGGGCAGGCGTCGGGATCGATCCGGACGAGTTAACGCCTCCACCACCTCCGCCGCCACAGGCCGCAAGCAGCATGGCTGCCGAGATCACCGATGATGTTTCAAATGCTTTCCGCCACTGGCGGCTAGGGCTGAGACTCAATCAGAGCCAGAATGCGAGCGCGGTTGCGATGGCGACGCCTGAGAGGAAGTTGACGGCGAGTTTATCGTAGCGGGTAGCGACACGGCGGAAGTCCTTGAGACGGCAGAAGGCGTTCTCGATCAAGTGGCGGCCGCGGTATCTGTCTTTATCATATCGGATCGTGCGTTTGCGGTTTCGCCGTCCGGGAAA
>NZ_LDTE01000030.1 GCF_001476905.1 Sphingomonas sanguinis | reverse complement strand
GATTGGGTTTGGACCCTAATCGCCCTTCGTCTCCCGGAACCAAAGGAGTTGGCTCGAACATCACTGGCACCTTGCCGAGCACTTGCCCGCCGAACTGGACCCCGTCGACGCGGCCGATTTCCGACAGGATCATGTCGCCGCTCAACCCGACTGAGGCGATGTCCGTCATGTGAAGAAGCGCATCCGATGTATCCCAAGCGTTCTTTGTGATCGCCAAGCTGGAGTCGTCACCCGTATCGACCATGACGGGCGATAGCATGCGCTTGCCGATGAGAATCCTCGTGGAAAAGCCCCGACCTTTGCCGCGCGGTTCAACCGGCATGACGCTGCCCGCTGGGCGAGGCGATCCGCTTGGCTGAAAGCGGACGCGACGGTGGTCGAAGTCCATCGTAACGGCGTAGGCCGCCAGAAAATCCGCACCGATCACGGCATCCAACGGTGTCTCTGCCGTGGATGACAGCGGCTTTAAATCGGCAACCTGAATGGCACCCCCTGCTTGATGGAAACCCGCCATCTGCAGCGTCTCTATAGGCGCGATATAGGTTTGCACCGCCGTGCCGCCTATCCCAGTAACGTTATTATAGGGCTGGTATTTCATGCCGTGGCGCGTAGCCCAACCCGCGTCCACCATGGTCGTCGCAGCCCCGGTGTCGAGCATCGCCATAAGCCGCTGACCGTTCAGCACGATCGGGATGATGACGAGGCCATCGGCGTCGCCTTCCATATCGATCCACTTGTTCTGCGCCTCAGGATCGATCGAAGCCACGCCACGCCCCGCTGGGGGCGGTGACGTACTCGGTCGCTGTTGAGCGGGAGCCGGCATTGCGGTCATAGCGGCCAGCATAACCATGAAGCGATATGCTGAAGTTCGTCCCGGCATGGCGTAGCTCCGTTATGCGCGCGCTGAAGGCTCGTGCTCCTAACAGCCTCTCGTCTTCTGGCCTCATCCGTCCCTTTAGTCGGGGACGATCGATAAGGGCACTCCCGTACGCGCTTCACTCGTCTCGACGGGGAACGGCCAGTGAGGCGAGACGAGCACCGCAGTCTTTCCCATGCCTATAGGTGGCAGCTTTCCCAAAATCTGTTCTCAATTGCTCTTTCCCGAAATTGTCCCCGAGAGATGGAGAAATGGGAATGCCAAATGGTGCTGCAGCCGCCAATGTCAGGGCGGAAGAGCGTGCTACGAATGGTTTTCGACCGGGCGATGCTGGTTCTTGGTTGAGAACCTATGATTGGCCGTTTTCGGCGATAGCGGTCGTACCCGTGCTTTGACTGGAACGGCAAAAAGTGGTCGGTAGCTAGAGGGCAGCTTCGATCGCGAAGATCGAGCGAAGCTGCCCCTCTCTCCTGTCCGATAGCCTTATCGGCTAACGCCGACGGAACCGTTTGTCCTCATATGTACGCACTGCATTGCCACGTTCGAGCTCGCGGTTCTGGTCCCAAACTGCCCGCTTTCCTTGAACCTCACCTGCGCGGCGTCGATCATCGAGCACCGCCGCCAGCTTCAGTCGTGCGATTTTCTTGTTTGCGAATTGCGACCGCTGATCTTGGGACACCGCGACCAAGCCTGTCGGCACATGCGTCGCCCGAACCGCGCTATCGGTCTTGTTCACGTGCTGCCCACCCGGCCCGGAAGCGCGGAAGGTTTGATAGCGAATGTCTCGCTCCCGCAGGTCAGGCGACTGCTCGTCAATCTGGACGGGGCGAACGCCCACGAACCAGTTGCGCCGCTTGTGCAGGGGGCGAAACGGACTGGTCCCGATCCAGCGGATCGTGCCGACACATGTGGTGGCGAACGCTTCTGCGCCGTCACCCGAAACGCGCAACAATGCCGATGCTATTGGGCCTTGTATCGGCTCGATTGGCTCGCAGAAGAGGCCTGCCGCCTTCCCTTCCCGGCATAGGGTATGGGCCAGTTTCGCCACGACCCATTCGCACTCCTTCGGCCCCTGACCGGAGGACAGGTGCAGGATGATCTCGGTCATGCGCGCCTCGTCTTGTAGGTGAGAAGCGGGCGCAGCGTTGCGACCAGATCGATCAGACCCGCCGTTTCAAGATCGCGCACGACCTGATGGATGTCCTTGTACGCCTGCGGCGCCTCCTCATAAATCAGGTCGCGATCCTCACAGATTACCCGGCTGCCCAGTTTCGTTCGCTCAAGATCGGCGATGCTGAACCGGCGGACGAGTTTGTCCTTAGCCTCGCTGCGGCTCCATTTGCGGCCGGCACCATGCGCCAGCGAATGCAGCGCGGTGTCCGCCCGCTCCAGCCGGGGCCGGACCAGATAGGTCATGTCCCCGCGCGATCCGGGAATGACGACCAGGCCTCTGTCTGCGGGCGCAGCACCCTTGCGGTGCAGCCATCCGCCCTGGTGCGGCGTGACGCTGTTATGGCAGATGTCGAGCAGGCGCTCACCAAAGGTCCCGATCCGATCGAGAAAGCGCTCCGCAATCAGCACGCGGTTGATCTCGGCCCAACGCATCGCGCCGTCATGCGCCGCCAGATAGTTCGCACAGGCCGTATCGCCGGCAAACAACCCGCCGACATTATGCCGTGCAAGATGCCCATCGAGGATGGCCTGGCCCAGCCCACGCGATCCGCTATGCACCATCAGATAGAGCGCGGCGGGATCAACCGCAGCGTCTCCGTCTCCATGCAGCGTCTCGACCCGCAGCAACTCGGCAAAATGGTTGCCGCCGCCGATCGTGCCCAGCGCTTCGCCGGCAAGGTCGGTTGCCAGCCCCGCCTCGGCGAGACGCGCGGCAACATCGCCCGACCATGGATCGTCCAGACCCCGCAGCTTGCGCTCGGCGGCGTCGAGCCGAAACTTGCGCAGCGGCAAGCTCGCACGCCACAGGCCCATCCCGCAGCCGATGTCGCTGCCGACCAGATGAGGATAGACATGGCTGCGTGACCAGAACGCGGCGCCCACTGCGATGCCGCGGCCGGCATGCAGGTCGGGCAGCCCGACAATGCGATCAATTCCTTCGAGCCGCGCGGTCTGGTGAAGCTGACCCACGGCGACCTGCTCGATCCAGTTTTCGGGCGACGAGACGATATGAATGGTTGCGTCGGTCATCGCGCCGCATCCTTCCACCCGAGGTGCCGCTTGCCCGGCGGAACGGCATGTCCCTGATCGCGCCAGAACCATACGCGATCCTTCAAAATACCGTCGCGGGGATCGACATAGAGTTCCCTGCCACGGCAGTTACGCCGGTCCGGACGCAGGACATGGCCTTCGCGCAACAATTCCCCATGTCGGCCCTGTGCGATGCCAAAGATCACGAAATCGCGCAGATGTTCACGAACGTGCATCTTTACGGTGCTACCGGTATCGAGCTTGGCACAGATTTCACTGAACACATCGTCCCAGCGCCGACCGACGCGCCGCCGAAGAAAGCGCACGAGCGGGGCGAGATTCTCGTTGAGCGATTTCGAATAGTCCGCGCGCTCGCGGACGTGCCGTTTGACACCGATTTGCTTGAAGTCGTTCTTGTCCTTCTTGAGTTTTACAGAAGGTGCATGCCGCGAGCCCCAGCGGGGACGCTCGACGATGACCTTGAACATGTCAGCGCGCAAGGCGATCCTCCCAGAAAGCGGAGACGTCGGCCGGCGGACGTTGAATATGAGAAAGGGACGCAGCGCGTTGGCCGCGAAAAGGGGTCAGGCGACCGCAGTCACCCGCAAGGGAATTGCCCATGTGATATGTTCCTGAACTCGGAAACCGGGAGTGATGACGGATGCGGTTGCGGCTCGCATTTGCTCACTCCTTTCCTTGGTTCGAGAAACAGTGCGGCGGTCTTTACGCCAAGCTGTCGTGCCGATCAATAGGTCAGATATTTGCGCATCAGCATCGCCATCCGGATAATGCCCGCTTCCCGCCATCCGCCGTCCGATGCTCAGTCACCGCTACCTGGGCACCTTCCTACGTGCCTACTTCGAAACGTTGCATCAGCACCTTTTGCCAAAAGCAACGGTCGTGGCGGCTGATCTAAACGACCACCCTGGTCGGCACAGGTCCCATTAGATACCAAGCGGCATGCCCTAAGGCGTTCTTCCGATGGTCGATTTGACCATTGGAGAATGATCATGGAGATGTCTGAAACCGCACCTACTGCCACGAAGCGGCAAGTCTGGAACGCCGGAAGAGCCGTCGGCGCAAAGCGGGCGCTGAAACCGAAGCAAATATGGGAGATCCGATTCTACCTCAATCAGCGTCTCCGCTTGCGAGATCGGGCGTTATTCGACCTGGCGATCGACAGCAAACTTCGAGGCTGCGACTTGGTGCAGATAAAGATTGGCGACCTTGTCAGCGGCGGGCAAGTCCGAACACGAGCGATTGTCATGCAGCAGAAGACAGGCCGTCCGGTTCAGTTCGAACTGCTTCCAGACGCTCGCGCCAGCCTGCTGGCTTGGCTCGAACGGCGGGGCGGCACGGTGGATGACTACGTCTTTCCCAGCCGGGTTGATCGGCATGGCCACCTCAGCACCCGCCAGTACGCCCGGCTTGTCGATGAATGGGTTACAGGGGTCGGTCTGATGCGAAGTGAATATGGCACGCACTCGCTGCGCCGAACGAAGGCATCGATCATCTAAAGAGCAACTGGCAACCTGCGTGCGGTCCAGATCCTGCTCGGTCATAGCAAGATCGAGAACACAGTCCGCTATCTCGGGATCGATTTGGAAGATGCACTCGCCCTTGCCGAGAACACCGAGATTTGACCAGTCGGCCCCTCACTCCGGAGAAGGGCCGACGTTACGGCGAGTGGGACTTTGCTGCCGTCCCTTGGCTGGCCGCCTAACGGCAGATTTCGTCGAAAGCCGACATGGTCTTCCTTAAGCGCAGGCTGCGGTCCGCAAAGGTTGATCGACTGCCTGGGATAAGCCCCGTTACTACAAAGAAGCGGCAACGACGGATCCGGCAGAGTGTCACAACCGCTCGTGGCTGTTGAAAAATGCTCTGGTGATGGTCGAGCGCGGAATGGCACCGCAATAATTTGGTTCTTAGTTCGTTTTGAAGATCGTCCGGGAAAGCAGAGATGTATCGCAAACTCGGACGATTGAGTTGATCAAGGGGCCGGCTTAACCGGCCCCTTGATCATCGATCACCCGTGGCAGGGGCAACCGGCGTGGTCGCAGCCGGCCGATGCCTCGTGATGGTTGGCGCAATTGTCGCTGCAGAAGGCGCGGCCCTCAGCCTGCACGGCCTTGTCCGGGCTGACGATGCAGACGCAGTCCGCGCAGGCGCACTTCACCATGTCGACGTTGACGCTCATGATCCTATTCCTCGTGATTGTGGTCTTCGGGTTCCAGTACGTGGTCCATCATATTGGTGAGCATGGTGCGCACGTGGCAGTCGGGCAGGTCGTAGAAGACGTTCCGCCCGCTCCTCTCCTGCTTCAGCAAGCGACCCGCGCGCAGCAGCCGGAGATGCTGCGACACGAGGCTCTGGCTGATGCCGACCTCCGCCGTCAGTTCGCCGACCGAGCGAGGCCCGTCGAGGCACGCCGCGACCAGCCGCAGCCGGTTCGGTTCGCCCAGCAGCCGGAACAACTCGGCAAGCTGTGTGCTTTCGTCCGCCGTCATACATCCTTCAACACATGAACACGTCCTAATATGTTCATGTGTAAATGACTGTCAAGTGGTCAATGATGATGGCCGCAGCAACCAGCATGGGGCTGCGCCGACGCGGGAGCGGGCACGGGCGAAGCATCGAGCAGCACATCGGCGGTCCGGCGCAGCAGGCTCGCCGACCAGCGCAGGATCACCG
Organism: Sphingomonas sanguinis; assembly: GCF_001476905.1. GTDB lineage: Bacteria > Pseudomonadota > Alphaproteobacteria > Sphingomonadales > Sphingomonadaceae > Sphingomonas > Sphingomonas sanguinis_B. Next base: position 13,856 of record NZ_LDTE01000030.1, on the reverse strand, counting down.
CCGCGCCGACCAGCCCCATCAGCGGGTCCATCCGAGTCAGCCCATATCGCTTCCCGCACCACAGCGCGATAATCGCCAGCGCCGAAGTGAGCGCGTCGGATAGAACGTGGACCAACGCTGCCTCACGATTGTTGTCGCGGTGATCGTGGCCGCAGCCATGCGCGTGCGGCGCCTCACGCAGCAGCCACGCGCTAACGAGGTTCACGGCGAGGCCGATCGCGGCGACGACCATCGCGGGCGCGAACGCGATCGGCTCCGGCGCGACCAGCCGCATCACCGACTCGCCTCCGACCAGCACCGCGACTACTGCGAGCATCACCGCATTGGCGAACGCGCCTAGGTCTGGCGCCTTGTGCGCCCCAGCGCGGTAGCGTCCCGACGCCGCATGGTGCCGTGCGAAGCGGTAGGCGAACACCGCCACGCCCATCGCCGCGGCGTGCATTCCCATGTGCCAGCCGTCCGCCAGCAGCGCCATCGATCCGGTCCACCAGCCCGCTGCGATCTCCGCCGCCATCGTCACGATCGTCAGCGCGAGGACGAGCGCCGCGGCGCGCTCGGCACGACCCGGAATGGGGCCCGGTCCGGGCGGCGCGGAATGATGATGGTGATGGTCGGGGCGATCGGCGGTCAGCGACGACATGGGGCGGGCTCCGGCTTGGTTGCGCCTCCCTTATCATGGATCGAAGATGAACGGGATCAGTGCGCGATGCTGGTCACGACGAACATCAGCGCCATGCCGGCGAGGCTGGCGAGCGTGGTGCGCAGCCGCGGATCGCGCGCATAGCTGCGCGGCAGCAGCTCGCACGCACCGATATAGAGGAACACGCCCGCGAACACCGCCATCAACGGCGCGAGCATCCCCGGCGGGACGGCAATACTCAGCCCCAGCAGCACGCCCAGGATCGGCGCCGCGCCGTTCAGGACCAGCCAGCGCCGCGCCGCCTCCTCGCTCTTCGCGGCGAGGCACAGGCTGACGGTGTTGACGCCGTCGGCGAGGTCGTGGGTCAGCACCGCCAGCGCGACCAGCCAGCCGGCGCGCGTGTCGATCTGGAAGGCGATGCCGATGCCCATCCCGTCCATCAGGCTGTGCAGCGTCAGCGTGGCGGGTGCGAGATGGACCCGCCAGCGCGCCGGCAGCCAAGCGGCATGGTGCATCGTGCGATCGACCAGCATATAGACGCCGAGCCCCAGCGCCGCGAAGGCGACCAGCGAGCGCGGGTGCCACAGATCGCGCGCCAGCGTGATCGCCTCCGGCAGCAGGTCGAACACCGCGACGCCGAGCACGACACCCGCGGTTACCCCAAGGATCAGGACGATGCGATGACTGAGCCGCAGCGTGAGCAGCCCGCCCGCCAGCGTCGACAGCGTCGCCGCGGTACCGAACACGATGGGTTCCAGCGTCATGATTCGTCTTTCAGCGGCACCGCCGCATTGGCGGGAGGCGGCACGCGGTCGCGGACGTAGCGGTCGAACCAGCGGTCCATCTCGCCGCGAACGTCGGCGAGGTCGGCGATCAGGTCGTGCCCGCCGCCCTCGTAGATCTTGAGGCGATAGGATCGTTTCAGCCGCTGGAGCGCGCTGGCCATGCGCAGCGCGTCGCCCGGTTCGACGCGCGGGTCGTCACCGCCGTGCAGGATCAGGATCGCCGCGTCCGGAGACAGCCGCTCAGCCCAAGTGATGGGCGAGCGCCGTGCCAGTATCCCGTCCTTGTCGTCGGCATAACCGGACATCACGTCGGGATAGACGTGGCGGTCGAACTCCGCGCGACGGGCGGCGTGGACGAGGTCGGTCGGCCCGCCCTCGATCACCGCGGCCGCGATCCGGCGGCTCTTCGCCAGCGCGCCGTAGGTGACGAGGCCGCCACGGCTCAGTCCCCACATGCCGACCCGCGTCGTGTCGGCGTCGGGTAGCCCGGCCGCCACGTCGATCAGCGCCAGCGCATCGTCGATGTCGCCGCCGCCCATGTCGGACCGCCCCTCGCTCCCTCCCTCGCCGCGGAAGGTGGAGGCGAGGACGACATAGCCGCGCTCGGCGAGCCGGTTCATCTCGAGGATATCGAGCAGGACGATGCGGCCCCACTGCCCGACGCCGCCGTGATTGAAAATCAGTACCGGATGCGGTCCGGATCTGCGCGGCCGGACCACCAGCCCACGGATAGCCAGTCCGCCGCTACGATAGACTATCCGCTCGGTCGTCGTCGCGGTGCCCGCGGCCCAGCGGCGATAGTCGGCGTCGGAATAAAGTCGGCGATAGGCGTCGGCGGCGGTGGTTCCTCCGGGGGTGCCAGCGACGAACGCCAGCCACGCGTCGCGAGTTGCGAAGGGAAAGCGATAGGGTTCATGTACGGCTTGGACAGCTATTGGCGACGCGGCGGGCCGCTGCGCCGCCGCCGACCCAGCGAAGAATAATATTCCGGCGATGCAGGCACAGAGGTGCGTCACTGCCCACCTGATCGTGCCTCTATCGGCAACGCGGCTTGCGCTCCGCATCACCGCTCCTTGCGCTGCTCGACGGCGACGGCGCGGACGATGAAGTCGGGTGCCAGCACATTTTCGGTCTGCAACCGCACGTGCGATCCCTTGACCAGCACGGCGCCCATATAGCTGATGTGGCGACGATCAAGCTCATGGTCGGAACTCTCGACCGGTTTGCCGCCGCTCCCTTTCACCTCCAGCCAGTATAGACGGCGCGGTTCGTCCGGCGCGGTGAACATCGCTTCGAAATAGGTCCGCTCGCGCCCCAGCGTCGCGACGGCTTCGCGGTGATGGCTGCACAGATAGTCGATCCACTCGCGGAAGGTGGCTTCGCTGCCCGGCTTTCGGTCGAAACGGTGCAGCGTCACCTCGACCGGGCGCAACGGCTCCGGCGGCGACTGTGGCACTGCCGCGCCGAGGCAGAGGGTAACGCCGATGCCGGCGACCATACCGAGTGCGAAGGATCGATGGCGTGTCATGATGCTGCGCTCCTCAAAGGTCGACGGCAAGGTAGGCGGTCGCGAGCCGCTGCGGGACGTAGTCGAAGGTCGACGGTCCGTAATAATCCCAGGCATAGACGTTGAAGATATTGCTGACCGACACGCGCAACGTCGCGCGGTTCTTGCCGATCATGAAGCGGTAGCGGCTACCGATGTCCATCACCGTACGCGCGGGAATGAACAGGTCGTTGTCGACGGTGGAGGCGACCCGTCCCTGATGCCCGACGCCGAGATCGATCGACAGCGCCTCAAAGCCGGGAAGGCGCCAGTCGAGATTGAGATCGACCGATCGCAACGGCACGCCGACCGGTCGCTTGCCGGTCTGTCCCGACGTCCGCGCCTCGCCGGTCACCTGCGGATCGAGGAACACGCCGCCCAGCGCCACGCTGAGGCCGCGCAATGGCGTGCCGGATAGCGATGCTTCGATGCCCCGGTTGCGGGTGTCGCCGAGCCGCGTGAAGAGCCCGGAGGAATCGAGGCTGAGATAGGGTTTGCGAACGTCGAACACGCCGGCGACCAGCTTGACGTCGCCGACGATGGTCCAGCGCACGCCCGCATCGCGCTGGCTGGTCAGGATGGCGGGCAGCGGCTGGTTGCGGTTGGTGGCATTCTGCGGCGGCAGGCCGGTTTCTTCCAGCCCTCGCGTATAGCCTGCGTAGAAGGCGACGCGCTCACCGGCATAGATAGCCCCAGCCACGTTGTAGAGCCAGGGGCGGTCCTGCGTTGCGATCACGGGCTGGTCGGGACGGCGAAAGCGCTTGTTGTAATCGGTCTTCGACAGCCCGGCGCTCAGCTCGCCAACGCCGCGCCAGCGCCCTGTGTAGGCGACACCGCCGAACCACTGCCGCACCCGATCGCGGCTGTACGATCCGTAGCTGATCGGCGGCTCGGGGAAGTCGAGCGGGTCGCCGAGGCGGACGTCGCCGAAGTCGAGAAAGGCGGAGCCACCGACGCGCTCGTCGCGGGCGCGACCGCGCGCCGACAGGCTGATGTTGTGGACACGCGGGCCATCGGCGATCGTACGCGTTACCCGTAGCTCGCCCGACACCGATACCCGGCGATACGGCGGGTCGGAAAAGGCGATATAGCGGGCACGGCCGTCCGGCGTGACCTCGTCGAGGAAAGTGAAGATATCTTCCTTGCTGGCCGACAGCGAGCGGAACAGTCCTCCCTCGATCTTCCAGCCGCCGGCCAGCGCCGCGCTGCCGGTGATCCCGGCCGTTTCCGAAGGACCGGAATAGTCCGCCCATGCGGGACCGTAGAGAACGCCGCGCTTTATCCGTGGTGGAAGGTAAGGGCCAGCGGTGGTCAGAAGCGGCCCGATCTCGCTATCGGCGATATAGGAGCGGCCCCAGAAGGGCAGCAGCTCGATGCCCGGGCGTGGTCGCCAGCGCAGGATCAGCCCTTCGACATGTTGTCGGCTAGTGGCGCCGTTGTTGAAGACATGGTCGTAGAGACCGAGACCCGCACCGAGCGACAAGGTGTCACCTACGAGCGGCAGCTCGGCATCGAACTCCAGGCTCTTGTCGCCGAGGCTGTTGAGACCCACTGTGATCGACAACAGCGCCTCGGCGCCGGGGCGGCGCAAGGCGTAGTCCACGACGCCGGTCGGTGCGGGGAACAGATAACCTTGCGCCGACAGCCCGACCTTGATGCTGGTGGAGCGCCGGATACGCTCGTTAGGGGCTGCGGTCAGGTCGTAGTAGAGCCCGTCGATCCGCGCATTGCCGGCCGCGATGGGCGAGAAGCCACGCACGCTGCCGGCGCCGTAGATGCCGATCGTCTCGCGCCCGATGGTGGTGCCGAACGCATCCTCGGCCTGCCGCACCGCATTCTCGTCCGCGCGGCCTTGTGGAACCGCGGGTGGCGCGGGGGTGGCCTGGACCGATGGCTGCGGCGCGGCAGGCGCTGTTGGCGGCGCCTGTCCGGGCGTTGCTTGCGCCAACAGCCAGAGGCCGGTGCCGAGCATGGTCAACCGACCAATTCGAAACGACCGCGCTCGGCGGAGAAGCGAACCGCATCGGTGTCGAAGGCGCGGCCGACATGGCCCGCGGTGATCAGGTCGGCAGCGGATCCCACCACCAACCCGCCGACACCGTCGAGCAGCCAGACGGCGTCGGCGAGCTGCAACGACAAGTCGAGGTCATGGCTGGACAGCAACACGGTCGTACCGGTGGCATGCGCGTGTGCACGCAGCAGTGCCATAGCCTCGACCCGTCCGGGCAGATCGAGGAAAGCGGTGATCTCGTCGAGGATCATCAACCGGGGCACCTGCGCAATGGCGCGCGCGATCATCACCCGCTGCCGCTCGCCGTCGGAGAGGCCATCGAATGGCCGGGTTGCGAAGGCCGAAGCACCGGCTTGGGCAAGCCCCTCCGCCACCAGCGCATCGTCGACCGCCGACAGCCGCCCCTGCCAGCCGGTGAACGGCTGGCGCCCCATGCAAACGATGTCCGCGACGGTCAGCCCCGGACTCGATACGCGCTCGGTCAGCACCACCGCTATTGCGCGCGCGCGCGCCTGCGGTCGCATCGTCGCGATGTCTTCGTCGGCGAGGCAAGCTCGACCGCCTCGCGCGTTCTGGAGGCCAGCAATCGTGCGCATCAGCGTCGACTTGCCGGCGCCATTGCGGCCGAGCACGCAGACGAAGCTGCCCGCTGGCGCCTCAAGGCTCAGATCGGCAAGCACGGTGCCGCGCGGGCCGGCATAGCCGACGCTCAGGCTGTCGAGGCGAAGCATCAGCTGCTGCTCCGCATCGCGGGCGAGAACACCAGCAGAGCGATCACCACCGGTGCGCCGACCAGCGCCAGCACCGCATTGAGGTGCAGGAAGTGTTGTTCCCATGGCAGATGGACGGTGAAGTCCGCCGTCAGCGCCAGCATAGCCCCGGCAAGTCCGGCGAGCGGGATCAGCGGCAGGATGCGGGCGGTGCGCGCCAGCCAGCGCGCGAGATGCGGCACGATCAGCCCGACGAACGTGACCGGCCCGCACAAAGCGGTGACCGGCGCGGCGAGCAGCACCGTCGCCGCCAGCGTCATCCGCCGCAGCCGGGGTACGTTGGTGCCGAGGCTTGCGGCATAAGTTTCGCCGAGGAGCAAAGCGGTCAGCCCCTTAGCGTTTACCACTGCGAGCGCGATCCCGCAGGCGACGGGCAGCGCCAGCCAGGGCAGATCGGCATTGGTCGCCGCTGCGAACGTGCCGTCGTCCCAGCCCGAGAAGACGCGGCCACCGACCCGATTGGCGAAGTGCAGGATAACGCTGACGAGGCCCTGCGCGGTGAAGCCGAGCATCAGGCCGACGACGAGCAGGGTGATGTTGCCGACGCGCCGCGACAGCCCGGCCATGACGGCGGCGGTGACGGCGACGCCGATCACCGCGCCGACCGCCAGGCTCAGCCCCGCAAAGGCCGTGAGCGCGCCGAGCACCGCCGGCCCCGCAAACGCGGCACCCGCCACGGCCAGGCCGACGCCGAGCTGCCCGCCGGCGACGAGACCGAGCGACCAGGCGTCCGCCATCGGATTGCGGAACAGCGCCTGCATCAACGTGCCCGCGACACCGAGCGCGCCGCCTGCGACGATTGCGGTGACGACGCGCGGCAGCCGGATCGACCAGACGATCTCCGCGAGCGTGGGATCGCCCGATCCGGTCACCGCGCCGATGACCTCACCGGGCGACAAGGCGACCTGGCCATAGCCGAGCGACGCGGTCGCGACGATCAGGATGGCAAGCAGCAAGGCGGCGACGCCGACGACATTACGAGCCATGTCCGCCCCCCACCGCGCCGCCGCTCCGCTGGTCCTGCCGAACATATGTCGCCGGCCAGCCCCGAAGCTGCGGATGCAGCATCCTGGCATAGTCACGCAGTATCAGGTCCGGGCGCAGCGCTCCTGTCTCGAACAGGTCGAACGCATCGGCCGCCGGCTTCGTCCTGCCGTCCGCCGCGAACACGCAGCCGTCGCGCCATGCCTTCATGTGCGACAGGAACTGCTGATCCTGGAATCGTCTGGAAATCGGGTCACGCCACAGCCAGCAATCGGCTTTGCTGCCCTGCTTCAACAGGCTTTCGGACGACATCTGCGTCGTGTCGTCCAGACGCGGGTCGTCGGGGCGGCGCATCACGTTGATGCCGCCCGCATCCTCCAATAGTTTATTGGCGGCCCCGCGCACCGTCACCATCCAGGTGTCGCCGTGCATCCACCAGGCCGATAGCACCGGGCGCCGCGGCAGCGGTGCCACCGCGCGCTTGACCTGACTGACGCCGTTCTCGACCATCCGGGCGAACTGTTCGCCTTGCTTGTCGCGACCGGTGAGCATCCCGAACAGGCGGGCATAGGCAACGGGACCCAGGTAATCGGACTCGTTCGCCATGAAGACCGGCATCGTGGGGATACCGAGCGCCACCGCGCGCCGCATCGACTCGGCATGGGCCGGATCGCCGATCGTCATCAGGAACACGTCGGGCTTGGCCGCCAGCAGCACGTCGAGGTTGGGGGGAGAATGCCAGCCATAACCGATCTGCGCAATTTTCCCCGCCTTCACACCATTGCGGATCGCATCGTCGTAGGACTTGGTCCCGCCGACCGCGACCAGACGGTCCGCCGCGCCGATCGCGGTCAGCAGCGCTTCGCTGCCGCCGTAGTTGACCGCGATCCGCCTGACCGGGGTGCGCACCACCACCGCCCCGGCAAGGTCGCCCGTCAACGCGGGGACCACGACGCCCCTTGGCACCAGCACCACGCGGGACCGCTGTTCCGGACCGTTCGCAGCCCCTCCCCAACTGACGATGTTGGCGTGGAGGTCGACGATCCGGTAGCCATCGCGCTCGACCACGCTGAACGTCCGGGTATGCGCGATTGGGATGGTCCGTCCGGCAGGTGGCGTGTTGGGTGACGGATGGTCGCATCCGGCGATCAGCAGGCAGACAGAGAGAATGAATTTGCGCATCAGAAGCTCACCCTGACGGTTGCGCGGAATAGCCGCGGCGTGGACGGGGTCGCGTAGGTCGGTTGCGAGTCCGTCCCGAAATAGGAGAATATTTTGCGATCCAGGACGTTCGTCACCGCAAGGTCGAGCGCCAGCGGCAGGCGGGTTGGCAAGACGATCGTCGCACTGAGGTTGAATAGGTCGTAGCCGCCTTTCTCGACGCGATTGTCACCGGTGACCGGGTAGTTGCCATAGACGTAGAGGTCTGCACGGCCGTTCAACCACGATGCGAACCGCTGTTGCGCGCTGAAGTTGAAGATATGCGACGGGACGCCGACCGGTCGTTTACCGGTCAGGTAGACCTCGCCGATCGCACCAGGTACCCGATACTCTCGCCAAATCGCATCCACGTACGAATAGTTGGCGGAGATGGTGGTGTTCGGCGCCGGATGGACGGTGCCGGAAAGTTCGACGCCCTGACTGCGATAGCGTTGCCCGGTCGTCAGCAGAGTCGATGGACCGTTCGGGTCCGGGTTCGTCGTATTGACCAATCGGTTGCGCTGGTCGTAGCGGAACAGCGCAGCTTCCCATGTGAACAGACCAGAGCGCGCCTCGCCTTTGTAGCCGACTTCGTAACTATCGATCGTCATCGGCTTGAGGTCGAGCTGGTACAAGAGCGGATCGAAGTAGAAGAGCGGTCCGAAATTGGAGCTGAAGCCGCGCCCGTAGGAGGCGTAGAGTATGCCACGTGCTGCGCCGCGCTCCCCCAAGCGATAGGCGACGGTCGCCTTGGGTGAAAAGGCGTGTTCGGACACCGATAATCAACCACCCGGATTGAAGGCCGCTTCGATGGGGCGAAATTCCGCACGTCGGCGAAAATCGTCATAGCGCAGCCCAAGCGTCACGGTCAGACGATCGGTCGCAGCCCATTCATCTTGCAAATAGGCCCCCCAGAACCGGTTATGCACGGCCCCGTCGGTCAGCAGGAAATTGCGCTGAAAGCAGGGCGCATTGGCGTTCAGTACATCGCCGGTCGCGTAGTCGATATCGATCTGGAAGAAACGGAAGCCGCATTGCGGCGTGAAACCATATTCACCGGACCAGAAGTCGCGCTCGTCCATCCGGGCACGCTCTACATTGCCGCCAGCCACGATCGTGTGGGCACCCAGACGCGCCGTGATTTGCGCGTCGCCGATCCAGATGTTGCTCTGGTCCTGCCGCGCGAAGCCGTTGACCGCGTACCTCTTCGTCTGCGGGTCGACGCTGCCACCGAGGAACAGGTTGAAGCTGTTGTTGCGATCGAACCGTCGATGCTGCCCGGTCAGGACCAGCTCGACATCGCTGCTGAAACGATGCGTCAGCCTCAGAGCGCCGATCCCACCTTTGGTATTCAGGTCGCTGGGGTCGTATCCGATATAACCCCTGCGTCCCCCTGCGGCGGAGACACGGGAACCATCGTCCAGCAGGGGGATGTTGCTCGGCACCTCGACCTGCCGATCGAAGTAGTTGCCATAAGCCGTCACCGTCGTGCTGGATCCGACCGGTACGACGACTTTGCCGAACAGGTTCAGTATCTGGCGATGCGAGTGCTGTCGCCAGCCGTCATCATCTTCGTAGAAGCCCGACAGGAGAATCCCACCCCCGTCACCGAACGTCTTCCGTTCAAGCGTCGCCTCTCCGCGGAAGTAGTCGTAAGATCCAGCCGTCAGTGAGGCGGTCGTGCCGTCGACACCGGGACGACGCGTGATGTAATTGACCGCGCCGGCGGTCGCACCTCGTCCATATAGTGCGGAAACCGGTCCACGGACGATTTCGGTCCGGCTGATCGCGCCGTAGGGAACTTGATTGAGCAGCACCTGCTCATCGGGCCCGACGAACGGTATGCCATCGATCAGCGCCAGGAAGGTGTCTCCGCCTGCGCTACCGGTCATGCCTCGGAACGAAAACTGCAATGCGTCTTCAGAATCGCCGTCCGTCCGACGAAAGAAAATGCCCGGGATACCGCGAAACTCATCGCTACCGACCGTCAGGCCGCGCCGACGCAGATCGTCGTTGTCGACGACGGTGATCGCCGCGGGCACATCGATGAGCGGCTTCTCGGTGCGGGTCGCGGTAACCACGATCTCGTCCGACGCCATCGTATCGCCATCCATGGCCTGCGCATGGACAGCCCCTGGAGTCAGCAACAACACGGCACCGATCGCCACGATATCAACTCGCACTGACAATTTTGCCCCCAACCCCGCGCGCAGACCTAGTATGTTACATTATATCATTAAGCAACCCCACCAGAAAAACGACCGGTTTTCTGGCGGTTGACGATTTTGCCTCGTCAGTGCACCGTGGCGATCGGAAAACCCGTTGCGGAAACCAACGGCACATTGCAGCGTGCCGGATGTCTTTTCTGGCGGCGTAACGATGCTCATCGGATATGTTAGGGTGTCCAAGGCTGACGGGTCCCAGACGCTTGCACCACAGCGCGATGTGTTGCTCGCGGCCGGCGTTGATCCCTCGCGGATTTATGAAGACCTCGCGTCGGGGCGGCGTGACGCCCGCCCCGGCCTGACCGCGTGCCTGAAGGCACTGCAGCCCGGCAATACCTTGGTCCTTTGGAAGCTCGATCGTCTCGGGCGGGATCTTCGACATCTTGTCATCACGGCCGAGGCGCTCCGCGAGCGCGGCATTGGTCTGAAGGTGCTGACGGGGGCTGGCGCGCAGATTGACACCACGACCGCCAACGGACGTCTCGCCTCCGGCATCTTCGCAGCCTTCGCCGAGTTTGAACGCGAGCTCATTGCGGAGCGAACGCAGGCGGGACTTGCCGCGGCACGCGCGCGGAGACGGATGGGCGGTCGACCTCGTAAGATGGACAAGGCCACCCTTGCGATGGCGATGGCCGCGATGTCCGATCGCAACGCGGTCGCAGCCGACGTCGCGCGCCGCCTCGGCATGACGACCACGACGCTTTATATGTACGTGAATGGTGACGGCACGCCCAAGGCGCCAAGCCAGGCGCTGCTCGATGGCGTACCGTACCGCAAAGAACGACTGCGCGCCGCGTGATTGTGCGCAAACCCCATCAGCGATCAGGGATATCGTCGTGGTGGCGAGACGAGCACGTCATGCTCGATCGACCGGGCCGATATGGCGGCCGGGGTCAGCGCCGCGGGAATGCACCTGCCTCGTCTGGGTTTACCGGTCAGGCGCTGTGATCGCGCCAGGATCATCAGGTTCATCACCGCCGCGCCGATCAGGAACTCCTCCTCCGCTCCCCGGATGCCGCGCAGGTGAAGCCGCCGCATGCCATGCTTGCCTTTGGCGTCGGCGAAGAACCGCTCGACCCCGCGCCGCAATCGCATGGACCGCTTGAAGAGTCCGGTTTCCAGCTCGGCTCTGGCGAGATCCCGGGCGTCCTCATTGTCGAGACGAACCAGCGTGCGGCGTCGCGCCTTCGTGCATGTCTTCCGAAGTACACACGCCTCGCAGTCCCCTGCATCGGCGGCATAGCGGTGTACGCCAGTGGGCAGATGGAATGTGTGGTGCCGGAGCGTCTTGCCGATCGGACAGGTAAAGCTGTCGGTGTCGCGATCATAGCTGAATGCCGTTCGCGGCAGCTTGCCCTGCGTCTGCTGCGTGCGGTCGATCACCGGGATGTGCGGGATCGCGCCCTGATTTCGCACGAAGCCGAGGAAGCCAGCGCTACCATAGGCCTTGTCGGCAGCGACCCGCTTTGGGGCGATAGTCGAAGCGATCGGCGGCTCGCTCAAGCATGGTGCGACCGGCATCGACTTCCTCGGCAAAGCGAGCTGGCGTCGCCTCGACGTCAAGCGCAACGCCGCTCGGCGTATCGACGAGCGCATTCAGCGCATAGCCGAACCGCGCGCGACCTGGACGTGCCGACCAGGCTGCGGCGGGATCGGTTCGCGATACGCCCTCGAAGTCCTTGGAACCGCCAAGCTTGGTGCTCACATGGCCCTGATCACTCAGCCACTCTCGGACGGGGCGACCGGCGTTCGCCACATAGGGCAAATAGCCGGGCACCGTCTTTCGCTGCCAGCACGCATCAGCCTCGATGAACGAGGCGTCGATCGCGGCGTCCTTGCCTCCGACCAAGCCATTCTGGATGCAGCGGCGCACCGTGGCCTCGAATAGCTGCCGGAAGACGCCGGCGTCGCGGAAGCGTCCATGCCGGTTCTTGCTGAAGGTCGAGTGGTGCGGAACCTTGTCTCCCGGCGCGCGGCGGCAGAACCAGCGACAGGCAAGATTGTAGCGCAGCTCCTCGCACAGGCGCCGCTCGGACGTGATCGCGTAGATGCGGCCGATCAGGGTCATGCGAATGAGCAATTCGGGGTCGATCGATGGTCGCCCGCGCGCGCTGTAATGACCAGCCAACGCTTCTCTCAGATCGCCTGATCGAGACACCGATCGATGCGGCGCAAAAGGTGGTCTGCGGGCAACATGGCTTCTATGGTGCGACGGGACGCCCCTCCCCGCCCACCGCGACAGGCTGGTCCCATCATAGCGGCGCTCCTCACGGCAGGGGTGAAACGAAGGAGCAACCTGGCATGTCCGGTATTTTTCAACAGGCCCGGACGGTTCTGACATTGTGCACCGACGCAAGGTTTTCCGCGGCCTTAGCAGTGTCAGAATGGTGGTTACGGGATGGGCGAGCCGATCCGGAGACCGAAATAGGTAGGTGTTGCCCAGAGCCTGCTTCCATCGCCAATGATGCACTGGTCGTTCTGGCATTGAACCGTCGAGCTGCTGCCACTCACCAGCTTTGCCTCTCCGCCGCAGAACGGACATTCCCGCAGCCGCTCGGTCAGGTCGGTCATGCTGCTTGCTCCTGCAAACGATGGATTTCGTTGATGATGCAGTCGCCAAGCATGAACCATTCACCGCTGGGGCGACGGGCGCGCCAACGGCTATGGTATTTGGCTTCCTGTTCGCGGCCGCCTGGCGCCATGGCGAATATTTGCAGTCGCTCATGGTTTCCGGTCTGCAAGCTGCGTAGGCGGGCTTCCGGATAGACCGAGTGGCCGATCTTAACTAAGGCGCCGGTCTTCAGCTCGGAGCCGATGAAATAGACGCGATCGACGGGGCGGCTGGCGAACCACTCCTGGTAGGCATCTGTCATGGCTCGGAAGGCTGACCAGATATCCGGATGCGTGCTGACCGCCTTGATCGGCAGGCCCATCTTATCCTTAAGGTCCAACTGCCAACGGCCAGTCTGCTCGCCAGCAATCAACTCGTGATGGATGCCGAACGGATAGAGCGTTGTCGGCAGCTGCGTTACCGGATCGCGCCGATCCTCGAGCCACGAAGGCTTGGTATCGACGGCGCTCATCGCGTCGCATCCGGGAACGAACCGCGAACCGTGTCCGGGACTATTCCGTAAGTCTGAATTCCCATGATTTCCACCTGTCTCCGGTCTGTTCCGGTTTCAGATGGTCGCTGCGGCTTCTAGCTTCGCAGAAATGGCGGAAATCAGCCATTTATGGTCGGGGAGACAGGAACCCAGTAGGACGGTAATGAAATGGCTGGTAAGTATCTAAGATACTTAGTCGTAACGGTTTTATCCGACGCCGTGCTGCGATACTGCTACGGGCATATGCTACGTAATCGAACCGGAGGGTGCGCCCGATGACCAGCGCTCCGCATTTACACAAGCGCCCGAATTCCCAGAATTGGCAGTCGCGCCTCATGATCCCCGAAGCGGCGCGTGCGTCCATTGGACGCCGCGAATTTACAAAATCGCTCGGAGTCAGTGACAAACGACAAGCTGTAAAGCTTTCACACGCCATTCTGGCGGAATGGAAGGCCATCATCGACGCTGGGCTATCGGTCAAAGTGAAAGAGCGTCAGAGCGAGCGCCATCGCCCAGATGCTTTCGAATTAGGGTCCAAACCCAATCAGCATCGGTCTCTTATACACCTCTGACGCTGCCGACGACCTTACA
>NZ_LDTE01000003.1 GCF_001476905.1 Sphingomonas sanguinis | reverse complement strand
CCTCCCCCATCCCCTCCCGCTTGCGGGAGGGGAGCGGCTAGAGGTGAGGGAGGTCTATCTCAAACTCCGTTCAGCCTGAGCGAAGTTTAAGGCCAAGGGACTCACTCCAACCCCTTCAAATACCCCGCCGCCTGCGCCCGCACTGCCTTCCGGTCCGCCTCCGCCATCCGGTTCCAGTTCCGATACGCCATCGCCATCCGCACATTGCCCTCGAACCGTGTCTCGTGCCGCGCGAGGAAATCCCAATAGAGCGCATTGAACGGGCAGGCGTCCTCGCCGACCCGCTGCTTCACGTCGTAGCGGCACGACCCGCAATAATCCGACATACGGTTGATATAGGCGCCCGACGACACATAGGGTTTGGACGCGATGATGCCGCCATCGGCGAACTGGCTCATGCCGACGACATTGGGCAGTTCGACCCATTCATAGGCGTCGATATAGATTTCGAGATACCAGCGATGTACCTCGGCCGGGTCGGCGCCGATCAGGATAGCGTAATTGCCCGTCACCATCAGCCGCTGGATATGATGGGCATGCGCGGTGTCGAGCGTCTGGCCCAGCGCTTGCGCCATGCAGTGCATGTCGGTCTCGCCCGTCCAGTAGAAGCCGGGCAAGGGCCGTGTCGCGCGCAGGAAATTGCGCTCCACATAATCCGGCCCGACATGCCAGTAGAGCCCGCGCACATATTCGCGCCAGCCGATGATCTGGCGGATATAGCCCTCGACCGAATTGAGGCTGGCGTTGCCGTCCTCATATTCCCCCTCCGCCATCCGGCAGAGATCGAGCGGGTCGAGCAACCCCGAATTGATATAGGGAGACAGGACCGAGTGCCAGAGCTGGTGCTGGCCGGTCAGCATCGCGTCCTGATAGTCGCCGAACTTGGGCAGGCCATGCGCCATGAACGCCTCGGCCTGGGCTCGCGCGTCCTCGGCGGTGACGGCATAGGCGAAGCCGTCGAGCGAGCCGGGATGGTTGTCGAACCGCCCGGCGACGAGCTTCAGCACGTCGCGGGTGATCGCATCGGGCGCGAACGTCAGCGGCTCTGGCGGCGTGTCCTTTTTCGGCGCGGGCTTGCGGTTGTCGGCGTCGTAATTCCATTTGCCGCCCTCGGGCTTGTCGCCGTTCATCAACAGGCCGGTCTTGCGGCGCATCAGGCGGTAGAAGAACTCCATGCGGAGTTCCTTGCGGTCCTTCGCCCAGTCCTCGAACTCGGCCTGGCTGGCGATGAAGCGGGTGTCGGGGCGGATGTCGACGGGAATGCCGAACATCGTCTCCCATGCCTCCAGCATGGCGGCCACGCGCCATTCGCCCGCCTGGGTGACGACGATCCGTGTCGGATCGTGCCGTTCGACCGCACGGGCGACCTCGCCGGTGAAGCTGCCCGCATTGTCGGGGTCGTCCAGCTTCACGTAGTCGACCCGCCAGCCCGCCTTCTGCAACGCCTCGGCATGGTGGCGCATGGCGGACAGGATATAGGCGATCTTGGCTTTGTGGTGGCGGACGTAACCCGTCTCGTCCTCGACCTCCATCATCAGCAGGACGGTGTGTTTGGGGTCCGCGCCCTCCAGCGATGACAGGTTCATCGACAATTGGTCGCCGAGAATGGGGATCAGCGTTGGCGATTGGGGCATGATTATCCTACATGGCCTTCATGAAGCATCTCGGCCAGACCAGCGCGCTGCCCGCTTCCCCGGAAGAGGCGGTGCTCGATTATGTTCCCAACCCCCGGCCCGGACGGACCTATCTGATCCGGTTCGCGGCACCCGAGTTCACCTCGCTATGCCCGGTGACCGGCCAGCCCGACTTCGCGCACCTCGTCATCGACTATGTGCCCGGCGAGACGATCGTCGAGTCGAAGTCGTTGAAGCTGTTCCTGGGCAGCTTCCGCAATCATGCCGGTTTCCACGAGGATTGCACCGTCGGCATCGGCGAGCGATTGTTCGAGGAAATGAAGCCGGTCTGGCTGCGTATCGGCGGATACTGGTATCCGCGTGGCGGCATCCCGATCGACGTGTTCTGGCAATCGTCCGCGCCGCCCGCCGATCTTTGGCTGCCGGATCAGGGAGTTGCGGGCTATCGCGGTCGCGGGTGAAAGCCTCCTAACGTCTCATTCATCCCTATATGAAACAGTGGAAATGTTTGAAGTCGATCATGTGTCAAGATAATTGCGACTCATGATCGGCATCTTCGTGATGCGCGTAGGGAACAGGCTTGTGCAGAAGATCGTCAAATTTTTCGCGATGATGGCGGCGACGCTCGTCGGTCTGGGTGCGGCGAGCGCCGCGAGCGCCAGCCCGACCATCCTGATCAACGATGCCAATGGCAGCCTGGTGTCCTATGACACGGCGACCAAGACCAGCACCGTGCTGGGCAAGACCGGCACGACGATGTTCGACATCGCGCTCAACAACGGGGGCGATCTGTTCGGCGTGGATGGCGGTTCGCTGTTCAAGATCTCGCAGTCGACCGGCGCGAGCACGATGCTGGGTTCGCTGGGTTCGTTCGTCAACGGCCTGGTCTTCGGGGCGGACGGCACGCTGTTCGGCTCGGGCGACAACAATCTGTACAAGATCAACACGACCAATGGTCAGGCCAGCTTGGTCGGCTCGATGGGCGCGCTGCAGTCTTCGGGCGATCTCGCCTTCTTCAAGGGGCAGCTCTACCTCGCCAGCAATCTCGGCCTGGCCGTGGTCGATCCGACCACCGCCGCGACCCGTCTGATCGGCGGCACGACCGATATCTTCGGCCTGGCCTCGACCGGTGACACGCTGTTCGGCGTCAAGGGCACGACGATCTACAATATCGACCCGACGACTGGCCTGGGCATCGGCGTGGCCTCCTATAGCGGCAGCGGTGCTTATGGTGCGGCGTCGGTGCCGGTCGCGGTGCCCGAGCCTGCGACCTGGGCGATGATGATGCTGGGCCTGGTGCTGGTGGGTTTTGTCCTGCGCCGCCGCGGCCATGCGCCGCGCGCCGCCATCGCCTGATCCCGTCACCCGACGTGGGAAAGCGACCGGTCGCCCGAAAGGGCGGCCGGTTTTTTCATGGGGCATCGCCAATTCTCGCTTGGATAAGGATTTCGCAACCGCTTTAGCGTCAGGAATGACGAGACGGGGCTGGCGATCGGCTCATCGTCGGGCGGGATCGTGCAAAGGCGGCCCTGCTGGTTCGTGATGGAGTGTTCGCGTGAAACATCTGCTCTGGAGCGCCTTTCCTCTTGCCGCGCTGGCGCTGTCCGGCTGCCAGTCCAAGCCCGACGGCCAGTCGGTCGCGACGGTCGACGGCCAGGCCATATCGACGCAAGGGCTGGACGCCGAGCTGGCGGACGCGCCGCCGGGTGTCGATCGCCTCGCCTATCGCAAGACGATCCTGCCGCAATTGGTCGACCGCACCCTGCTGGCCCAGGCCGCGCAGAAGATGGGACTCGACAAGACTCCCGAATATGCCGCCCGGCGCGAACGACAGGAGCAGAAGCTGCTGGTCGAGATGCTGGCCGAAAAGCTGGCCAACACCGTGCCCGTGCCGACCGTCCAGGCGGTCGACGCCTATATCGCGGCGCACCCCTATGAGTTCGCGCAGCGGCAGAAATTCTATGTCGACCAGATCCGCTTCGCCCGACCGGCGAGCACCGAGGCACTGCTGTCGCTCGGCCAGTATAAGACGCTGGACGCGCTGGCCGACGGGCTGACCCGCAATGCCACGCCCTTCAGCCGCGATCATGTCCTGATCGACTCGGCGTTCCTCGACCCCGCCGTCGCGGCGCAGGTTGCCAAACAGCCTTTGGCCGATCCGATCTTCCTGCCGTACAAGGGCGTCTACACCGCCAATGCGATCATCCAGCGGATGCCGACGCCGATCGCCGGCAATGTCGCACGCGGGCTGGCGGGCGAAATCCTGCGGCGCAAGGCGATCGCCGATGCGATGGGCCAGACGCTGCAAAAGGCGCGCAAGGACGCCAGCATCACCTATCAGCCCGGCTACAAGCCCGATGGCAAGGCACCCGCCGCCAGCAAGGCGATCCAGGACGCGACCGACCGCGCCTCCGGTGGGGCGGCGGCGTCATCTGGCGCGGGCGGGTAAGCCTCGCGCCCGAGGGACGATCAGCGGCCCGACAGGATCTGGAGATCGGTGTAGAGGAACTCGCCGGTCGAGCACATCACCTGCACCATCGGGGCGTTCGTCTTCAGCGGAAAGCTTTTCGTGTCGTCGCCGATGGTGACGACGACCTGGCGACCGTCATAGCTCAGGCGAAAGGGCTGGGCGACGCCGAGCTTGTCGGTCACGCTATGGGGCAGCATGTCGTCATCCCGCCCGTTCGCCGTGAAGCCCGACATCTGGACGGGCAGGGGTTTGGCCCCCGGTGTCTTGGCATCCATGGCCAGCGCCACCAGCGTGAGACCGGCATAGCTCTCGGGCGATTGCCCGGCCGGTGTGGAGGGGGCGATCGTCAGCTTGGTGGACGGGATATAGGTCTTGTGCTCGGCCAGCGTATTTACCTGAACCTTGCCGGTCACGATGAACGGCACCGACTCCACTGGCAGGTTCAATTCCGAAAAATGCCCCGGTGCGCTGTCGCAGTCATAGCTGATGCCCTTGGCGTGACCGGCCACGGCAACCGAGCCCAAGGCCAATCCCAGTACGGCGCGGCCTATGATCGATCCCGACATCTGTCCCTCTCCCCCCTTTGAAGCCGATGATCCCGGCTCCATCCCCGCATGTGATAGCTTGGGTATGATATCGTTGCCATAGCGTCATGACGGCGGTGGCGAGGGGGCAAGGTTTCGATCGCCTGTTGTCCACCCCTACCTCTTGCGGTTGCGGTGCAGCAAATATGTAATACGGTTTGCAACCTTCCCGGGTCAGGCGGGTTGACCTGCTGGCGAGAAAGATCGGCGGACCTGTCACTTTCCTCGCGCCTGCAAGGACATGCGATATGGTGGATGCGAACGGAACCGTGATCGAACGACTGGCGCTCATTGGAAATTTCCTGCCGCGTCAGTGCGGGCTCGCGACCTTCACCACCGATGTCCATTCCGCGCTGCGCAACCGTTTCCCGGAAATCGCCGTCGACGTCTATGCGATGGACGATCATCCCGGCCGCTATGCCTATCCCCCGGCGGTGACCGCCTCCATTCCGCAGCATGAGCGGTCGGCCTATCTCGACACCGCCCGCCGAATCGAGGCGAGCGGCGCGCAGGCCATCTGGGTCCAGCATGAATATGGCATCTATGGTGGCGCGGCGGGCGAGCATCTGCTTGCGCTGCTCGACCGCACCACGCTGCCCGTGATCGCGACACTGCACACCGTGCTGGAAAAGCCCTCCGCGGACGAACGCCGCGTGATGGAGGGGTTGCTGCGGCGCTGCGCCCGCATCATCGTCATGGCCGAGAAGGGCCGCGACATCCTGCAGCGCGTTTATGGCGCCGATCCGCGCCAGATCGCGATGATCCCGCACGGCGTTCCCGATCGCGCGCTGATGTCGCCCGAGGCGTTGAAGCCGCGCTTCGACTGGGAAGGGCGCAAGGTTGTGCTGACCTTCGGCCTGCTCGCCCCGAACAAGGGGATCGAGACGATCATCGAGGCGCTGCCCGCAGTCGCCGCGAACCATCCCGAATTGCTCTATGTCGTGCTGGGCGCGACTCATCCCAATCTGATCGCACATGAGGGCGAGGCCTATCGCGACCGGCTAAAGGCGCTGGCCGATACGCTGGGCGTATCCGATAACATCGCTTTCGTGGACTCGTTCGTCGAGCATGAGGAATTGCTCGATTATCTTCAGGCCGCCGACATCTACGCGACCCCCTATTCCAACCCCGCCCAGATCACGAGCGGCACGCTGTCCTACGCGGTCGGCGTCGGCAAGGCGGTGGTATCCACCCCCTATGTGCATGCGACCGAGATTCTGGACGACGACCACGGCGTGCTGGTGCCGTTCGGCGATGTCGGGGCCTTTGCCCGCGAGATCGACCGGCTGCTGTCGGACCAGACGGCGCGCAATCGCCTGTCCGCTCGCGCCTATGCGCGCGGTCGTACCATGATCTGGCCGCGCCTGGCCGAAGCCGCGATCGAGCAATTCGCCACCGCCATCACCGCCCGCCCGCGCCGGATCGGCAGCGCGCCCCAGGCGTCGATCAAGCCGCTTACACCTGATTTGGCCGCTGTCGAGCGCATGAGCGATTCGACCGGCATGTTGCAGCACGCCATTTATTCGGTGCCCGACCGTCGCCATGGCTATTGCATCGATGACAATGCGCGCGCGCTGATCTTCATGACCCAGGCGCCGGATATCGATCCGGTGACGCGGGATAAGTGGACGACCATCTACGCCTCGTTCCTGCAATATGCCTGGAATCCCGAAGAGCGTCGCTATCGCAACTTCATGCGCTTCGATCGCAGCTGGTGCGAGGAGGTGGGGTCCGAGGACTCCAACGGCCGTACCCTCTGGGCGCTGGGCGTCACCGCGCGCGACGCGCAGCAGGGCAAGCATCGCGACTGGGCCCAGATGTGGTTCGATGCCACCGCTTCGCTGGCGCTCGATCTGGGTTCGCTGCGGGCGCAGGCCTTTGCGATGCTGGGCGCGGCGGCGATGCTGGAGGCGCGGCCGGGGCATCAGCTGGCCCGGGCGATCCTCGAAAAGCTGCCGCCGCTGCATTTGGCCCTGCTCGAAGAGGCGCGGCGTCCCGAGTGGCAATGGTTCGAGATCGTGCTCGCCTATGACAATGCTCGCGTACCGCAGGCGCTGATCGAGGCGGGGCGTGCGCTGGGTCGGCAGGACTTGATCGATTGCGGCATCGCGACGCTGGAATGGATCGTCGCCAAACAGACCTCGCCCGAAGGCCGTTTCCGTGCGGTCGGCAGCGAGAGCTTCGGTCGTCCCTATGCTGAGCCTTTGCAGTTCGACCAGCAGCCGCTGGAGGCGCAGGCGACGGTCGAGGCATGCCGTTCGGCCTATCTCGCCACCGCCGACGCCCGCTGGATCGCCGAGGGGGAACGGGCCTATGGCTGGTTTCTGGGCGCCAATGATCTCGACCTGCCGTTGGCGACCGCGCATGACGGCGGCTGTTTCGACGGTCTGATGCCGACCGGACTCAACCGGAACCAGGGCGCGGAGTCGATCCTCGCCCTGCAGCTCGCCAATTGCGCGATCGCAAGTCTTTGCCAATCCGCCTCATCCATGGCAGGAGCCGATCGTCATATCGCCTGATGCGGGATCGCATGGGGGGTGTGATGAGCGTTTTGGGTAACATGGCGAGACAGTAGCGCGATGGATTTGTTCAACCACCGGCTGCGGCTTCATGCCGATCCTTCGCGTGTCGTGGTACGACCGTTTCACATCGCCTGGGGCGGCGGCAACGGTGCGCCGCCCAGCCGTACCGAGCGTCTGGTCGGCGAGGTGCTGGCCATGTCGCCGCAGGAAGCGCGCGACCAGTTGGAAACCGTGCTGAAGGATTTCGAGGCACGGCATTGGCAGACGCGCCGCGTCTTCATGACCCGTTATGACCAGATCGAGGATCTGCTGAAGCTCGACGGATCGAAGATCGGCGACGAGAAGCGTCAGCTGATCGGGGCGTATTTCTGTCACGAGTACAGCTATGCCGCCGCCGCGCTGATGAACCCCTCGGCCGTGCCGCATTTCGACCAGACCGGCATCCAGCCGGGGTCGCAGCGTATCCTGATGTCGATGCGCGCGGTGGGTGAGGGGCATATCTCTTCGGTCGCCTTCCGCGAAGGCATCATCAACGACCAGAACCAGCTGCGACTGGCGCCCGAGCCGCCCTTCGCGACGGCGACCGACGTGCATGGCTGGGGCGACGATACGATGCCCAACGGTCCGATCACGGTGCACCGTCATCGCGACTCGACCTTGTCGGGCACGGTCATCTTCCCGATCACCCAGGCCCAGTCCAAGGGGCTGGAGGACATGCGGATCGTCCAGTTCACGCATGATGACGGCGCGCTGGAATGGATCGGCACCTACACCGCCTATGACGGTGCCGGCATTCAGTCCGAACTGATGCGCACCCGCGACTTCCGCTCGTTCGACCTGGTGCCGATGACCGGCTCGGCGGCGCGCAACAAAGGCATGGCGCTGTTCCCGCGCAAGGTGGCGGGCCAGTATATGATGATCGGGCGACAGGACGGCGAAAACCTGTTCCTGCTCAAGTCCGACTCGCTGACCCACTGGGACGAGGGCGAGAAGATCCTGACCCCGGTTTTCCCCTGGGAGCTGGTGCAGATCGGCAATTGCGGCCCGCCCATCGAGGTGGACGAGGGCTGGCTGATGCTGACCCACGGCGTCGGCGCGATGCGCAAATATTCGATCGGCGCCGCGCTGCTCGACAAGAATGATCCGTCCAAGGTGCTGGGCCGTACCAAGCAGCCGATCCTCGCTGCCAAGGACCAGGATCGCGAAGGTTATGTGCCCAACGTCGTCTATTCCTGCGGAGCGATCCGCCATGGCGACTCGCTGTTCCTGCCCTATGGCATCGCGGACAGCTCGATCGGCTTCGCGTTCGTGAAGATCAGCGAGCTGCTGGCCGCTATGTAACGGCCTAACGACGCCCCTCTATTCCTCCCCTGCAAGGGGAGGGGGACCATGCAAAGCATGGTGGAGGGGTGTCACCCTCTCGGTAGCGTGACACCCCTCCGTCAGGCCTGCGGCCTGCCACCTCCCCTTGCAGGGGAGGAATGACCGATCAGCGCACCACTGGCGGAAGGCTGAGCACCTGGCGGCGCGTATAGCGATACAGCGCCGCCACGATCCCCAGGAACAGGATGGTCCCCCCGACCAGCGCAGGGGTAGCGAAACTCTCGCCGACCAGTGCCAGCGGCGCGTCCGAGTTGGTGAGGTAGACGATCCCGGCGAAGCCGACACCCCACAGGCTTTCTCCGACGATCAGTCCGGTCGCGGCGAGCACGCCCAGCCGCTCGGCGGCTTCCGGGTTGGCGCTGCGCTTGGCCCAGCGGTCATAGGCATGGCCGATGGTGGCACCGATCACGACCGGGAGCGTCGCCGACATGGGCAGATAGATGCCCAGCCCCACGCCCAGCGGCGGCAGGCGCAACCAGCCGAGCTTGCCGCAGATTTCGTCGACGACGATCACACCGACGCCTACAGCCGCGCCGACCCCGATCATCGCCCAGTTGAGATCGCCACCCAGCACGCCCTTGGCCAGCGCCGAAATCAATGCTGCCTGCGGGGCTGACAAGGCGTTCGGTCCGGCACCGGGAGTCCCCGCAAAGCCCAAGGTCGCATTGAGCAGGTCGAGCACCGGCGGGATCACCAGACTGCCAAAGACGACGCCGATGACCAGCGCCACCTGCTGCTTCCAGGGCGTCGCGCCGACCAGCTCGCCGGTCTTCAGGTCCTGAAGATTGTCGTTGGAGATGGTCGCGACGCCGAACACGACACCGGTCACGATCAGCGCATAGGCGACCAGTGCCTGCGTCGTCTCAGGAGACGTGCCGCGCCCGAACAGTCCGACGAGCAGCAGCGCGGCGGCCAGCACCGACAGGATACCGATCCCCGACACCGGGCTGTTGGAGGCCCCGATCAGCCCCGCCATATAGCCGCACACGGCTGCGATCACGAGGCCGACGAGCAGGATGAACAGCAACGCACCCCCGATCAGAGCCACGCCCGACGCCGCCAGCGGCCCGCCTGCGATCACCGACCAGAGCAGCCCCGCGATCGGCACCAGCGTCGCCAGCGCCACGGCGGCGACGATGCCGATCGGCAGGTCGCGCTCGCCGATCGCCAGCACCGCGCCGTCGCGCCGCGCCGAGGACGCGGCGAGCGACGAGCGGATGCCGCCGACGACTGGCCGGATGATCTTCAACAGCGTCCAGATCGCCGCCACGCCGATCACGCCCGCGCCCAGGAAGCGCACGTCACGGCTGAAGATGCCGCCCGCCCATTCGGCAACCGGCCCGGTCGAGGGCGCCATGGCGGTCAGGATGGGCAGCGCCACCCACCAGCCGATGGCGATCCCCGCCAGCATGGCGATACCGACCGACAGGCCGACCAGATGCCCGACCCCGATCAGCGCGAAGGACAGCCCGCCCGAAATGCCGGTCGCGCCGGCCCCGGTGCGGAACCAGACCGCGGCCTCGGCGACCGCCAGCTTGGTCTGGGTCAGCACGGCGAAACCGGCCGAGGCGATGGCGTTGACGACGATCAGGCGCAGGCCGGTCGTGCTCTCCGCCTCGCCCTCGCGGCTGCCGGCACCGACCTTCAGCACTTCGGCGGCGGCGCGGCCTTCGGGATAGGGCAGGTCGGTGTCGACCACCAGCGCCCGGCGCAACGGGACCGAGAACATCACGCCGAGAATGCCGCCCGTCGCGGTGATCCCGGCGGTCAGCCAATAGGGGAAACCCTGCCACCAACCGATCATGACCAGGCCGGGCAGCACGAAAATGATCGCCGCCAGCGTCCCCGCCGCCGAGGCGACCGTCTGGACGATGTTGTTCTCCAGTACCGAACTGTTCGGCAGGTAGCGCAGGATCGCCATCGAGATGACCGCCGCCGGGATCGAGGTGGCGAAGGTCAGCCCGACCTTCAGCCCCAGATAGACGTTTGCAGCGGTGAACAGCAGCGTGATGATCCCGCCCAGCGCGATGCCGCGCAGGGTCAGTTCGGCGACGGGGCGGGTGTCGGTCGTGGAAATCCGGCTCATGCGCGCAGATGTGGCAGAGTGCGGCCCGCGCGCCTAGCGTTTCCGTGCGGGGGCGTGCGTCGTTCCCATCTCGCCCCACCCCGGCGAAGGCCGGGGTCCAGTCGCCATGCATGATTGATGGCGCGGTGTATTGGCCTCCCCCGCGACGACGTGCGTATCGTGGGCTTGGCGGAGCCTGGACCCCGGCCTTCGCCGGGGTGACGTGGTTTGGAGGGGGGCGGCCTTCGCTTGGACTGTGTTCCTAGTCCCGGATCAAGCTCGAGCGCATGCAGATGGAGAAAATATCAAGTGAACCCTTCCTCTTCGCCCTAGGAGAGAAAAGAGGCCCGTCTCCCATAGCGGATGGTAAGGGTGAGGGGAGAGGCCTTACCCCCGGAACAGATTCCCCAGCACCCCGCGCACCACCGCGCCGACGATGCCGCCGCCTGCATTGCTCGATCGCCGCCCCGAGCCACTGCCGAACACCTGCTTGCCGATCTCGTTGGCCACCTGTCGCCCGATCGAGGAACTGGCCGAGCGGGCCGCGCTGGTCGCGATCTTGGCCCAGGGGGAGTTGGCGGCTTCGCGCTGTTCGGCGATGCGGGTGCGTTCGGCTTCCTTGGCGGCCTTCGCATCGGCCTTGGCCTGTTGGGCCGCCTGCTTGTCGGCTTCGGTCTGTGCCTTGGCCTCCGCAGCGGCCGCCGCTGCCTCCTGGGTCTTAGCGGCGAGCAATTCCTCGGCCGATTCGCGGTCCACCGCCTGGTCGTATTTGGTGCCGACCGCATCGGTTTCGACCAGTAGCTTGCGCTCCTCGGGCGTCGCGGGGCCGACGCGGCTGCGCGGCGGGGCGATCAGGGTACGCTCGACGGGCGAGGGTGAACCATCGGGCTGGAGCAGCGAGACCAGCGCCTCGCCGACCTTCAGCTCGGTGATCGCGGTGGCGACATCGACGCCGGGATTGGCGCGGAACGTCTCGGCCGCCGAGCGCACCGCCGCCTGGTCGCGCGGGGTGAAGGCACGCAGAGCGTGCTGCACCCGGTTGCCCAGCTGCCCGGCGATCTTGTCGGGCACGTCGATCGGGTTCTGGGTGATGAAATAGACGCCGACGCCCTTCGACCGGATCAGTCGCACGACCCGCTCGATCGTGTCGACCAAAGCGGGCGCGGCATCGTCGAACAGCAGATGCGCCTCGTCGAAGAAGAAGACGAGCTTGGGCTTGTCGGGGTCGCCGATCTCGGGAAGCTGCTCGAACAGTTCGGACAGCAACCACAGGAGGAAGGTGGCGTACAGCTTGGGACTCGCCATCAGCTGGTCGGCGGCCAGGATGTTGACCACGCCGCGCCCGTTCTCGTCGGTGCGGATCAGGTCGGCGAGTTCGAGCGCGGGCTCGCCGAAGAAATGCTCCGCGCCTTGCGTGCGCAACTGGAGCAGCGCGCGCTGGATCGCGCCAACGGATTGCTTGGAGACATTGCCATAGGTGGTGGTCAGCTCGTCCGCGCGGGCGGCGCATTCGGCCAGCATCGCCTGAAGATCGTCCAGGTCGAGGAGTAGCAGCCCTTCCTTGTCGGCGAGATGGAAGGCGATGGTCAGCACACCCTCCTGCGTCTCGTTCAACCCCATCATCCGGGCGAGGAGCAGCGGTCCCATTTCCGACACGGTGGCGCGGACCGGATGCCCCTGCGTGCCGAACAGGTCCCAGAATTGCACGGGGGCAGCCTCATAGGCCCAGTCGGTCATGCCCAGTTCGGCGGCGCGCGCGGAAAAGGCCGCATGGGTCTTGCCCAGCGCCGATCCGGCCAGCCCCAGGCCGGACAGGTCGCCCTTCACGTCCGCGACGAAGCTGGGCACCCCGGCGCGCGAAAACCCCTCGACCATGGTTTGCAGCGTCACCGTCTTGCCGGTGCCGGTCGCGCCCGCGATCAGGCCGTGCCGGTTCGCGCGCTTGAGGTCGATCGCCTGTGGCTTGCCGCCGCCTGTGCCGATGAAGATACCGTCCATGGCCCGCATCTTATCGCGGTGCGCGAGGACGGGAATAGCAAAAGGCCGCCGCACCCCGGGGATGCGACGGCCTTTTGCGTTCAGCCGATCAAGGCCGGGCTTATTTGATGCGAAGCGGCATCAAACGGTCGGCGATCTTGCCGCGCGTGATCTGCGCCAGCACCTGCGGACGCCCGGCGGCCTTGGCGGCGGCGACGACGCGCTGGACGTCCTCGGCCGTGCGCACGGGGGTGCCATTGATCGCGCTGATGACGTCGCCGCGCTTCAGCTTACCCGCGGCATCGCTCGACGGATCGACCGCCGCGATCACCACGCCCTGGGTCGACGGATCGACGTTAATCGCCCGCGCGATGGCGGGGGTCAGCGGCTGAACCGACAGGCCCAGCCCGCCCCCGGCGGTCGGTGCCACCTGCGCATCGTCGTCGCTGTCGGGGAAGGCGTCGGCACCGTCGCCCAGCTGCGCCGCCAGCGCCTCGTTGGACGGACGCGTCGCGGCGGTCGCGGTCAGCGACACCGGCTTGCCGCCGCGCAGCACCTCCAGCTGGACACGGCCACCCGGCTGAACATTGGCGATCAGATAGGACAGGGTCTGCTCGGGCGTCACGGCCTGGCCGTTGACCTTGGTCACCACGTCGAACGCCTTCAGGCCTGCCTTGGCGGCGGGGCCATTGGGCTCGACCTTGGCGATGATTTCCCCCTGGTTCTTGGGGATGCCGAGCGACGCGGCGACATCGTCGGTGACCGGACCACCGATCTGCACGCCGAGATAGCCGCGTTCGATCTTTTCGCCCTTCATCAATCGATCGACGATCGGCTTGGCGTCTTCGGCCGGGATGGCGAAGCCGATGCCGATATTGCCGCCCGACTGCGAATAGATCTGGCTGTTGATGCCGATGACGTTGCCGTTCATGTCGAACATCGGGCCACCCGAATTGCCCTGGTTGATCGCCGCATCGGTCTGGATGAAGCGATCGTTCGCGCCGCCCTGACCGGTCACGCGGTGGACGGCCGAGACGATACCGGCGGTCACCGTGCTCGACAGGCCGAAGGGCTGGCCGATCGCCAGTACCCAGTCACCCGGCCGCGCCCGCGATGAATCGCCGAAGCGGACGAAGGGCAGGTTCTTGCCATCGATCTTCAGGACGGCGAGGTCGGAGGTTTCGTCACGACCGACGACCTTGGCGGTATATTCCTTGCGGTCGTTGAGCGTGACGGTGATCGAATCGACCGACGCACCCTGCGCCCCTGGCGCGATGACGTGGTTGTTGGTGACGATATAGCCGTCGGGCGAGATCAGGAAGCCCGACCCCAGCGAGGCGCCTTCCTGCTTGCGGGGCTGTCCGCCACCGCCGCCGCCGGGCATGCCGAAAAAGCCCTCAAACGGCGTACCCGCGAACGGGTTGGCCTGCTGCTTCACCGTGATCGACTGCTTGGTCGAGATGTTGACGACGGCCGGCTGGAGCTTGGCGACCATGTCGGCAAAGCTCATCGGCGCGCCGGCACGGGGGGCGACCGCCTGGATCGCGCCGGGTTCGTTTTGCGCGACCTGGGCGGTGCCGGGCTGAAGGGCCAGGGTCGCGGTCGCGCCACCGAGGAGGAGCGCACTGGTAATGGCGTAGGCGTAACGCACTGGGCTGGGGTCCTCTCAAAGAAAAAATTCAGTTTGACCGTGGCCTATTTGTCACGGTTTGGCTGAACGACGCTTGAATATGAACGAGCGGAAAGGTGGAAATTCCACCTATCGGCCCGGCGCGGTGAATTCCTTCAAATAGCTGTTCTCGGGCGACAGAATGATCTGGGTCGCGCCGCGTTCCTGATTGGTGCCGTCCGCGCCGAAGGTATGACGATAGGACTGCATGGCGCGGTAGAAATCATAGAAGCCCGCATCCTTGCCGAACGCCTGCGCATAAATCTGCGCCGCCTGCGCATCGGCGTCGGCGCGCACGATCTGCGCTTGCTTCTGGCCCTGCGCGGCGATGGTGATCGCCTCCTGCTGGCGTGCGGTCTGCATCCGGGCGAGCGCGCTTTGCAGCGGCGTGCCCGACGGCAGTTCGGCTTCCTTGATCCGCACGTCGACGATCTGCACGCCGTACTGGCGCGCGATCCGGTCCAGCCGGACCTGGATCGCGTCCATCACCTGGCCGCGCTCCGGGCTGAGCAGCTCGGACGAGCGCCGCTTGCCCAGTTCGTTGCGAAGCGCCGAGCCGAAGATCGGGCGCAGCTGGTTGATGACGCCGTCCACGCTGCCCGCCGTCGCCAGCATGCGGCGCGGGTTGATCACGCGGAAACGGGCAAAGGCATCGACATTCATGCGCAGCTGATCGGTCGACAGCACCTGGGTCTTTTCCAGGTCGAGGTCGAGCACGCGCTTGTCGACCCACACGATGCGGTCGACGAACGGGATGCGCGCGATCAGGCCCGCCCCGCTGTTGCCGATATCCTCGCCGGGGCGATAGCCGTTCACGACCAGCCGCGGCTGCCCGAAGCGGAAGATCACCGCTTGCTGCGTCTCGCGCACGATCGAGAAGGTCGCCGCCGCGAGTATCACCGCGACCAGCAGCGCGACGGCCGCCACGATCGGGTTGCGAAGGGTCAGGCCGTTCACTGGCCGCCTCCCTGGCTGGGCGTGGGATTCGGCGTGGCCGGGGCCGTCGCCGTGATTTCGGGCGGCAGCGGCCGGGGCGTCGCCTTGGACAGCGGCAGATAGGGGACCACGCCCGGCGCTTCCACGATGGTCTTGTCGGCCTTGGCCAGCACGGCCTCCATGGTCTCGTAATACATGCGGCGGCGGGTCACTTCGGGGGCCAGGCGATATTGTTCGTACACCTTGTCGAACTGCGCCGCCTCACCCTGCGCCTTGGCGACGACCTGCTGGGCATAGGATTTGGCCTGGTTGACGTCGGCCACCGCACGCTGCTGCGCCGCCGTCACCTTGTTGAAGTCGTCGACGATCTGCTGTGGCGGCGCGGCCTGCTTGATCTCGACGCCCTGGATGCGCACGCCCGAGCGATATTCGTTCAGGATCGACTGGGTCAGTTCCTGCACCCGCTGGCCGATATTGGTCCGGCCCGAACCCAGAGCCTGGTCGAGCGTGGTCTCGGCGATCACCGCGCGCATTGCGCTTTCGGCGGCGGCGCGCACGGTTTCCTGCGGCTGGGCCAGGCGGAAGGCGAAGTCGCGCGGATTGGCGATGTCCCAGCGCACCGAATAGCTGAGGTCGATGATGTTCTGGTCCCCGGTCAGGACCAGATTTTCGCCAGACCCTTCCGGGAAATTCTCGGTGCGGATCTTCTGCACGTCCAGCACACGGACGCTGGCGATGGGGGCCGGGGCGGTGATCTGGATACCGGGTTCGAGGATGCCGGTATAGCGCCCGAAATAGGTGACGACGCCGCGCTGCTGCGGCCCGATCGGATGGATCGAGGTGTAGAGCACCCAGACCGCGACGATGATCGCCGCCCCGATCGCCCAGAGCGCCCGGCCGCCGGGTGCGCCCGGAATCCCCCCAAAGCCGCCGCCATTGCCGGGGCCTTCACCCGGACCGCCGCCGCCCGAACCACGCGCCTTGCGGATGAATTCATCCAGCGCGGTGGGTTTCGCCGCGGGCTTGCGGCCGCCCGGCGGCACGGCCCAGGGGTTGCGGGGACCGCCATCCGAGTCCTCGCCGGACCCGCCCCAGGGGCCCTTTGGCGTTTCGGCGGCAAGAATGGGGGGGCGTCGAAACCAGCCCGTCAGCTTTCTCATGCTCATCGTTATAGGAACGGTTCGCCGACAAAAACAGTGCCAAGCCGCGCTTCGCATCCTATCTGGCCGCCATGAGCATGATCGAGACGGTAAAGGCGGCGGTCGCCGCGGTGGCGGGCAAGCGCGCGAATGTGCGGATGGAGGGCGCGCGGGCGGGCGTCGTCCTGGACACGACGGGCCTGGACGGCGCGGCGCGCCACGCGCTGGAGGAAGAGGTGAAGGCTGCCGCGATGCAGCCGGGCGTCGAGGATGTCCGCGTCGTCCTGACCGCCGAGAAGCGCGAGCGTCGCATCGTCGCGGTCGCCAGCGGCAAGGGCGGGGTGGGCAAATCCACCCTGTCGGCCAATCTCGCCATCGCGCTGGCGCGCAGCGGCCGCAAGACGGGTCTGGTCGATGCCGATATCTATGGCCCGTCGCAGCCGCGTCTGATGGCGGCCGAGGGGGTGAAGCCGGTCGCGCAGGACGGCAAGCTGCAACCCGTGGCCACGCCCTATGGCGTGTCGCTCCTGTCGATGGGCCAGCTGGTCGAGCCCGATAAGGCGATCGCGTGGCGCGGACCGATGGCGGCGGGCGCGCTCAGCCAGCTGGTCGATGGTGACTGGGGCGCGACGGAGCTGCTGGTGCTCGACCTGCCGCCCGGCACCGGCGACGTACAGCTGACCATGGTGCAGAAGCATCGCCCGGCGGGCGCGGTGATCGTGTCGACGCCGCAGGACCTGGCGCTGATCGATGCGCGCCGGGCCATCGACTTGTTCCAAAAGGCGGGCGTGCCGATCCTCGGGCTGGTCGAGAATATGGCGGGCTATTGCTGCCCTCATTGCGGCGGCATCTCCGACCCGTTCGGGTCGGGCGGCGCGGAGGCGGCGGCGGTGGAGCTGAGCATCCCGTTCCTGGGCCGGGTGCCGCTGACCATCGCGATTCGCACCGCGTCGGACGCGGGTCAGCCCCCGGCGGCGGGGGAGGACGATATGGTGTTTGCCCCGCTCGCGGCGAAGGTGGCGGAGGCACTCGACCGTCTGTGATGAAACCGGCGGGGCGGCGGGGCGTTGGAGCGCGACAGACCGCCGCTTTTGCAGGGACATATCCGGCACGGGCGGTGACGAAGGGGACCACCAATGCCGTTGACCGCCGATGAGGATATTCGCGAGCTGCTGACGACGGCGCGGACCATCGCGCTGGTCGGTGCGTCGGATCGTCCCGACCGTCCTTCCTATGGCGTGATGAAGCGGTTGCAGGATCACGGCTACCGGGTGATCCCGGTCAATCCGCAAATCACCGGCGAACATGTGCATGGCGAATTCGTCTTTCGCGAACTGGGCCAGCTGGGCGACTCCATCGACATCGTCGACATCTTCCGCCGCTCCGATTCCGTGGGCGCGATCGTGGACGAGGCTATCGCGATCGGGGCCAAGGCGATCTGGATGCAGCTGGGCGTGGTCAACGACGAAGCCGCCGCACGGGCCGAGGCGGCCGGGCTGAAGGTCGTCATGGACCGCTGCCCCGCGATCGAGATAGCTCGGCTGGGCATAGGGCCGGTCGTCCAGGACTGACGGCTCGCCGCAGGCGAGGATCGTTGGGGCGAAATAATAGGGGAGAAGGACGATGGTGCCGTTGTTGCTGTTACTGGTCGCTCCTGCGTCCGATGGGGAGCAGGGACTGACGCTGCCCCGGTTGACGCCTGCGTGCACCCTGTCGACCTGCCAAGGCGGCAAGCGTCCTTCCCCGTATCGCCTCGCGCCCGATCACGGCGTCGCTGTCGACTCCAAGGCAAGGGCCTTCGCCAATAACGGCACTTATTGCGCGGTGGTCGGCGACAAATATTGCACCAGCAAACCCCGCACGCTCTTTCGCACCGCAATTGATTGAGAGCACGGCGGTCGATAGCCTCGACAGCGGACCATCACTCTTGGGGATCGATCGCCGATGCTGTCCCTCTTGCTATTCGCCGTGCAGGCCGCATCCGTGCCGCCGCCACCCCGGCCGGGGACGGAACGCTTTTCCATCCTGCTGAGCGATCCTTGTCCCGTGTCAGCGGGAAATGCGAAGGATATCGTCGTATGCGGCCGGCGGCAGACCGATGATCGGTTGCCCGAACTCCCCGATACGGGGCCGAGCGGACCGACGCCGAGCAACCCTTATATGACGGGTATCGGCGCCTTGCGGGCGGGGCCGAGCTGCGCGGCGACCCAGTGGGGCTGCATGAGCCAACTCGATCTCAAGCGCCCGGCGCTGCTGCTCGCCAATGAGGCGCGGATTGGGATCAGCAAGCTCGTCGACAAGCACCGTGACAAGAGTAACCGCGTGCCCATCACGCTGGATGGGCCGGAACCGCGAGGGCATCTCGAACCCTGAGCCTGGGAACGCGCCTCTCGACCGGGATCGCAAAGCCGCTGGCGGTCGGCCACCACGCATGGCAAGATCAGTCGCCAGCCAGTGCCGCATCGGCGCCTGCGATGGCGGGAGGACGTCATGGGCGTGACGATGCTGGTCGTAGCGATGGCCGCAATGCTGGGGCAGGGCGAGGATGCGTCGCCGCCCCCGCCACCATCCCCTTCCGTGGATATGATCGTGGCCAGGACCCGGCAGCTGACCAGTGTCGAGATACGCTGCGTCTACAATCCCAACAGCACCGACCTGACTGTCTGCGGCCGTCGTAATGCCGACCGGTTCCGCATCCCCTTCGACGTGCCGCCCGAACCCGGCGACCGGCGGCATGAGGGGGTGATGGAGGAACGCACCCGGCTGCTCGCGCGGAGCACGCCGATCAAGGACATGTCGCCGTTCCTGGTCGGCGGCGGCTTTGCGGGCGTGACGATGGACACGAACCCGCCCGGCAATGGGGGCATGACCCTTCGCAAGCCCGCGCCGTGACAGAAGGACGCCGCCGATGATCCCGTTGCTGCTGATCGCGCTCCAGGCAGAGCCCGCCGTCCCCCTGCCGCCGCCGGGCCCCGGCGCGCAGCGCTTCTCGATCCTGGCGCGCGATCCCTGCCCGGCTTCGGCGGGCACCGAGCAGGACATCATCGTCTGTGG
This sequence comes from Sphingomonas sanguinis, assembly GCF_001476905.1. Lineage (GTDB taxonomy): Bacteria > Pseudomonadota > Alphaproteobacteria > Sphingomonadales > Sphingomonadaceae > Sphingomonas > Sphingomonas sanguinis_B. The sequence continues at coordinate 5,340 of NZ_LDTE01000003.1, read as the reverse complement.
CCGTCGCCAGGCCAATGACCGTGCACCCCGATTGGGGGATGAAGTGCCAACGGGGCCGACTCCGTCCAATCCCGACATGACGGGGGCGGATGCACTGCGCGCGGCGTCTATCCCGTGCGCCGCATTGCAGGGCGGGTGTCAGGTAGGGTTCGATGTGCTGACGCCTGCGCTGATGCTCGCCAACGAGGCGCGGATCGGGATCAGCAAACTGGTCGACAAGTCCCGCGACAAGAGCCGCCGCGTGCCGATCGCTTTGGATGGCCCGGGCCCTCAGGGGCATCTGGAGCCATAGACCCGTTCCGGCATGCCAAGCGGTAGGTCAGCCCTTGGCCCGCGCCCGTGCTCTGGCCGAGGGCGGCGGGGTGAACCAGTCGGCCAGCCCCAGCCCGGTCTCCGCCATCGCGCGTAGCACCACTTGGCCCGCCGCGCGCGCGTCGCTCAGCGCGTCGTGATGATGGTGGTCCAGCTCCAGGAACGCCGCCAGCGTGTTGAGCTTGTGGTTGGGCAGATCGGGCCAGGCGCGGCGGGCGATGGTCACGCTGTCCAGCCAGCGCGCGGTGATCGGAGGCAGCGCGTCGCGCTCGCACGCCCGGCCCAGAGCGCCCTTGTCGAACCCCGAATGTGCCACCGTCACCCGGCCGCCCAGATGCCCGGCCAGCTCGGGGTGCAGCATCGCAAAGGTCGGCTTGCCCAGCACATGTTCGGGCCGGATGCCGTGAATGCCGATGTTGAAGCCGCTGAACTCGTCGCACGGGTCGACCAGCGTCTCATAGGCGAGCACCTCCACCCCCGCCGCATAGCCGACGATGCCGATCTGGCAGATGCTGCTGGTACGCGAACAGGCGGTCTCGACATCGATGACCACGAAATCGGGGGAGATCATGCGCGGCCTTTAGCGACTTTGTCGGTTTCGAGCAATAAAAGGTCGCGGTATGGCTCGACAGAGACCATTTCTATCCGCTACCCGCCACATCTCAACAACACGCTCGGGATACAGGACGAAATTATGGGCGACGCATTGCGGGTGGCTTTGGCGGGGCTGGGCACGGTGGGAGGCGGCGTCATTCGCCTGCTCGACGCGAACCGTGACCTGATTACCCGGCGTGCCGGTCGCCCGATCGAGATCGTCGCCGTCTCCGCGCGCGACCGGACCAAGGACCGGGGCGTCGACCTGTCGCGCTTCGCCTGGGTGGACGATACCGCCGCGTTGGCCTCGCACCCCGATGCCGATGTGGTGGTCGAGCTGATCGGCGGATCGGACGGCCCCGCGCTGACCCTGGCGCGGACCGCGCTCGACGCCGGACGCGGCTTCGTCACCGCCAACAAGGCGATGCTGGCACATCACGGGCTGGAGCTCGCGCAGAAGGCGGAAGCCTCGAACGCCGCGCTGAAGTTCGAGGCAGCCGTCGCGGGTGGCATTCCGGTCATCAAGGGCCTGCGCGAGGGCGCGGCGGCCAATGCCATCGCGCGGGTTTACGGCATCCTCAATGGCACCTGCAATTTCATCCTGTCGAAGATGGAAGCCGAAGGCCGCGACTTCGCCGAGGTTTTGGCGGAAGCGCAGGCTCTGGGTTATGCCGAAGCCGATCCCAGCTTCGACATCGACGGCGTGGATGCGGCGCACAAGCTGTCGATCCTGGCCGCCATCGCCTTTGGCACTCAGCCGGCATTCGGTGACGTCGCGATCGCTGGCGTGCGCCATGTGCTGGCCGCCGATATCGCGCAGGCGGCGTCGCTGGGCTACCGGGTTCGCTTGGTCGGCGTGGCGGAGGAGGGGCCGCATGGCCTGTTCCAGCGGGTGCATCCGCACCTCGTGCCGCTCGACCATCCGCTGGCGCATGTCACCGGATCGACCAATGCGGTCGTCGCCGAGGGCAATTTCGTCGGCCGGTTGCTGTTCCAGGGCGCGGGTGCGGGCGATGGCCCGACCGCCAGCGCGGTGGTCGCCGACCTGATCGACATCGCGCGCGGTGAATATGGCGCATCCTTCGCCATGCCCGCGCACGAGCTGACCGCGGCGACCAAGGCCGACAGCGGCGAGCGGCGCGGCCGCGCTTACTTGCGCTTCACCGTGCAGGACAAGGTCGGCGTGCTGGCCGAGATCGCCGCCGCGATGCGCGATGCGGGCGTGTCGATCGAAAGCCTGATCCAGCGCGGCGAGGCCGCGGATGGCGGGGTGATGATCGCGATCGTGACGCATGAAGGGCCCGAGCGTGCGGTGGCGCAGGCGCTGGAGCGGTTGCGTGGCAGCCAGAGCCTAGTCGGGCAGCCGCTGCTGATGCATATTTTGGGGTGATTTATTGGGGGGAGGTCTCTGCGAGGCACCTTTCCCTCCCCCAACCCAGTTTCAGGTAAACTATGCCCCGCATCGTTTAGGTCATGCCGGGGGCATGACCGACCTGAAACTCGCCTGGGGGAGGGGCGTGGCCGGTACAAACTATGGGAATAGAGGCCAAACCGCTGGTCTTGCCGCTCCCCTCCCGCAAGCGGGAGGGGATGGGGGAGGGCAGGCCCCAGGCGATCCGCCCGAAATTACTTCTTGATCAACCCGATCTCCACCAGCCGCTCGAACAAATAGTCATGCGCGGTGATCGGCTCCGGATACCGATCCGGGTGCCCTTCGCTCACCGTCCCCGGCAGCGTCTTGATCAGGAAATCCGGCGCTGGATGCAGGAAGAACGGCATCGAATAGCGCGAGAAGCCGCGCCGCTCGACCGGCGGGTTGACGACGCGGTGCGTGGTCGAGGGCAGGACATGGTTGGTCAGCCGCTGCAGCATGTCACCGACATTGACCACCATCGCCCCCTCGGGCGGACGGATCGCCAGCCACTCGCCCGAGTCGCGGTCGAGCAGTTCCAGGCCCGCCTCCTCGGCGCCCAGCAACAGGGTGATGAGGTTGATATCCTCATGCGCACCCGCCCGCACGCCCTCGGCATCGGCGGGGATCGGCGGATAGTGGAGCAGGCGCAGGACCGAATTGCCGTCCTTCACCGCCGGGTCGAACCAGTGCGGATCGAGCTTCAGATGCCGCGCGATCGCCGAGAGCAGCCGGTCGCCCGCCTTGTCGAAGGCCGAGAAGAGCGCGATGAAATCCTCGCGGAACCCCTCCGGCCGGTCGGGCCAGATATTGGCGGGCATCCGGTCGGCATAAGGGTGCCCCTCGGGCAGTTCGCGGCCGACATGCCAGAATTCCTTGAGGTCGACGACCTTGGCATCCTTGGCGATCTCGGTCTTGAACGGCGTATAGCCGCGCGCGCCGCCGCCGCCGGGGACGTGATAGCCGCGCTTCTCCTCCTCAGGCAGGTCGAACAGCGCCTTGGTCTGCGCCCAGGCGCGGTCGATCAGGTCGCCGGGGACGCCGTGATCGGCGACGATGGCAAAGCCGAACCGCTCGAACGATTCACCCAGCGCGGCGGCGAAGCCTTCGGGATCGCGGTCCTGATCGGCGAGGCTGAGCGTCGGAACCTCGGCGGAGCGGGTGTCGGTCATGGCAATATGTCCAGAAAATCGAATAGGCTGCCACTTATATAACGCACCCGTCATCCGCGAACAGGGGAGGTTATCCGCCTAACGTGATCGTCCCCGTCGATCGGTCGCCGCCCGCCGAGCGCAGGTCCAGCCGGAAGGGCTTTTCCTCGGCCGTCTTGCCGACCAGCGTGCCGCCCTGGTCGGTCAGGGTGAAATCGGCCTCGCCCATCTTCTCCTGGAACCAGCCGCGCACGGTGGCGGGGGCGGCGGGACTGTCGAAGGTCATGGTGAACGCCTTGTCGCGGCCATTGCCGACATCGACGTTACGGATCGTCGAGCCCGGATAGAGATGCACGCCGTTCAGCTCGAAATTATCGGCCTCCAGCGAGACCTTGGGCAGCTTGAACGCCCCCTGGAAGCCCGGAAGCGCCAGTTTCACCTCGCCCGACTTGCCATCGACCGACGCCACCGTCTCACCGTCCGAGCTGTTGACGGTGATCGACGTACCCTGGGGGCGGTCGCAAGCGGACAAGGCGAGCGCGGCGAAGAGCGGCAGGGCAAGGGTGGTTCGTGACACCAGGGTCATCGCGGCAAACTCCGTAAGCTGTTGTGTCCGTTATAACCGAGAGGCGGGATCATCCGTTGCGCGGGCTTTCAGTGGGATGAACGTCTTGGCTGGCGGTGCCGATCGGACAGGGGCATTAGCGCGTGGAACGCAGCAATCAGAAAGGCGCTGTCGGGCACGAGTTAGGGGGAGCCCTATGCGTTACCTGAAGCTTGGTCAGCATGGCGATGATGTTCGCGCCCTTCAAAATAAGCTGAAGGTCTTCGTACCTGAGGTCGAAGTTGATGGACGCTTCGGTCCTCGAAAAGAGCGCGCCGTGCGCATAGCCCAGCGTCGGCTTGGGTGATTCCCGCCAGACGGCATAGCAGGGCCCAAGACGTTGGGGGCGCTGTTTGCCCAAAAGTCTGTAAAAGCCAATACGACCGGTCAGCCTTCTGCCTTAACCCAGATGATGGGCGCGCTAAAGGCTGCGGAGGATGCTATTTTGGCGTGGGTCAAGAAGCAGTTTGCTGGACCCCAGGTTGTGCCAGTCTCCATTCGACCCGCCGTACAACCCGCTTTGCGGCGAGCGGAGTATCAGCCCGCTCAGTCGGGCACGGTCGCGCCTGTGGCGGGCATGCGGATGTCGGCGCAGGGGCGACTCTTCATTGTCCGCCATGAAACGCAGCCTGGGGTCAGCAATCGCCTTCATCACCCCAGTATGGGGAGTGGTGTTACACTCGGTCCGGGATACGATATGAAAGACCGTTGTCGGGCGCAGGTCGCCAATGATCTGAAATCCATCTTTGGGGTCGATCCCGCTGCCGCTGAACGCGTTGCGGAAGGGGCAGGGAAAAGTGGCCGTGCAGCGGGTGATTTCGTTCGCGCCAATAAGGATGCGATCAATCTGTCCGACACGCAACAGGCCGCCCTACTGGCCAACATTGTCGGGCACTATGAAGCCATGGTGCGGCGCGCGATCAAAATCCCGCTGCACCAATATGAATTCGATGCGCTGGTTTCTTAAGCCTATAATCCCGGCGGTGGATGGAAAAGGACTACCGCTTTGATCAACCAACATCGTCCGAAAGATGCTGCGGTCGAACTGTCAAAGCACGTCTATTCCCGCGGGCAGAGGATCAAAAGCCTGGTAGTGCGCCGGGCTGCTGAAACGCAGATGCTGTTATATGGGGAATATCATTGATGACCATGTTCTTGGCCTGCGGTGCGGCCGCTGTACTGATTTTGGCAGGGTGTAGGGTCCAAACCCAATCAGCATCTTGAGTGGTGACAGTTTTCCTGATTCACTGGCGTGTGGATCAGGATGA
>NZ_LDTE01000029.1 GCF_001476905.1 Sphingomonas sanguinis | reverse complement strand
ATTGAGTCTCAGCCCTAGTTCCTAAAGCAATAGTCCGCCGAACTCCTCTGTATGATATGAACGAATACTACAGGCACTATCTTCTTGAGCATATGCAAAAAGAGGAGATAAAGGCTGGGTCATCTCTCGTTAAAATGGTAAAAAAAGCTCCCAAGGTTCACAAAACAGACCTTATTGAGAAGTATGGGGGTGACAAAAAGGCGGTTGTCGCGCAGACTTTCAAGTATCCAAGTATTTTGGAAGAATACAAGCGTGACAAACGTGGCCAGCCGTTTATGCCCCTAAGCCATGAGGATTTGGAGGGGGTTGAGCAAGCCCCTGCGACGGATTGGGATGGCCTTCTGATGGCTGTCCGATCACTACCTACCGGGGCAGAAGTGGCAGCCAGCTATGAAAAAGCAATCGAATCACTTTTAACCGCCCTATTCTATCCTGACCTCAACCATCCAATCTACCAACCTGAGATACACGATGGACGGAAAAGGTTGGATATAAAATACACCAACATGGCCATGGTAGGATTTTTCTCATGGCTTTCGAAGCATTACATGGCACCTCAGGTATTTGTGGAATGCAAGAATTACGGGAATGAAGTTGCAAACCCCGAGCTTGATCAACTTTCAGGGCGATTTGGCCGAAGTCGCGGTGAATTTGGAATTATAGTTTGCAGAAATTTTAAAAATAAAGCTTTATTTCAAAAAAGATGCAGAGATACCGCACTTGATGGGCGGGGTTACATCATAGCACTGGACGACGACGACCTTACATTGTTAGTCGAAAGTCGCAAAGCGGACATTAACGAGTATCGCCAGTGGTCACTACTACGGCAGCGATTTGATTTCCTACTTTCATAAAAATACGCCGTAGAGCATTATGCGAAGTGCATTTTTATTGAATTTACTGGTGCTCCATCTTGAAGGTCATTCTGGCTGTGAGCGGACCCCAAAATCCGGGGCCCGCTTACAACTAGGCCGCTTCCGCTATCTCCGCCTCTTGAGGGGCCGGAAGGCCGAAGACCTCACCTAGACCGGCCTCCCGAACGATTGCCGCCAAATGGGCCTCCCAAGCGCCATAGGCACGCCGCAGATCGTCAATGGGGTCGTGGCGGTCATAGATGCGCTCGACGCCCGCAGGGAGCTTGTGGGCCAACATCGCCTCAGCAGTCAGGTGGTCGATGCCAAATCGCCGGGTATTCGACCTTACAGTCCTCCGAAGGTCATGCGGCTTCCAGTGCCCGACAGGACCGCCATTCGCCTCGGTCATGCGCTTGATGAGGCGATCACGGACTTTATACCAGACGTAGCGCTGCGGCTTGTTCGCGTCGCGTTCACAGGGCAGGACCCATTCTGATCCGCCGATCGCCAATGCACGCCCCCATGCTCCCAAGGGGATCGCGTGATCCTCACCGTTCTTCACGTCACTGGCCTCACGATACCAGACGCCATCGCGTATAGATGACGCCTTGGCCTGAGCGATTTCCTGAATGCGGCACGCGGTCAGGAGCATGAGAGCGAAACCCCTGCGATATGTCTCTCGCTCAACGGCCAGCGCCTGAAAGAACAACCCAATCTCTGCATCCGAGAGCGTGCGCGTATTTTTGCGGTTGCCATGCGCGTCAACCGTCTCATCGGTCGCAAGCTGATGGAGCCGGGTCGCGGGATTGACCTCAAGCGCGATGCTGTCGCTGGCGTCCAGTGAGCAACACCAATTGAAGAAGACCTTGAGTTCGGCGATCAACCGGTTGGCGCGGACAGGCGCGACCATCGCCTTCGCCTTCACCATCGCGACCAAATGGCTCTCCTTCACCTCGTAGACGGATTTCGCACCAATCCGGGGCTCGATGTCGCGGGTGAAAATGGCGAGCTTGTCTTTGACCGTGCGGGGCTTGGGAACTCGCCGCTCACGCGACGCAGTCCCCTTCCCCACGGCGACCATATAAAGACGGTGAGCCGCCGTGACGGTCATGATTTCGATCCGCTTGGCCTCACGGCGCGCCTTCCCCGGATCGCGCCCGGCTTCGACCTCAGCGTTGATCGTTCCAGCCCATCGGCGCGCAGCCTGAAGGTTCGTCGCCGGATAGGTGCCGCCCGATTGTTTGACGATCACCCCGGCGTCGCGGGACGGTTGGCCATCAAGATCGCGGGCAGGAACGCGGCGCTTGAACCGCCACAGCTTTTTGCCGCCGGGGGTAACGTCGAGCGTCAGGCCGGGCGTTTGCGTATCGCTGAGCGATCCGACCGAGTGGGCAGCAAGAATGGTTGCAGTGAGCTTTGACACGAATCGACCTCATTGCGAGGCCACAAATCGGACACAGAGCCGGGCACAAACCGGACACAAAACCTCGCCCGGAGACAGTGAAGACACAGGATTTGTGACACAATAGGTGTCCCAAAATGGCCCAATTTGGCCGACCGTGTCCTACCACTTTTTATGAAATATAGCCGCGAACTCAGTGCCTTGCCTTGTGGACAGTGAGATCGGCGGTGGCTGGGGCGGCAGGATTCGAACCTGCGTATGACGGTACCAAAAACCGTTGCCTTACCGCTTGGCGACGCCCCAGTGGAGAGGCGCGCCTTATACCCGGCGCGCCGTTCTTGAAAAGCCCCAAAACAGGGGAAATGTCAGCCCAGGCGGCGCATCCAGCCGTGCGGGTCAGGGGCCTGGCCGCGCTGGATCGACACGAGCTGTTCGCGAAGGCGCGTGGTCAGCTGGCCGGGGCCGCCGCTACCGATGGTGAAGCGACCCGCGGGCTCGGCGACGCTGCCGATCGGGGTGACGACGGCGGCGGTGCCGCAGGCGAAGGCCTCGACCAGGCGACCGCTGGCGGCATCGGCGCGCCATTGGTCGATGGCATAGGGCTCTTCGCGTACGGTCAGGCCTTGGGCGCGGGCGATGGTCAGGATCGAATCGCGGGTGATGCCGGGCAGGATCGTGCCGGTCAGCGGCGGCGTCACCAGGCTGCCGTCATCGAACACGAAGAAGACGTTCATGCCGCCCAGTTCCTCGACCCAGCGGCGCTCGACCGCGTCGAGGAAGACCACCTGATCGCAACCATTGGCGATCGCTTCCTTCTGCGCGAGCAGGCTGGCCGCGTAGTTGCCGCCGCACTTGGCCGCGCCGGTGCCGCCGGGCGCTGCACGGGTGTAGCCCTGGCTCACCCAGATCGACACGGCGGGCGCACCGCCCTTGAAATAGGCGCCCACCGACGAGGCGATGACCATGTAGAGATATTCGGCCGAGGGCTTCACGCCCAGGAACACCTCGCTGGCGAACATGAAGGGACGGAGGTACAGCGCGCCGCCATCCTGCTCGGGAATCCAGTTACGCTCGATCTCGACCAGCCGCTCGACCGATTCGAGGAAGAGGTTCTCGGGCAGTTCGGGCATCGCCATGCGACGCGCCGAATCCTGGAAACGGCGGGCATTGGCCTCAGGCCGGAACAGCGCGGTGCCGCCATCGGCCAGGCGATAGGCCTTCATGCCCTCGAAGATTTCCTGCGCATAATGCAGGACCGAGGCGGCCGGATCGATGCTCAAGGGCACACGTGCGGTAATCTGCGCATCATGCCAGCCCTTGTCGTCGCTATAGCGGATCAGGGCCATGTGATCGGTGAAAACGCGCCCGAAACCGGGGTCTACCAGACGCGCCGACCGCTCGCTCGCCTCGACCGGGGTCTGGCAAGGATCGAACCGAAACGTAAGGGATTGATGCGCTTCCATGATCATCTCTCTGTTTTGGGTTGCCGTGGCCTAGGGCGTGTGAGTAGACGGGTCAACATGGCTGCCTCGAACCAGTCCGCATCGGCACAGTTTCTCCGTGAACCAGAACTCCGTAGGGGTATGGAATTGCTGTATTTCGGCAATAGCCATCTCGTGCGCTCGATCGATCGCGGTCTCGCCGCGCAGGGGCTGGGCCGTGCCCATCACCGTGCGCTTTATTTCATGGCCCGCAAGCCCGACATGACGGTCAGCGAACTCCTATCGCTGCTGGCGATCACCAAACAGTCGCTGGGCCGCGTGCTCAACGAACTGGCGACGCGCGACCTGATCGAGACGCGACCCGGCGACCGCGATCGGCGCCAGCGGCTGTTGCGGCTGACCCCGGCTGGGGCCGCGATGGAGGCGGAGTTGTTCGACGCCCTGCGCGAGAAACTGTCCAAGGCCTATGCGCGCGCGGGGCAGCAGGCGGTGACGGGGTTCTGGACGGTGCTGGAGGGGTTCATCCCCGAGAACGAGCGCGCCCGGATCGAGGATCTGCGCTCCAACGACGGGTGATAGGGCTCGCGCGAAGAAGTTTGGGTTTCGCGCGGAGGCGCAGAGGGCGCGGAGATGTTACGAGCAGCGCCCCGCCAGGCCTTTTACCCCAAGCGGATGAAATGATGAGATTGCCATCAGCAATCTAACTCCTCATCCATCGCTGTTCCGCTCGCAAAAATCTCTTCGCGCCGTCGCGGCTTCGCGTGAACTAAAAATCAGCCACGCGCGGCTTGCGCCATTTCGCGATTACGCCGTTCGGACGCCTTCAGCGTATCGGCCATGAGCCGCTTGAGCGCATCGTCCATGTCCAGCACGTTCAGTCCCTCGCGGGTCGAGCCGCCGGGGCTCGCCACGCGGTCCGCCAGCACGGATGGCGGAGCATCGGCCGTAATCGCCATGGCCCCTGCCCCGTCCACGGTGGCCAACGCCAATTGCTGCGCCAGTTCGGGTGCCAGCCCCAGCCCGATGCCCGCCTGCGCGATCGCATCGATGAAGCGGAACACAAAGGCAGGGCCACACCCCGCCAGCGCGGTAACGGCGTCGAACCGCGCCTCGTCCTCCACCCAGGGGGCCAGGCCGAGCGGACGGGCCAGCGCCTCGGCGGCGTCACGGACGGCGCTGTCTGGGGAGCGGGTATAAAGAGCGGTAACGCCCTGCCCGATCGCGACCGGCAGATTGGGCATCATCCGCACGACCGCGCCCGCCGGGATTTGGGCGGCAAGCGTCTCTTCCTCCACGCCCGCCAGGATCGAGAGCAAGATGGCCGGGTTCAGATGCGCCAGCGTCGGCGCGATGTCCGTCAGCTGCTGCGGCTTGAAGCCCAGCATCAGGATCGCAGGCGTCTCGTCGACGGGAAGTGCGGTCAGCGAGCGGACGCCTTCGGGCGCGCGGGTGCCGCTGCGGGTGATGACGGTGACCTGCGCCGGATCAAGTCCCTCGGCCAGCCAGCGGCGGAGCATCGCGCCCGCCATGTTGCCACATCCGACCAGCCAGATCGGTCCGGCGGGAAAGCTGATGCCCGCCAATTTACGCCTCGCCCTGGGTCTCGATCAGCGCGGCGGCCAGCGCTTCGCGCGGGGTCTTGCCGCCCCAGAGGACGAACTGGAACACAGGGTAGAAACGCTCGCATTCCTCGATCGCCGATTCGACCAGCAACTCGGTTGCGGAAAGCGAGATGGTGCCATCCTCGCCGCCATCGACCATCGCGGCATGGCGATAGAGCAGGATGCCGCTGTTCGACCACAGCTCGAAATGGCCGATCCAAAGCTGTTCGTTGACCAGCGCCAACGTCTCATAGATGCCGGCGCGGCGATCCTCGGTCACCTTTATATCGGGAAACGCCAGGAATTGCAGGACGCTGTCGTCGTCGCGCCACAAGGCGCGCAGTTCGTAGGTCGCCCAACTGCCCTTTACCGTCGCGACGATTTCCTCGTCGTGACGCTCATGCTCCCACCCATGCGCGGCGAAATATGCTTCCAGCATATCGATGGGGGCCGATTCATCGGCTTCATGATCGGTCGACTCAAGCATCACTGGCCCTTGCGAACAAACCCAGACCGACGCAGGTTGCACCGCTCCGGGGTCCACCGCAAGCAGCGGGAGGTCGATTCCTGTGGAAAGCTGCCCGCATCCGTGGAGCGAGCAGCCGTTCCCAATTGGCGATGCCGGTCAGGATTCGGTCCCGGCGGTCATCGCGCCCAGCCGTGCCTCCAGCGCGTCCAGGCGCGCCTTTAGCGCATCGGCCTCGTCGCGAGCGGCCACCGCCATCGCCTTGGCGACCTCGAACTCCTCGCGACTGACGAAATCGAGACCGCCGATCCATTCCCGCGCACGCGACCGGGCGCTGGCTTCCGCCTCGCGGCCCATGCCCGCCACGGTTCCAGCCAGGCCGTTCATCACCTTGGCGAAATCGTCGAACAGCTTGTTATCGGCCTGCATATCAAATTCCCAAAAATCGTTTCACAGCATTTGGGAGGTCTGGGCCCCCGGCACAAGCTTTTCCGCACCCGGATTGAGTTGATCGATCCGCCAGTTGAGCACACCGGCAAAGGACAGCCACACCAGATAGGGCACCATCAGCCAGGCCGCGCCCTTGCGAATGCGCGAGAAGGCGATGGTGGTGACGATGGACAGCAGCAGGATGCCGACGATCACGAACAGCGCTACGCTCACCTTGTGCGCGCCGAAGAACAGCGGCGTCCAGGACAGGTTGAGCAGGAACTGGACCACGAACAGGGTGATGGCGACACCCCGTCCCCTGGCGCCGCGCGCGTGGAGGATCATCGACAGCGCCAGGCCGATCAGGATGTAGAGCGTCGTCCACACCACCGGAAAGATCCAGCCCGGCGGGTTCAGCTCGGGCTTGGCCAGCGCCATGTACCAGCCATTCTCGCTACCCGAAGGCACGACGCGGCCCGATGCGAAGCCCAGCAGCAGGATCAGCGGCACGACGACGATCGCCCAGCGCAGGAAAGACATTCGCAACTGATCCTTCGATGCGATCGTACCCACTCGTTCCTCTTTCGCCATGATGCCCGTCGATCTGCCCCAGCGATCCGGGGCCGTAAACGGATAAGGTGAACGTTATTACCGCCGCCCCGTTCAATTTCGGGATGCGGCCACCAAAAACTCGATATTGCCTTCCGGGCCGGTGATCGGGCTCTGCGTGACGCCCGCCACCGACCAGCCGCCGGTCGTCAGCCACGCGACGACCTGATCGCAGACCCGCTGGTGCACCGCCGGATCGCGCACCACGCCGCCCTTGCCGACCTCTTCGCGCCCCGCCTCGAACTGCGGCTTGATCAGTGCCAGCAGCCGCGCACCCGGCTTGGCGAAGCTCAGCGGGCGTTCCAGCACCTTGGCCAGACCGATGAAGCTGGCATCGCACACGATGATGTCGATCGGCTCGGGGATATGCGCCTCCGTCAGAATGCGGGCGCTGGTCTGTTCATGGACGATGACGCGCGGGTCCTGGCGCAGCGACCAGGCGAGCTGGTTGGTGCCGCTGTCGACCGCATAGACCCGCGCGGCACCCTTTTGCAGGAGGACGTCGGTAAAGCCGCCGGTCGAGCTACCGACATCGATCGCGACGCAGTCGGTCACGTCCCAGCCGAAATGCTCCAGCCCATGCGCCAGCTTGATGCCGCCGCGCGATACCCAGGGATGATCGCGCCCGCGCACGTCGAGGTTCGCGTCCTCGGCCAGTTGCTGGCCGGGCTTGGCGATCTTCGTCTCGCCCGAAAAGACCAGGCCCGCCATCACCAGCGCTTGCGCGCGCGAACGGGATTCCACGAGTCCGCGGTCCACGAGCATCTGGTCGACACGCAGCTTGGCCATGCCCCGCCCCTACCCCCCGGCTCGGTCCATCGCAAGTCGTCATCCATTGGGCGCGAAGTCTATTGCCTATCTTTTTAGTAGGAATACATTCCACACCAAGGATCGGGAGTCGACCCGGCCCGGAATCGAGGAGATGCCATATGGGTTCGTTCGCATCCTATGAGGCCCGCAAACCGACGGTCCTCACCGTACCTGGCTTGGGAGGCTCAGGCCGCTCGCACTGGCAGAGTTTGTGGGAAGAGGCGCGTCCCGATACCATCCGGGTCGAACTCGGCATGTGGTCGACGCCGCATCGCAACGCCTGGGTCACGCGGCTGGACCAGGCGATCCGGCAGGCACAGGCCCCCGTCATCCTCGCCGCGCATTCGCTGGGCTGTCTGGCCGTCGCCTGGTGGGCGGAACTGTCGCCCCAGCCCTATGGCTGGCCGGTCGCGGGCGCCCTGCTGGTCGCGCCTGCCGATGTCGACCGCGCGGACGCGCCCGAGGCGCTGAAGGGCTTCGCCCCCAGCCCGCGCACGCCGCTCCCCTTCCCCTCGATCCTGGTCGCGAGCCAGGATGATCCCTGGATCTCGATCGAGCGCGCGCACAGCCTGGCGGTCGACTGGGGCAGCCACTTCGTCGATGCAGGGCCGCAGGGGCATATCAATGCCGCCAGCGGTCTCGGCTGGTGGCAGGAGGGGCAGGAACTGCTCGGTCGGGTGATCGCGGCCAGCGGGATGGACCGGCCGACGCCGTCCGGACCGCTATCGCCGAGCGAGGCGCGGGCGGTGCTGGCGGTAAATGCGACCGACGCCGCGCAGGCGCATTATCTGGGGCGGTGAGTTTTTCGCCCCGTCCAGCCTGAGCTTAGGTCGAAGGCCAAGGGGAACCCTTATCAATCAGTGTTCCCCGGCGAAGGCCGGGGCCCAGTTGCGGCGTAGGTGAGAGGGAATAGAAACAATGAGGGGGAGGCTTCAGTAACAGGTGCCCATCGCCTCCCACGCCAATGCACGGCGCCATCGCAATCACGCAGAAACTGGGCCCCGGCCTTCGCCGGGGAACAGATTCTGTTTTAGGTAAGCGTGTAGCCTTCGTCTTTGCTCAAGCGGAACGAGGGCTTTGATCGGACTCGATCGCCTCCCGCTCCGCCTCGGCCTTGGCCGCCGCCGTGGCGGCCTTCATTCGCCGCCACATCCGCACGTTCACGCCGATCATCATGACCACGGCCAGCGTCGTGAAGACGATGACCGCGGTCCAACCCCGGATCACGCGCGCGCACCCTCGCTGACATTGGCGCTGTTGTGGCGCAGCGCCTTCAGCACCGTCTCGACGATCGCATCCGCATCCAGCCCAGCCTGCGCATATTGCACCTCTGGCTTGTCCTGATCCTGGAAGATATCGGGCAGGCGCATCGTGCGCAGCTTCAGCCCGCCATCGATCAACCCTTCGTCCGACGCCATGGTCAGGACATGCGCGCCGAATCCGCCGATCGCATTCTCCTCGATCGTCACCGCGACCTCGTGCGTGGTCAGCATCCGCCGGATTAGCGCCTCGTCCAGCGGCTTGGCGAAGCGCAGGTCGGCGACCGAGGTCGACAGCCCCTTGGCCTCCAACGTGTCGGCAGCGCGCAAAGCCTCGGCCAGGCGAGTGCCGAGCGAGAGGATCGCGACCTTCTTGCCCTCGCGCACCACGCGGCCCTTGCCGATCTCCAGCAATTGCGGCGTCTCGGGGAGAGCGACCCCGACGCCGTTGCCACGCGGATAGCGCACCGCGATCGGGCCGCTGTCATGGTTGACGCAGGTATGGACCATATGGACCAGCTCAGCCTCGTCGGCGGCGGCCATCACCACCATATTGGGCAAGCTGGCCAGATAGGTGACGTCGAACGAGCCCGCATGGGTCGCCCCGTCCGCCCCGACCAGACCCGCACGGTCGATCGCGAAGCGGACCGGCAGGTTCTGGATGGCGACGTCATGGACCACTTGGTCATAGGCGCGCTGTAGGAAGGTCGAATAGATGGCGCAAAAGGGCCGCATCCCCTGCGCCGCCAGACCGGCGGCAAAGGTCACCGCATGCTGCTCGGCGATGCCCACGTCGAAGAAGCGCTCCGGATATGCATTCGCGAACCGATCGAGCCCGGTGCCCGAGGGCATCGCGGCGGTGATGGCGCAGATGCGAGGATCGCTGTCCGCTTCCTTGGCCAGCGTCTCGCCGAAGACGTTCTGATAGGCGGGCGGGCCCGGAGGCGCCTTGGCCTGGGCACCGGTGATGACGTCGAACTTCTGGACGCCGTGATATTTGTCCGCCGCCGCCTCGGCCGGGGCATAGCCCTTGCCCTTCTTGGTGACGACGTGGATCAGGATCGGGCCTTCCTCGGCGTCGCGGACATTCTCCAGCACCGGGATCAGGTGATCGAGATTGTGGCCGTCGATCGGGCCGACATAGTAGAAGCCCAGCTCCTCGAACAACGTGCCGCCCATGGTCATGCCGCGCGCGAACTCGTCGGTCTTCTGCGCGGCCTTCTGCAGCGGGCGCGGGAAACGCTTGGCGAGCTTCTTGAGGACGTCGCGCACGCCCAGGAACTCGCGGCTCGACACCATGCGTGACAGGTATGCGGACAGACCGCCCACCGGCGGGGCGATCGACATGTCATTGTCGTTCAGGATCACGACCAGCTTGTTGCCGGCCTGCTCGGCATTGTTCATCGCCTCATAGGCCATGCCCGCCGACATCGCGCCGTCGCCGATCACGGCGATGCCCTTGCCCGGCGTCCCCGCCAGCTTGTTGGCGATCGCAAAGCCGAGTGCTGCCGAGATCGAGGTCGAGCTGTGCGCCGCGCCGAAGGGGTCGTATTCGCTTTCCGACCGCTTCGTGAAGCCCGACAGGCCGCCGCCCTGGCGGATCGTGCGAATCCGATCGCGCCGCCCGGTCAGGATCTTGTGCGGATAGCATTGGTGACCGACGTCCCAGATCAGGCGGTCATCGGGCGTGTTGAAGACATAGTGGAGCGCGACCGTGAGTTCGACCACACCCAGGCCGGAGCCTAGGTGCCCGCCGGTGGTGCCGACGGCCGAGATCGTCTCGGTCCGCAATTCGTCGGCGAGCTGCCGCAGCTGTTCGGGGGCCAGTCGACGCAGATCGTCGGGAGTCTGAACCGTGTCGAGCAGCGGGGTCTGAGGAATGTCTGCCATCCCACCGGCTTATCCCAGCAAATCGATGGTGTCGATTGCCACTATTCACCGTATCGTCATTGACGCATGCGGAATTTTGTCCCGAAAAGACCGCATGTTCACCTATCGCTGGGCCGAGACCGCCGACATTCCCGCCATCGCCACGCTGATGGAACGCGCCATCGCGGTACTGCAGCAGGGCTTCCTGTCCCCCGACGAGATCACCGCCAGCCGCGCGGTCATGGGCCTGGACACGCAGCTCATTGCGCACGGCACCTATCTGTTGGCCGAACGAGATGGCAGGCTGGCGGGCTGTGGCGGCTGGAGCGCGCGGGCGACGCTCTATGGTGGCGATCACAGCCATAGCTTGCGCGACGCGGCGATGCTCGATCCGGCGACGGACCCGGCGCGCATCCGGGCCATGTATGTCGATCCCGATTTCGCCCGGCAGGGGCTGGGCCGCGCGATCCTGGCGCGGTGCGAGGCGGCGGCGCGCGAAGCCGGGTTTCGTTCGGCCGAGATGATGGCGACGCTGGCGGGCGAGCCGCTTTACCGCGCGTGCGGCTATGCCGCGATCGAATCGGTGCACTCCGCACCGGTCGATGGCGTTCGCGTGCCGCTGATCCGCATGGGCAAATCCCTTTAACCGGCGGACACCGTCCTCAGGCGTGGGAAGACATCGTCGATCGGCTTGGTGTCGGGCAGGATATAGACATAGCCGCCCTTCTTGCGGAACGTCGGCCGCAACTGCCATGTGTAAAAGGCTTGGGGCACGTTGATGCAGCCAAAGGTGATGCGATTGTCGTCGGGCGTCGGCGACAGCATTCGCTCGCGACGCTTCTCGCGCGCGCCTGCATCCTTTGGGATCGGATGCAAGGCCACCGAGGTCGCATAGTCGACCCACAGCACCCGCTCGCCCGCCACCGGCAGGCCGAACTTGGCGAGATAGCGCCCGGCGGGCGTCGTCTTCTCCGCCGGACCGAGCGAGGCCAGCGTCTTGGTGCCGACGCCGGGGCTGGCATCGTCGCCCGGCATGATGCCGATCAGGACCGGCACCGCCGCCATCTGTTTGCCGTCGGATGCGAACAGGAACAGCGTCGCATTGACCTTGTCGACCACCGCCCAGGGCAGGCCGCGATTGTCCTGCGAGGACGCCACCCAGTCGATGACACGCTGCGCAGACGCGGAGGGGGTCAGCACGGGGGCGGGCTCCGCCTGGGGCTTAGGCTTCGACTTGCGCGCGGTGGCCTTGGGCGGTTCAGCCCGACGCGCATCGGCGACCGAGGGGAAAAGCAGGGCAAGACCGGCCAGCGGCGCCATCAGGAATTTCATCGGAGCATCATACTCAAGCAAAAGGCCGGTCCTTCCCCAATGAAGGGGAAAGACCGGCACGGTATTTTATCAGTCTATCGCAGGACCGACAGGATCAATGCTGCGATCAATGGCGGGGGCGACGCGCGGGCTTCTGTTCCTGCACGGTCAGGCGCTGTTCGACGCCATCGACGCGACCGGTCAGCTGATCCAGCCGCTGGCCATTGGCCTGGGACTGGCCCGATGCCGCCTGCGCCTCGGCCAGCGCCTGCTTGGCGGTGCCGTCGGTCTGCTGGAGCCGCTGTTCGAGCGTGTCGACGCGCTGGCTCACGGGAGCGATCTGCTCGCGCACGAAGGACTTCGTGGCGCAACCACCAAGACTGACGGCACCGGCCAAGGTCACCATGGCGAGCAGGGATTTAGATGCAAAAGCAGACATAAACACTTCTTTCAGTCGTTAACCAACCGCAACAACGAAGCCGAGTGCGAAAAGTTCGACAATCCCGATTGTGTTCGACCGTGCCGGTTTTTCGACCAAGCGTTGACGAGCGAATACTTACGAACACTTGGAGATTTCACGATTTTGTTAAGTCCGCGTTCAGAATCTAACGCTTTCGTGACACGCGTTTCGCAAAGGGATCGCGCGGAATGCCATCGGCACCGTCCTGGTCACGCGACGCCTTGGCGGGAACGACCTTTCGGGCCGACACACAGTCGCGCAGCGCGGCGATCGCGGCCCCGCTTCCGCCAAGCGACAGGCGTTCGACCGGCACATCACCCCGCGCGATGTCCAGCCGCTGAGACTTGGCGAGATAGGTCGGGAAGGCACGCTCGAAGCTGGTGACGAAGCCCTGCTTGCCGTCCGCGGCCAGCCCGACAGCGAAATGTTTGGGATAGCCGCCGCTCGTCAGCCGGAAGTCCAAGGCCAGCCGCTCCTTCGGCTTGATCGACCAATTGGCGTTCAGCACGGTCAGATGGTTCGACCCGTCGCGGTCCAGCCCGAGCAGCAGCGTCGTGTCGCCAGGCCGGTCATAGATGCGCGTCAGGAAACACCCGTCGCCATCCTCGCTGATCGCCAGCGTCCAATCGCCGACTTTGCGCGGCAGGGTGTCCTTATCGGCGGCGCTGGCGCCACTCGGCGATAGCGCAACCGCCAGGCCAAGCATCGCTAGAGCGGACAGACGACGTGAAAGCTTCATAGACTTCTTCCTCCACCGCCGACCCTATCCGCACGGACCGCTATTGGCCAAGCCTGAGGCCCCCTTCCACTCATACCCTGCAAGCGGAGCAAGGGAGGGCTTACGCCATCCGCTCGCGCACCACCCGCTCCAGCACGTCGAGCGGCATTGCGCCCAGCGTCAGGACGCGGTGGAATGCCTTGGGGTCCCATTTCGCGCCCGCCTTGGCCTTCGCTTCGTCACGCAGGCGGGTCCAGACGGTGTGACCGATCTTGTAGCTGCACGCCTGTCCCGGCCAGACGGTATAGCGGTCAATCTCCCCTTGGCTGCGACCGCGCGCGATGCCGGTGGTGGCGATGAAATAGTCGGTTGCCTTTTCGCGGCTCCAGCGCTTGGCGTGCATCCCGGAATCGACCACCAGCCGCGTCGCGCGGAAGAGCAGCGATTGCAGATAGCCGACCTGGCCGAGCGGATTGCCCTCATACAGGCCCATCTCGTCGGCCAGCTGCTCGGAATAGAGCGCCCACCCTTCCGAATGGCCCGAATAGTAGACACCCCGGCGGATCAACGGAATGTCGTTGCTTTCCAGCGCCGACATGACCTGCAGGTGGTGGCCCGGCACCGCCTCGTGATAGGTCAGCGTCGCCAACCCGAATTTGGGTCGGTCGAACGTATCGCGCAGATTGATGAAGTAGATGGCGGGCCGCGAGCCGTCGAGCGAGGCGGACTGGTAATAACCGCCCGGTGCACCCGCCTGGATCGCCTCCGGCACGCGACGGATTTCGACCGGAGCCTTGGGCAGCACCGCGAACTGTTCGGGCAGGCGGCGGGTCATCGCCGCGACCTGCGCGCGCAACTGCTCGAGCAGCGCCTCGCGACCGGCATCGGTGTTGGGATACAGCTGGTCCGGGCGCTTGTTGAGCGCGACCAGCCGCTCGCCGACGCTGCCCTGCCCCATGCCCTGCGCCTTCAGGATGGCATCGATCCGTGCGCCGATCTCCGCCACCTGCGCCAGGCCCAGCCGATGGATGTCGTCGCCCGACATCTGGGTGGTCGTCGCGGCGGCCGCGGCGGCGGTGTAATAGGCCTCGCCATCGGGCAGCCGCCACACGCCCGCGTCATGCACAGCCCGGCCGCGCAACTCGGTGACGAGCGCCCGTTGCCGGTCGAGCGCGGGGAAGACCTTGTCCGCCATCAACCGGGCGACGGCCTGCGCCCGCTCGGGCGGCAGGTTCGCCGCCTTCAGCTTGGCGGCGAGGTCGGTGGCGGGCCCGGTCGCTTCGGGCGCCTTGTCGCGAACCGCCGCCAGCTGCTTCAGCGTGGTGTCGAGGATATAATCGGGTGCGAACACGCCCTTGGCGGCATCCTGCCGCTGACGCTCGGTGTCCGCATCGACCGCGGTCGCCAACGCCTCGACCCGCGCGACATAGGCGTCGGCGTCGGCCGCGTTCGTCACCTGATGCTGGCTCGACAGAAAATCGGGGACATCGCGATAGGCCCCCGACAACTGGCTGAGCACATAAGGCGCATATTGCCCCGCGCTGGTCCCATAGGCGAACCGCTCGCCCGCGATCACCTGGTCGAGCCCATAGCCGACGATATCGTAATCGAGCCGCGCCGCCTCCCCCAGCGAAGCGCGCGGGATGGTCCGCAGCGCCGCCAGCTCCTGCCGCGCCCGGGCATATTGGCGGGCCTCGCCTGCTCGCGACACATCGCCGAGCCTGCTCTTCAGGTGCGCGCGCGGCCCCGTATCCAGCCCCAGCGAGGTGGCCTGTTCGGGACTGTCCTCCAGCCGCGCATAGAAGAAGCGGTCGAGCATCGCCCGCAGCTCCGCATCGCGCGAACCGGTCGCCGCGCGGGCCAGACCCGGCCAAGCGGTGGAGACGGCGGCAAGGCTGGCGGAGGCGAGAAACTGGCGACGCTGCATGGACGATCCCGGCAATTATGACGTGATTGCCAAGGCTAAGCCCCTGATCCTGCGATGCAAGGCGAAAAGCCGCCCGCCCTATCTGCACGGTTTCTGCACCGAAAGCGCGCCGGATCACCAGCCCCCACACCAGTCGATCTGGACCCCGGCGGCCCATAGCCGCCCCATCAGGGAGTTCGGCATGACCATCACCACATCCATACACCATAGCTTCCACACCAAGCTGCTCGGCACCTTCGTGCTGGTCGGGCTGGCGCAGTTTCTCTTCTATGGGCAGGAGGCCGGCTGGACGCTGGGCGGCTTTGCCCTCGCCTGGACCATCGTGCTCCTCCTGACGCGCGCCGATGTCCGCGCCAGCCGCCCCGCGCGCGTCGCGGTGGCGATCGCGACGCTATTCGGCGTGATGATGGTCGATGATCCGGGGCCGCTCAAATGGCTGTTGTTCGGTGCGTCGATCGGCATGGCGACGCTGTTGCCGCTACGCCGGTTCGACGATGCGCTTCGCTGGGCCGGGCGGCTCGTCATCCATGGCTTTGGCAGCATGGTGGTACCACTGCGCGACGCGGGGCGGCTCGCCCGAGCCCGTCGCCGCCGACCGGGACGGCGCATGGTCGCGGTGGCGACCATGCTGGTCCTGCCGGTACTGGGCAGCGCGCTGTTCCTGACCCTGTTCGCCCAGGCCAATCCGGTGATCGAACGGGCCTTTGCCGCGATCCGCTTTCCCGACCTGTCAGACATCATTTATAGAACGCTGTTCTCGCTATTCTTTCTCGTGATGATCTGGTCCAGCCTGCGCCCACGCAGGACCTTGTTACCGCAGGGCTTCATGGCGACGCCCGGCAAGGGCCCCCTTCCCTCAATCGGTCGCCACACGCTGATATTATCGCTGCTGACGTTCAACCTGATCTTTGCAGGCCAGAACGCACTCGATCTCGCCTTTCTGTGGAGCGGCGCGCCGTTGCCGCAGGGCGTGACGCTGGCCGATTATGCGCATCGCGGGGCCTATCCGCTGATCGTGACCGCGCTGCTGGCGGGCGGGTTCGTGCTGCTGGCCGGACGATCCGGGGATCGGCTGGTGCGGCGGCTGATCGTCCTGTGGGTCGCGCAGAACGTGCTCCTCGTCGCCTCCAGCATCCTGCGCACGGTCGATTATATCGCGGTCTTCGGGCTCAGCGGATGGCGGATCGCCGCGCTCGCCTGGATGGGCTTGGTCGCGCTGGGACTGGTGCTGATCGTCTGGCGGATGCTGCGCGGGCGTTCGGTCCGGTGGCTGATCAACGCCAATGCGCTGGCGGCCGGGGCCGTGCTGACCGCCGGATGCGCCAGCGACCTGGGAGAGATCGCGGCCCGCTGGAACGTGGCCCATGCCAAAAGCGCGGCGGATATCGACCTGTGCTATTTCGAGAGCCTGGGCTCGTCCGCGGTGCTGCCGCTGATCGAGGTCGAACGGCGCGCATCCGGGCCGGTCCTTCGCTATCGGGCCCGCAACATCATCGGCGATGTGATGGCCGATATGCGCCGCGACCGGGCTGACTGGCGTCGCTGGAGCTGGCGCAATGCCCGCCGCCTGTCCGCGGCCGAAGCCCTGGTCGGACAGCGCAAGCCCGCCGCCAAACCCCATTTCTGCGGTGAGCCCTATCGGACGCAGGCCTCGGCCCCCGCGTTGACGAAGCCGCACCAGTCATGATCCTATGCCCCATGCCCCGCACGATCCTGGTCGCCGATGACGATCCCAATATTCGCCAGCTGCTGGTCTTCGCGCTCGGCAAGGCGGGGCTCGACACGATCGAGGCAGCGGACGGCGAAGCGGCGCTGGCCGAGGTGGCGCGGCACGCGCCCGACCTCGTGGTGCTCGACATCAACATGCCGCGCATGGACGGGCTGGAGGTTTGTCGGCGGCTGCGGGCGGGTGGCGAGACGCCGATCCTGTTCCTGTCCTCGCGCGATGACGAGATCGACCGGGTATTGGGGATCGAGCTGGGAGCGGACGATTATGTCGTCAAACCCTTTTCCCCGCGCGAGGTGGTGGCGCGGGTCATGGCGATCCTGCGCCGCACCCATGCCCATCCGCCGCAGGTGGAGACGGCGGGCGCGGTCATCCACCATGGCCGCCTGGCCCTGGATGTCGAAGGGTGGCAGGCGCGCTGGGCGGGGGCGGAGGTGCCGCTGACCGTCACCGAATTCTCGATCCTGCGCACGCTCGCCGTCATGCCCGCCAAGGTGTTCAGCCGCGAGGCGATCATCGACCGGCTGCACGGTCCCGGTTTTGCCGTGACCGACCGGACGATCGACAGCCATATCCGCAACCTTCGCGCCAAATTCGCCGAGCGCGGCGGCACCGACCTGATCGAGACGCGCGCCGGGATCGGATACCGGCTGGGAGCGTGCAGCGGCGGGGCGGCGTGATCGCGCGGCTAAAGGCCTGGGCCAAGCGCCACTGGCCGCGCCTGTCGCTTCGTACCTATCTGTTCGCCAGCTTCTTTCTGGTCGCCGCGCTGCCCGGTGTCGGCGCGGTGGCCTTGCGGGTCTATGAGAACACGCTGGTCCGCCAGACCGAGGCGGAGCTGGAGGCGCAAGGTGCCGCACTCGCCGCCAGCGCCGCCGCCTTGTGGCCCGCCGCGCCGCCGGGACGCCCCGTCATCCGCTTCGCCGCCGAGACGAGCGGCCCCTATGGCGGCGCAGTCGCCACCGCCGTCGACCTGAGCGCGACGCCGATCCTGCCCGAACGGCCCCTGCCCCAAGCTGCTGGCGCGCCGAGCCCGGATGCGCGAGCCGCCGCCACGCGCCTGTCGCCGGTCTTGGCCGTCACCCGCCAGGCGACCCTCGCCTCGATCATCCTGCTCGACCGGGACGGGAGGATCGTTACTGGATCAGCCGCACAGGGAAGCTATGCCGCGCTGCCCGAAGTCGCCGCCGCGCTGGCGGGTCTGCCCCGTACCGTTCTGCGCCGCAATGCGAGCTACCGGGCGATCTTCCGCTTCGACTGGCTTTCGCGCGCCGCCGCCACTCGGGTCCATTATGCGCGACCGATCCTGGTCGACGGACGGGTGGTCGGCGTCCTGCTGCTATCGCGATCGGCGCGGTCACTGTTCGTCGGGCTCTATCAGGACTGGGGAAAGATCGTCATCGGCGTGGCTGCGATCCTGGGTACGCTGATCCTGCTCTCGGGCCTGTTGTCGCGCGGCATCGCGCGGCCGATCGAGGAGTTGCAGGACGCCGCGCGCGACGTGGCGGCGGGGCGCGGCACCGTGCCCGCGATACCCGCCACGGCGGCGACCGAGATCCAGGACCTCTACCGCGACTTCGCCGCCATGGCCGAGGCGATCGAGGCCCGCTCGCTCTACCTGCGCAACTTCGCCCATGCGGTCAGCCATGAATTCAAGACGCCACTGACGGGCATTCGTGGCGCGATCGAGCTGTTGCAGGATCACGGTGCCACCATGTCCGATGCCGAGCGTCGCCGCTTCCTGGCCAATGCGAATGCCGATGCCGGGCGGCTGACCTTGCTCGTCTCGCGTCTGCTCGATCTGGCGCGCGCGGACATGGCGGTAGCAACGGAGGGCGAGAGCGATGTCGTCGGCGTCGCGCTGAAACTCGCCGATGCACACCGGCGACAGGGTGTGGCAATCCCGGTCGAAGCCGATCCCCCCAAGGTCCTGGCCTTAATAACCCCGGAGACGCTGGAAGCGATCCTGACGACCCTGATCGAAAATGCCGGTCAAGCCGGGGCCGATACGATCACCATCCGAGTCGAGGCGGCGGATCGCGTCGTCATCGACGTGATCGATAATGGCGGCGGCATTCCGCCCGGCGACCGGGACCGGATCTTCGAGCCCTTCTTCACCTCGCGCCGGACGAGCGGCGGCACAGGACTGGGCCTGTCGATCGCCCGCGCGCTGCTCGCCGGGGCGGACGGAACGCTGGAACTCGCCGATGTCGAACAGGGGACGACCATGCGTCTCACCCTGCCCGCGCCTCAGCGATAGCGGCCCATCACCACCTTCAGCACGACCGGCCGGTCGACGATGTTGATGCCGTAATCGGTCTGGTCCCCGTTCCAGATGCGGTCCATCACCCAGCGGCCATCGGTGAAATGCCCCTGCTCGATCCGAACGATCATCGCCTTCGGATCGGGGACCGCAGGCTCGAAGCGGGTGCGGACATGGTCGCCGACCATCAGGAATTCGTCGCGCGACAGCTGGACCACCGCCATGCCGCCGACCGACTCGGCCTTCCAAGGAGCGGGTTCGGACTTGAGCCAGGTCCAGCTCTTCTCGCCGAACTGCCACTGGCCGAACTCGGCGCGGATACGCCAGTCGCCCAGCACCGTCTCGCGGTCGCCGCCGTCATCGGGCTTGGCCGCGCCCCAGGTCGGATGCTCGAACGCCGCCTTGGCCCAGTCGCGCATCACCCCCGCCACCGCGCCATAAGGCCCGGCAAAGGCATCGAGCGTGCTGTCGTCCAGCGCCTTGGCCCCCAGCGGATAGTTGAAGAAGCCGGTGTCATCCATGCCGAACGGCGCAAAGCCGATCGCGCCGTGCCCCAGCGCTTCGTAGAAATAGCGCGCAAATTCACGGCCATTGCCGATCTCCGGCACCAGCAGCGGGTTGTCGGGCCGGGCATAGGCATCGAGATACAGGCCGACATTGCGGCTGGCCCGGTCATAGATATCGGGGGCCTCGGCATCGATCGCGGGGGCGGCAACCTTCCAGATGTCGAGCACGTCCTGCTGCGGCCCGCCGCTCGCCACGCCGTCGGGATCGGGCACGTTGGACGGCCCCGCCAGCGCCGCGTTGACGTACATGGGCAGGGGCTTCACCGCCTTGCCCGCCTCGACGATCTCGTTGATGTAGCGCGCGGTGTACCAGCTGTTGAAGGCGCGGTCGGCCTGCGCGCCGAACACCATGGTCCAGGTGCCGCGCGGCTTGCCCAGCTTGCGGGTCAGTGCCTCGGGCACGGGCTGCTCGAACAGGCGCTGCGCCGCCGCCGAATAGTCGCGCGGGTTGCGATAGCTGCCCACTTCATTTTCGGGCTGGACCATGATGACCGTGTTCTGCGGATCATGCTCCTTCAGATAGGTCATCAGCCGTACGAAGGCGCGCTTGTCGGCCTCCAGCGTGGTCCGCGCCATCGGGGTCAGCGCATAATGATCCTTGCCTTCGCGCGTCTTCATCCGGGGGAAGCGGCGATTGTCGAGCTTTACCCAATCGGGCGTATAGCCGGGCGAGGTATTCTTCCAGGTGGCGAACCACAGCAGGACCACGCGCTTGTCACGCGCGCGCGCCTGATCGAGCAGGGTCTGGACAAAGGTGAAATCGAACTGCCCCTCGACTGGTTCGATCTGTTGCCAGGCGACGGGGATTTCGATCGTGTTGGCATGGATGCGGTCCAGCACCGGCCAGACCTGCGGCAGCGCGGCGGCATAGTTGCTGGAATTGTTGACCTGCGCAGCCAGCATCAGGAACGGCTGCCCATCGACCAGCAAGGCGTGCCGCCCCGCCCGG
This sequence comes from Sphingomonas sanguinis, assembly GCF_001476905.1. Taxonomy (GTDB): domain Bacteria; phylum Pseudomonadota; class Alphaproteobacteria; order Sphingomonadales; family Sphingomonadaceae; genus Sphingomonas; species Sphingomonas sanguinis_B. The sequence continues at coordinate 48,987 of NZ_LDTE01000029.1, read as the reverse complement.
GTGACGATGTGCGGCACCTCGGTCGATTGCGCGGCCAGCGGCGTCGCCAGCCCAAGCGTCACTATCGCCCCTATGATCGCCAAGCGCATCGCATCCCCCTCCTTTTGCACAGTCTGTGCACGGGAAGGCGTTGCGCGGCAACAGGGCTGTGACGGACGAAGCGGCGTCAGGCCGCCTGTTCGGTCTCCATCAGGCGGAGCGCGTCGGTCGTCGCGCGGGCGTCGCGAGCCGCCTCGGTGCGCAGCGACCGCTGCGCCATCGCCGCCCAGGCCGCCTCGGAGCGCAGGCAACGCTCGCGCACATTGGCGAGATCGGTCGTCGCGGCCTGGTCGCGGCACTCATTGGCGCGCTGCTGGAAGAGTTCGGAGTCACGCATGGTCATGCCTTTCGCGCAAGAATGGCAAAGGGTGGCGGGGAGCCGCCGGATGACCCGGCCTGTCCCCGCCCGGGGATCAGTCGACGGTCTGCAAGTTGACCGCCGCCATCTTGCCGCGCCGATCCTGTTCCAGGTCATAGCCGATACGCTGGTTCTGCTGCAGCGTGATCATGCCCGCCCGCTCGACCGCGGTAACGTGCACGAACGCATCCGCGCCGCCGGTATCGGGCGTGATGAAACCATAACCCTTGTCGGCATTGAAAAACTTGACGGTTCCGTTCTGGCTCATGGAGATCTTCCTTCCATTGCGGGTCTGCCGGATCAGCGGACCCATGGGGCCTCGACTGCAGGGAAAGAAGGAAGAAGGGGCGTGCCAGGCGCCAAAAACCGTCGATGTGCGACTAAAGCCAGATCAATATGGGGATCAGGCCGCCAGACCGCAACCGGTGGCCCCGGCGGGCAATGGCGCGGCGCAACGATATTCGGCCGCGATGCGCAGGATTTCGGCGCAGGTGAAGCCGCCGCTGGCCCGATCGTCGCCCGCATCCGCCTCTCGCCAATGATCGATCTCGACCATGCGGACGGGACGCATCGCCACGATGCCCACCCAATGCGCGAGAAGCACGTCCAGCTCGCGGAAACCATTGGCGGTCACCCGGGCCCGCACGGTCCGCCGGCGCTGCGACAGCGCCCTGGCGGGGGTCGCCCAGAGCGGCGCGATCCGCTCCTCGACGACGCGGATGCCGTCCATCAGCGCGCGATAGGCGCGGGCCTGTTCGGCGGGGGTGATTAACATATGCGTCATGCGCATCGCCCCGAGGGGCGGCAAGGTGGGGCAAGGATCAAGACGGGGGCTCCGGCGCAACAAGCGGGAGCACAATGTCTCTCAGTCACCAGCGCTTGCGATACCCAAACCGGCGATGGGCAACGCTAACAGGTCGCCCTTTCGACGTCGCGCGGAATCGGTTTCGCGACGAAATTTATCCCAGGATATATTTTGCCGCCACCAAAAGCCATTACACACGTTTCATGAAAGTCACCGCCATGGTGCCTCCCTTTGACCGAGCGACTGCGCTTGCAAGGGCGCGCGCCGCAGCGGATGCTCGGGACAAGGTGAAAGGAAGCCAGACCATTGGCCGATCGCAGCGAATTTTCGGTATCGCGCCGTGGGGTGATCGTCGGCAGCGCCGCGACCGCCATGGCCGCGTCCTCCCCCGCCTCGGCTGCCCTCGGGGCCCAGAGCAGAAAGAGTGTCATGCCACCCGATCCCTCTGCCATGCCCGTCACGCTGAAGGTGAACGGCCAGACCCGCAAACTCTCGCTCGATCCGCGCACCACCCTGCTCGACACGCTGCGCGAACATCTCCACCTGACCGGCACCAAGAAGGGTTGCGACCATGGCCAGTGCGGGGCGTGCACGGTGATCGCCAACGGGCAGCGGATCAATAGCTGCCTGTCCCTGGCGCTCCAGCATGAGGGCGACAGCATCACCACCATCGAGGGGCTCGGCACGCCCGAGAAACTGCACCCCATGCAGGCGGCGTTCGTGCGCCACGACGGCTATCAGTGCGGTTACTGTACACCGGGCCAGATCTGCTCGGCAGTGGCGGTGCTCGACGAGATCAAGCGCGGCGTCCCCAGCCATGTCCAGGCCGACCTGACCGCCAGGCCCCAGGCCAGCAACATGGAAATGCGCGAGCGGATGAGCGGCAATATCTGCCGCTGCGGCGCCTATTCCAACATCGCCGACGCGATGGCCGAGGTTGCGGGAGCCAAGGCATGAAGCCCTTTACCTATGAGCGCGCAAAGGATGCCGTCTCGGCCGCCGGCGCCGCCACCAAGCCCGGCGCGAAATTCCTGGCGGGCGGCACCAACCTGCTCGACCTGATGAAGATCGAGGTCGAGACGCCGACGCATCTGATCGACATTCAGGACGCGGGCCTCGACAAGATCGACAAGACCCCGGAAGGCGGTCTGCGCATCGGTGCCTTTGTCAGCAACACCGCGCTCGCCGCCGATGAGCGGGTGCGGCGCGACTACGGCGTGCTATCGCGCGCCATCGTCGCGGGGGCCAGTGGACAGCTGCGCAACAAGGCGACGACGGCGGGCAATCTGCTCCAGCGGACCCGTTGCCCCTATTTCTATGACACAAACATGGCCTGCAACAAGCGCAAGCCCGGTTCGGGATGCAGCGCGATCGGCGGCTATTCGCGCCAGCTGGCGGTGATCGGATCGAGCAGCGACTGCATCGCCACCAACCCCAGCGACATGAACGTCGCTATGCGGGTGCTCGACGCGGTGGTCGAGACGGTGAACCCGCAAGGCCAGACCCGCGCCATCCCCATCGCCGATTTCCACCGCCTGCCCGGCAACACACCGCATATCGAGACGGCGTTGCAACCCGGCGAGCTCATCACCGCCGTCACCCTGCCCCGCCCGATCGGCGGTACGCATATCTATGAGAAGGTGCGCGACCGCGCGTCTTATGCCTTTGCGCTCGTGTCGGTCGCGGCGGTGATCCAGAAGGACGGCTCGGGCCGGGTCGCCGTCGGCGGGGTCGCCCCCAAGCCCTGGCGGATCGAAGCTGCCGAGGCCGCGATGCCGCAGGGGGCCAAGGCAGTGACGGCGACGCTGTTCGCCGATGCCCGGCCCACCGAGGACAATGCCTATAAACTGCCGCTCGTCGAACGAACGCTGGCGGCGACGATCAACCAGGCGAGGACCGCATGAAGTTCACCGAGCCTGCGGGCACCAATCCCATCGACCGCATGACCGTGGTCGGCCGTGCGCAGGACCGGATCGACGGTCCGCGCAAGACGACCGGCATGGCCGCTTACGCCTATGAGCATCATAAGGAGGCACCCAACGCCGCCTATGGCTGGATCATCGGCGCCGCCGTCGCCAAGGGGCGTATCCGGTCGATGAACCTGGACGATGCGCGCGGCGCGCCGGGCGTGTTGGCGATCGTCACCGCCAATGACGCTGGCCCGCTCGGCAAGGGCAATTTCAACACGGTCAAGCTGCTCGGCGGCCCCGACATCGACCATTATCATCAGGCGGTCGCGATCGTCGTCGCGGAGAGTTTCGAGCAGGCGCGCGCCGCCGCCGGGCTGGTCCGCATCGACTATGAGCGCGGCAAGGGACAATATGACCTGGCCGAGGGCCTGAAGTCCGCTCCGCTGACCGGTGGCGAAGAGGGCAAGCCCGGCAAGGAAGACCGGACCGGCAGTTTCGAGAGCGCCTTCACCGCCGCGCCGGTGAAACTGGACGCGACCTACACGACGCCCGACCACAGCCATGCGATGATGGAGCCCTTCGCCTCGATCGCATCGTGGGAGGGCGACAAGCTGACCGTCTGGACCTCCAACCAGATGATCGCCTGGGGCCATGGCGATCTGGCCAAGACGCTGGGGCTGCCCAAGGAGAAGGTGCGGCTGATCTCGCCTTATGTCGGTGGTGGCTTTGGCGGGAAACTGTTCCTGCGCGCCGATGCCGTCATGGCGGCGCTGGGGGCAAAGGCGGCGGGCCGTCCGGTCAAGGTCGCGATGCAGCGGCCGCTGATGGCGAACAACGCCACCCACCGCCCCGCGACGACCCAGCGTATCCGCATCGGCGCGACCAAGGACGGCGCGATCCAGGCGATCGCGCATGAAAGCGGATCTGGCGACCTGCCCGGCGGCGGGCCGGAAACGGCGGTCAACCAGACCAAGCTGCTCTATGCCGGGCCGAACCGCCTGACCTCGATGCGGCTGGCCGTGCTCAACCTGCCCGAGGGCAATGCGATGCGCGCGCCGGGCGAGGCGCCGGGCATGATGGCGCTGGAAATCGCGATGGACGAGATGGCGGAAAAGCTGGGGATGGACCCGGTCGCCTTCCGCGTAAAGAACGACACCCAGGTCGATCCCGAAAAGCCCAAGCGCCGATTCTCGCAACGCCAGCTCGTCCGCTGCCTGGAAGAAGGCGCACAGCGCTTCGGCTGGTCGCAGCGCAACGCCAAGCCCGCCCAGGTCCGTGACGGGCGCTGGCTGGTCGGCATGGGCGTGGCGTCCGCCTTCCGCAACCATATGAACATGAAGTCGGCGGCGCGGGTCACGCTAGGCAAGGACGGGCGCATCCTCGTCGAAACCGACATGACCGATATCGGCACGGGCAGCTATACGATCATCGCCCAGACCGCCGCCGAGATGATGGGCCTGCCGATGGATGCCGTCGACGTCCGCTTGGGCGACAGCGACTATCCCGTGTCGGCGGGCTCTGGCGGTCAGTTCGGCGCGGCCAATGCGACGGCGGGCGTCTATGCCGCCTGCGTCAAGCTGCGCGAGGCAGTGGCGCAGCGGTTGGGCTTCAACTCGGCCGACCTGACCTTTGCCGATGGCCAGGTCACGGGCGGCAATCGATCGGTAAAGTTGCGCGATGCGGCTTCCGCCGGTCCGCTGACCGCCGAGGACAGGATCGAATTCGGCACACTCGACAAGACCTATCAGCTCTCCACCTTCGGCGCGCACTTCGTCGAGGTCGGAGTGGACCTTTATACCGGCGTCACCCGCCTGCGGCGGATGCTGGCAGTCTGTGCGGCCGGGCGCATTCTGAACCCGAAGGCGGCGCGCAGCCAGATGATCGGCGCGATGACCATGGGCGTCGGCTCGGCGCTGATGGAGGAACTGGCGGTCGACAAGCGCTTCGGCTTTTTCGTCAATCATGATCTGGCGGGGTATGAAGTGCCGGTCCATGCCGACATTCCGCATCAGGAAGTGATCTTCCTGGAGGAAGCCGATGACAAGGCCAATCCGATGAAGGCCAAGGGTGTCGGCGAGCTCGGCCTGTGCGGCGTCGGCGCGGCGGTGGCCAATGCCGTCTACAATGCGACCGGCGTGCGTATCCGCGACTATCCGCTGACGCTGGAGAAGCACCTGGACAAGTTGCCCGCCATCGCCTGATGGGCCCCTCACCCTTCCCCCTGCCCAGGCGGGCGGGAGGGGTGAGGCATCGATTCGCACCGGCCGCTCGTTGCCGCCGATATCTTGGTCAAACCGCAACAGGTTAGCGCCTCCGTCGCCGCAAACCCGCCGTCTCTTCGTAGCATGCGAAACACAGTGCGGTGAAAATGGTCGGAAATCCGCTCCACGTCCGCACATTCCCATTGCAAGATGATGCCGCTTGCCCTCGCTATCGCGACGCCGATCGGTCATGCCGTCGGGAGCATGGAGGGGACGATCACCATATGAACGACGCGATCGACAGTTTCTGGAAGACGGCCGGTAGCATCCTGTCACCGCACGGGCCCGCCACGGCGGGCGCCGCGGCCAGCTATGTGCCCGGCGACTACAGCATCCACTTCTTCCTGCAACTGGCGGTGATCCTGTTGGCCTGTCGCGTCGTCAGCTGGGTGGGGCAACGCTTCCTGGCGCAGCCGCCCGTCGTCGGCGAGATGATCGCGGGTGTGGTCCTGGGCCCCTCGCTGCTGGGGCTGTTCTTCCCCGAGCTCCAGGGTGCCATCTTTCCTAAGGAGACCCGCAACGTCCTGTATGCCGGATCGCAGCTGGGCGTGGCGCTCTACATGTTCCTGGTCGGCCTGACGCTGCGGCTCGATCATTTCCAGTCCAAGGCGAAGAGCGCGATGGCGGTGTCCGCCTCGGGCGTACTCGCGCCCTTCCTGATCGCGGTGGCGATTACCCCCATGCTGCTGACGGTGCCCGGCCTGTTCGCCGCCGGGATCAGCCAGGCCAATGCCACCCTATTCATGGGCGCATGCATCGCGCTGACCGCCTTTCCGATGCTGGCGCGGATCATCAACGAGCGGGGGCTGGCCAACAGTCCGCTGGGCACATTGTCGCTGGCGGCGGGCGCATTCGACGATGCCGCGTCATGGTGTGTGCTTGCCATCGTGCTGGCGACCTTCGGCGGCGGGCCCGGCGTCGCGATCCTGGCGATCGGCGGGGCGGTGATCTATGTCGGCCTGCTCAGCCTGTTCGGCCGCCGCCTGCTCGCGCCGCTCGGCCGCGCGGTCGAGGCCAAAGGCGAGATGTCGACCACGGTGCTGGCCGTCACGCTGATGGCCTTTTGCACCTCCGCCTTCATCATGGACGCGATCGGCGTGCACGGCATCTTCGGCGGTTTCATCCTGGGCGTGTTCATGCCACGCGGGCTGTTCGTGACCGAGTTGAAGAAGAAGGTCGAACCATTGGCGGTCGTCCTGCTGCTGCCCATGTTCTTCACCTATTCCGGGCTCAACACGCGGATGGACATGGTGAATTCGGTGCCGCTGCTGCTGATCGCGCTGGGCATCCTGGCTGCGTCGATCGCCGCGAAGTTCGGGGCCTGCTATCTGGCGGCACGCGTCTGCGGCGAGGACAATCGCACCGCCATGGGCATCGGCGCGCTGATGAACTCACGCGGACTGATGGAGCTGATCATCATCAATATCGGGCTGCAAAAAGGGATTATCGGTCCGACGCTCTTCTCGATGCTGGTGCTGATGGCGATCGTCACCACGATGATGGCCAGCCCGCTCTTCGAGTTCGTCTATGGCCGCAAAGCGCGCGTAATGGGCGAGATGGAGACGCTGAACAGCGCCGCCGTCTGAGCGCCTTGGCGTCTTCGAGCCCCCGCCGTCCCCATCCGTGACGACGGGGCTCTTTGCGTTCGGACATGATCTACCGAGCGGCCCTTCCCCCGCCCCGAACGAGGGGCACAAAAAAGGGCGGCCTCGGCCACCCTTTCTCGTCCGTCAGACCCAGCCGCAACCGACCGGATTTCCGGATGCCCGATCTCAGGCGGTCTTCTTGCGACGACGACGCGACGCCGCGATCAGACCACCAATGCCCGCGCCGAACAGGGTCAGCGTGGCAGGCTCCGGCACCGAGGTAGGCGCGGTGTTGAAGAAGGACACGTTATCCAGCTCGAACGCGGCCTGCCCCGACGCGAACTTCAGACCGCCGATCTTCTGGCCGGTCAAGCTGTCCAGCGTATAGGTGACATACTGGTTGTACTTCGGGCTGCTGGGATTGCTGAACAAGGCGTCCGCACCCGGCGCGGCAAAGTCGAGGCCGGTGATGGTCTTGATGACCTGGCCCGCCGTGTCGAGGATCGACAGCGTGTTGTACGAGTCGGCCGAACCCCAGTAGAGGCTGACGCCATCGAAACCCTGGCCGCCGGTGCTCAGGGTGGCGCTCTTGCCGCCATTGACCATCAGATACTGGGTGGTGTCACCAAGCGGCGCGGACCAGCCATTGGCCGAACCGGTCGTCAGCAGGCCGCCGCCGGTCAGCGAGAAGCCGTTAGGCAGGTTCGTCTGCCCCGGCGTGCCGTTGCTGTTGAAATCGACCGTGACCGAACCGGCGCGCGGCGTCTGGTCGCCCGCGACCGAGGTCAAGGTGCCCGCGCTTGCGGCGGTCGACACCATGGCACCGGCGACGATACCCGCCACAGCCATCATCTTTGCAATACCAGCCACCATCAGTCTCCCTGACCGCTATAAACGTTCATCTGCATCCTGTGATGGGGGATAGAGCGCGTCAGCACCATAGTTGATCCGCAAGACCGAGTCCCAATACGGTTCATATCGTCCCGATACGGTTCGGATCGCTCCGACGACTGTCCCAGGATCATACAGGCCCCTCGCTCCCGATCGGCTTTTACCCTATCTCAAGGTCGATCGGGTGATAGGCCCGTCCGACGCCAGCAGCAGGGATGATCCATGAAACGCCGCAAGAAGCTCCTCGTCATTGCGGGCGCCGTGCTCGTGCTCATCATCCTGGCCATCACCGCGCGCGGACTGCTGCGCCGCCCCGTGGAGAAGGCCGCACCGACGCCGGTCTTCGTCGAGCGTCCGGCCCCGGCCGCTGATCCCGGCGCGGCCCAGGCCGCCGCCGCGAAGGCACCGGGCAGCGCCGCCGCGCAGAAGGAATTGGGCGATGCCCTGCTCGCCAAGCGTCGCTTCGACGAGGCGGGGGCCGCCTATCGCGCCTCGCTCGCCATCGACCCCAACCAGCCGCTGGCCTGGTCGGCGCTGGGCGAAACGCTGATGCAGACGACCAAGTCCGAGCGCGTCGGCCTGCCCGCAGGAGCCGCAGACGCCTTCCGCAAGGCGCTGGCCCTCGACCCGCGCGATCCGCGGGCGCGCTTCTACTTCGCAATGGAAAAGGACTTTAAGGGCCAGCATGACGAGGCCATCGGCGAATGGCTGCAGCTGCTGCGCGAGGTTCCGGCAGGATCGGATGCGGACGAGGCGATCCGCACCACCCTGGCCGCTTCGATCAAGCGCAATGTCCAGCTGATCCGTCAGGCCGCTGACGAGGCGGGACGCGTACAGCCACGCTACAAAACGGAAAAATAGTCCGTTTCTAATCGGGAATCTTGAGCGGCGTGGGCGGCATAGGCCCTTCACGCCGCTTTCGTTTGTGGCCCCGAAAAGCCCAGCTTGAGAGAGCGATCATGAAAATCATGCCATGATCGCAACAAGAATTGACTGCTAAGGCAATGATTGCCATGGCAGCGATATATCCCTGTCCGATCCAGATCCTTTCGACCCCGAGCGCTCCGTCGGTTATCTGACGAAACGCTGTTTCCAGCTTGCGCGGATCGGGCTGGAACCGGTCTTCGCCGACGAAGAGGTCACGCATACCCAGTGGAGCGCCCTGATGGCGCTGCATTATGGCGTGGGCGGCACCGCGGCCGAGCTGTCGCGCCATTTGTGCCACGACACCGGCGCGACGACCCGCATTCTTGATACGCTGGAGGAACGCGGCCTGATCGATCGGTCGCGCTGCACCACCGATCGCCGCGTGGTTCGCCTGTCGCTGACCGAGGCGGGGCGGGTCGTCACCGACCGCTGCAAGCAAAAGGTCATGGCCCAGTGGAACGACTGGATGGCCGACTGGCCAGGCGAGGACGTCGCCCGGTTCCTCGGCTACCTCCTGCGCCTGCGCAACACCCTGGAGACCGTCGCATGAAGCGTTTCGCCCTTCTGACCGGCCTGTTGCTGGCTGGCTGTTCGGTGCCACAGGCGCACCCTAGCGTGACGCCCAAAGCGCCGGAAACGCTCGGCCTGGGCCAGGCGCAGGCCCCGCTGGTCGCCGCCGACTGGTGGCGGGGGCTGGGCGATCCGCAGCTCGACCGGATCGTCAGTGACGCACTGGCGGGCAACCCCTCGCTCGACATCGCGCTGGCCCGGTTGCGGCAGGCGGAGTCGGTGCTGGCCAGCCGCCGCGCAGATAACGGCCCCTCCGCCACACTCGATGCGCAGGAGCAGTATAACCGCTTCTCGGGCCGCTATATCATTCCGCCGCCCTATGCGGGCACGATGCAGTGGCTGGGCCAGGCCCAGGCCAATCTGAATTGGACCATCGACCTGTTCGGGCGACAGGCCGCCGCGATCGACGCCGCACGCGCCTCGACCCGCGCCGCCGCGCTCGACGTGACGGCCGCGCGGCTGGCGCTCGCCGGGTCGGTCGCCCAGACCTATGTCGAGCTGGCCCGGGCCGAGCGGCAGGCGGCGATCGCCCGCCAGACGATCGACACGCGGACCCGCTCGCTGGGCTTGGTGCAGACGCGCATCCGGCATCAGCTCGCCAGCCAGATCGACGCCGCCGGAGCGCAGACGCTGCTGGCCCAGGCACGGGTCGCGCTCGCCCGGGCAGAGGCGCAGGCCGCCCTGTCGCGCAACGCGCTGGCTGCCTTGGCCGGACGCGGGCTGGACTATCCGGCGACCATCGCGCCGACCCATATCGCCTTTGACGCAGCCCTTCCCATTCCCGCCACGGTGCCAGCCGACCTGCTGTCGCGCCGCCCGGACATCGCCGCCTCGCTCGCGCGGATCGACGCCGCCGCCAAGGGACAGGAGGTGGCGCGCAAGGCCTTCCTACCCAACGTCAACCTGATGGCGTTTGCGGGTTTGCAGGCGGTCGGGCTGGGCAATTTGTTCACCGCCGATGCGGGCACGATCGGGGCGGGCCCCGCCCTCCATCTGCCGATCTTCGACAGCGGACGGCTGCGCGCCGGGCTGGCGGGCGCGACCGCAGCGCTCGACCTCGCCACCGCCGACTATAACAACCGCATCGTCGGCGCGGTGCGCGAGGCCGCCGATGCCGTGACGCGCAGCCGGACGCTCGCCACCGAACGCGCCCGCCAAGCCGAGGTGGTGCGCGGCCTGTCCGAAACCCGCCGCCTCAATGCCATCCGGGTGTCGAGCGGCCTGCAATCGCAGCTGGGGCTGATCGACCCCGACATCCGCCAGCTGGAGGCCGATCAGGCCGACGCCAATCTCGCCGCCGATGCGGTCCAGGCGCGCATCGCGCTGGCCGTCGCCCTTGGGGGCGGTTTCTCCTCTTCTTCGCAGGGTATCACGCAATGAGCGACACCGAAGCCGCCTCCCCCACCGCTCCCACAACCCAGGCTCCGAACGGTGGCAAGCCCAAGGCGCGCAAGACCGGCCTGATCGTCCTGGCGGTCGTCGTGGTCGTGGCCGCGATCGTGTGGGCGGTGTTCCACTTCCTGCTCGCCAAGCCCGAGGAAGAGACCGATGACGCCTATGTCGCGGGCGACGTGGTGGCGATCACCGCGCGCGATCCGGGTACGGTGCTGGCCATCCATGCCGACAATACCCAGACGGTGAAGGCGGGCGCTCCGCTGCTCGACCTCGACCCCGCGACCGCCGATGTCGGCCTGGCGTCCGCCGCGGCCGAGCTGGCGCGCGCGGTCCGCGCAACCCGTGCCGACTTCACCAAGGTCAACCAGAGCGGCGCCGCCATCGTCCAGGCCCAGGCCGAGCTGACCCGTGCCCGCGCCGACTATGCCCGCCGCCAGGGTGCCGCCGCCGAAGGCGCGGTGTCGGGCGAGGAACTGTCGCACGCCGCTGATGCGGTCAAGGTCGCCACCGCCAACCTGGCACTTGCACGGGCCCAGGCCGCGCAGGCGCGGACCGCCGTGCAGGGCACCGACGTCAACACAAACCCGGCGGTGCTTGCCGCGATCGCCGCCTATCGCCGCGCCGCCATCATGCGCAGCCATATGCACATCACCGCGCCCATCGACGGGGTCATCGCCCAGCGCACGGTGCAGGTGGGCCAGCAGGTCGCGGCCGGAACCCCGCTGATGGCGGTAGTGCCGCTCGACCGGCTGTGGGTCGACGCCAATTTCCGCGAAACCCAGCTGCGCGACCTGCGCATCGGCCAGCCCGCGACGATCACCGCCGATATGTATGGCGGCAAGATCGTCTATCACGGCAAGGTCATCGGCCTGGGTGCGGGCAGCGGCAATGCCTTCGCCCTCTTGCCGCCGCAAAATGCCAGCGGCAACTGGATCAAGATCGTCCAGCGCGTGCCGGTGCGCATCGGGCTCAATGCCAACGAACTGCGCCAGAATCCCCTGCGCGTCGGCCTGTCCGCGACCGTCACCGTGGACACCGCCGACCAGAACGGCCCGCGTATCGGCACCGCCGCCACCCAAGCCTATCAGACGCGCGCGACCGACGGTAACGATCCGGCGATCGAAGCCCGGATCGCGCAGATCATCGCGGCGAACCGCTGATGGCCGGGGCCCCCGCTCAGGCGGGCGCGGGGGATGGCCCCGCCCCGCTGAAAGGCGCGCCGCTGGCGCTGATCGCCTTTGCGCTGGCGCTCGGCACCTTCATGCAAGTGCTCGACTCGACCATCGCCAACGTCTCGCTGCCGACCATCGCGGGCAATCTGGGCGTCAGCTCGGATAATTCGACCTGGGTGGTCACCGCCTTCGCCGTCGCCAACGGCGTGGCGGTGCCGCTGACCGGCTGGCTGATGGGCAAGTTCGGGGTGGTGCGCACCTTCTGCGTCTCGGTCTTCCTGTTCACCATCGCATCGTTCCTGTGCGGCATCGCGTGGAACCTGTCTTCGCTGATCGGTTTCCGCGTGCTACAAGGCGCGGTGTCCGGGCCGATGATCCCGGGCAGCCAGGCGCTGTTGATCTCGATCTTCCCGCCGCAGAAGCGCTCAACCGCGCTCGGCATCTGGTCGATGACGACGCTGGTCGCGCCGATCATGGGGCCGATCCTGGGCGGATATATCTCCGACAATTATCACTGGAGCTGGATCTTCCTGATCAACGTGCCGGTCGGCCTATTCTGTGCGGGCGTGTGCTGGCGCGGGCTGTCGAGCCGCGAAACACCGACGCGCAACCTGCCGATCGACAAGGTCGGACTGATCATGCTGGTCGTCTGGGTCGGTGCGCTGCAGATGATGCTCGACCTGGGCAAGAATGACGACTGGTTCCATTCGACCCGGATCGTCGTGATGACGGTGATCGCGATCGTCGGCTTCATCGCCTGGCTGATCTGGGAGCTGACCGACGCCAATCCGGCGGTCGACCTGTCGCTGTTCAAGGGCCGCAACTTCAGCATCGGCACCCTGTCCTTCTGCCTGGGCTATGCGGTGTTCTTCGCCAACACGCTGCTGCTGCCGCTCTGGTTGCAAACGCAGCTGGGCTATACCGCGACCTGGGCGGGCCTGGTCGCTGCGCCCAGCGGCGCGGTCGCAGTGGTCCTGACCCCGGTCGTCGCGCGCCTGTCGGGCAAGGTCGATGCGCGGATCATGGCGACCATCGCCTTTGCCGCCTTCGGTGTTTCCTATTGGATGCGTTCGGGGCTCAATACCCAGGCGAGCTTCAGCGACTTCGTGCTACCGCTGATGGTGCAGGGCATTGCGATGAGCACCTTCTTCCTCGCGATGCTGACCATCGCGCTCGACGGCGTGCCGCAGCATCGCATTCCCTCGGCGACGGGCATCTCGAACTTCGCGCGCATCACGGCGGGCAGCTTCGCCGCGTCGCTGACCACCACCATGTGGGACCGGCGCGAGGCGATGCACCAGGCGCATCTGTCCGAGGCGATCGGCCAGAACCCGGTGTGGCAGATGGCGCGGATGGGGCTCAACCATCTGGGCCTGACCGATACCCAGGCGGCGGCGGCCGTCACGCGGCAGATGGTGGGCCAGGCCTATCTGTTGGCCTCGACCGACATCTTCTACGTCTCGGCGTGGTTGTGCATCGTGCTGGCAGGGCTGACCTGGTTTACCCGGCGACCCAAACCGCATGACGGCCCGATCGCGGCGGACTAAGCCAATTCCTCCCCTGTAAGGGAAGGTGGCAGTCCGCAGGACTTACGGAGGGGTGTCACCATCAGCCGGGACACCCCTCCACCATGCTTCGCATGGTCCCCCTCCCCTTACAGGGGAGGAATGCATTGCCCTTACCCGGCAGCTTGCTACGCTCGCCGAAAAGGGAGACGGATGATGTTGAAAACACTGGTGATGATCGCATTGGTCGCGGTGGCCCAAGCCCCGTCCGACCCGCATCTGCCGCCCAAGGTGGTCGACACAATCGCCCCCGCCCTGCCCGCAGGATTGAAGCATGGCGTGCTGATCGTCTCCAAGACCAATGGCTGGCGGCATTTCGAGCATATCCCGCATTCCAACGCCGTCCTGGCCGACATCGCCAAGCGGCTCGGCCGTCCCAGCTTCACCACCGAGAATGCCGCCGTCTTCAACGACGACCAGCTCTCCCATTTCTCGGTCGTCGTCCTGAACAGCGCCAGCGGCGAATTCATGACCGCGGAGCAACAGGCGGCCCTCGCCCGCTTCGTCGCGCGTGGCGGCGGCGTGGTCGCGCTGCACGCGGCGGGCGATAACAGCCATACTTCGCCCTGGTATGTCGACACGATCATCGGCACGACCTTCACCGGCCATCCGAACGGCGCGGATCATATCCAGCCCGCCCGGGTCGAGATCGTCCAGCCGCGCCACCCGATCATGGCCGGGGTGAAGACGCCCTGGACGCCCCGCGACGAGTGGTACAGCTTCGATAGCAATCCGGCGACCAAGGGCATGACCGTCCTCGCCCAGCTGGACGAGGCGAGCTACCGTCCCGGCGAGCGCCTGCGCATGGGAACCCACCCGATCATGTGGATCAACCCGCGCACCAAGGGCCGGGTCTTCTATTCAGCGCTGGGGCATGAGCCCGAACTCTATGACGATCCCGACTATCACCGCATCCTGGCCAACGCGATCCGCTGGGCGGCGGGGACGTGATCAGCACTCGACGACGTTGACCGCGAGACCGCCGAGGCTGGTTTCCTTATACTGGGATTTCATGTCCTCGCCGGTCTGGCGCATCGTCTCAATCACCTGGTCGAGGCTGACGATATGGTTGCCGTCACCATGCAGCGCCAGATAGGCGGCGTTGATCGCCTTGATCGCGCCCATCGTATTGCGCTCGATGCACGGGATCTGCACCAGCCCGCCGATCGGGTCGCAGGTCAGGCCGAGATTATGCTCCATGCCGATCTCGGCCGCGTTCTCCACCTGCGCCGGGGTTCCGCCCAGCGCCGCCGCCAGCCCCGCCGCCGCCATCGAGCAGGCGACGCCGACTTCGCCCTGACAGCCCATCTCCGCCGCCGAGATCGAGGCGCGCTTCTTGTAGAGCATCCCCACCGCCGCCGCCGTCAGCAGCAGGGTGCGCACGCCGTCGCGGGTCGCGCCGTGGACGAACGTCTCGTAGTAGCGCAGCACCGCCGGGATGACCCCCGCCGCGCCGTTCGTCGGCGCGGTGACGACCCGGCCACCCGCCGCATTCTCCTCGTTCACCGCGAGCGCCCACAGGCTGACCCATTCGAACACCAGGCTGGGGTCGGTGCGCGGGCCCCGGTCGAGCAGCTTCTGCCGAATCGCCTGCGCCCTCCGCTGAACCTTCAACCCGCCCGGCAGGATGCCGGAGGCGGCACAGCCCCGCTCGATCGCACCGCACATCGCGTCGCGCACGCGGTCCAGAAATGTGTCGGTCTCGGCATCCTCGCGCCAGGCCGCTTCGTTGGCGCGCACGATCTGGGCGATCGACAGGCCGGTCTCCGCCGTCCGCGCCAGCAATTCCGCGCCCGAGGCAAAGGGATGGGCAAGCCGCCGGTTGGTCCGCATCGGCTCGGCGCCTTCCATCCGGATCGCGCCGCCGCCGATCGAATAGAAGCGGCGGACGACCGCGCTGCCGTCGGGCAGGAAAGCGGTAAACACCATGCCGTTGGGATGTGCGGGCAGGAAGCCAGGGCGGAACAGCAGGTCCGCCTCATAGTCGAACGGCATCACATGCCGCCCGTCGAGGGCGATTCGCCCCGTTTCGGCGATCTCGGCCAGCATCGCCTCGATCGCGTCGGGATCGACCGTCTCGGGCGTCTCGCCCGCCAGGCCGAGCAGCACCGCGCGGTCGCTATGGTGCCCGCGCCCGGTAAGCGAGAGCGAGCCGAACAATTCCGCCTGCACCCGATCGGGGACCAGGCCGGTGTCGAGCATCTCGGTGGCAAAGGCCTTGGCGGCGCGCATCGGGCCGACCGTATGCGAGCTGGACGGGCCGATGCCGATCGTGAACAGCTCGGTCACGCTGACGGCCGCAACGCTGTCTTCACTGCGCGGCAACATGGTTGCGGGCGCAGTCGCGGGGGTGACGGGCAAGGTCAAGATGGTTCCATTTGTTACGGCTTTGCCACTGCGTAGCGCAACCGTGCGGGGCTGACCAGCCCGCCGCCCCGATCAAGTCAGCGGCGCGAGGATCTCGAACGCCTCGGGTGCCAGCGGCTTTTCGAACTGGCAGCCGGCGGCGAAGTCGGTGGCCCAGACGACATGCGCGGCGACTTCGCCCACCTGGGGCAGGCGCAACCAAATGTCCGAGCCGCGCCGGAGCGAGGTATAGGTCTGGAGCCGCGCACCATGAACCGAGATGTCGAGCACCCGGCACAAGGCCCGGGACAGCCCGCCTCGATCCATTTCGGTATCGAGCGCCGCGGCCTTCCGCAGGGCGCGGCGGCGGTTGGTATATTCGGCGGGTTCAAATTCGGCGGCAAACATGAGGCTATGTTGCACAGCGCTGGTTAATGGACCGCAAACCGCATTTTGAAAATTTTCGTCATGCACTCGCACTCGACGCAAAAAGGCCCGGCGCTTCGCGAAGGAAGCACCGGGCCCTTTGTCGTTCACCCGAGGGGCGAGCCGATTACTTGCGGAGCGTGAGACCGCCACCGAAACGCTTGTTGAAGCGCGCGACCTGACCGCCGGTGTCCAGCAGCGAGCCACGACCACCGGTCCAGGCCGGGTGCGCCAGCGGATCGATGTCGAGCTGCATCGTGTCGCCTTCCTTGCCCCAGGTCGAGCGGGTCTCGAACACGGTGCCGTCGGTCATCTGGACCTTGATCATGTGATAGTCGGGGTGCGTATCGGTCTTCATGATAATGCTCCGAAAATGGCTGGTTCCGACCAGCCTGGAAACGGGAAGCGCGGCCCATAGCGGACCGCGCGCCCTTAGTCAAAGTGCAGGAACGCCCCGCCCGTAGGCGAAGCGTTCGATCAGGCGGCCTTGGGCGGATCGGCGATCATCGCGGTGAAATTCGCCTCGGCGACGGTCACGCCGTCGATCTTGGCGACCCCTGCGAACTTGCAGACGCTCGACCGCTTCTGGACGAATTCGACCTCCAGATGGAGGAGGACGCCGGGCTCCACAGGCTTGCGGAACTTGGCGCCGTCGATCGCCATGAAATAGACGAGCTTGCCCGACCCGGCGAGGCCCAGGCTTTCCACCGCCAGAACACCGGCGGCCTGCGCCAGCGCCTCGACGATCAGCACCCCCGGCATGATCGGACGGCCGGGGAAGTGCCCCTGGAAAAAGCCCTCGTTGATCGTCACCGCCTTCACCGCGCGGATCGACGTGTCGAGGACGATTTCCTCGACACGATCGACCAGCAGCATCGGATAGCGGTGCGGCAGGGCCGCCATGACCCGCCCGATATCGAGCGGGCCCATGGTGGTCTTTTCCGTCTCGCTCACAGGGCTATTACCGGCCGCTGTTCTGGCGACGGGCAGGCGCCGGGGCGGCGGCGGCCGGAGCGGTCGCGGCGGGAGCGGCACCCTGCTGCTGACCCTGCTGGCCCGGCTGCCAGTTGGCGGGCGGCGTGATGCTGACGGTCGGGACCAGCTTGTCCAGCTCGGCGGTCACGGCCGCCGTGATGTCGGCGGTCGGCTGCATGAACAGCACCGCCTGCGGGCTGACCAGCAGGCTGACATTCTTGGCGCGCACGGCGTTCTGCACCGCTTCGCCCAGACGCGCCTGGATCTGTTCGATGGCATAGCTCTGCGCACGGGCGGCGGGCTGGGTCAGGCGAGCGAGTTCCTGCTCACCGGCCTGCTGCTTGGCCTGGATCGATTCGGCCTGGGTGCGCAGCGCGGCCTGGTTGGCGTTGGGGGCCGAACGGGCGGTCTGGAACGCCTGGACGAGCGGCTCCAATTCGCGGCCGATCGCGGCGCGGCGGGTCTCGGCCTGGTCGAGCTGGGCCTTGTAGGTCGTCTCGATCTGCTGGCGGGCAGCGGTCCAGGCGCGCGAACCGGCGATCGCACCCTGCGGGTCGGCGACGGCGACGCCGTTCACCTGCGCGCTGGCGGTGGTCGCGACGGTCGCCGCCGGCGCGACGAGCGCCGCCGCGAGGAGAAGCTTGGAAATCGTCTTCATCAGAACTGCGTCCCTACGTTGAAAGTGATGAGCTTGGGGTCGTCGCCCGGCTGCGTGACCAATGCCTTGGCCAAGTCGATGCGCAGCGGTCCGAATGGTGAATTCCAGTTCACGCCGACGCCGATCGACACGCGCGGCTTCCACGTGCCGCCATAGAATTCCTCGACGGCGAAGGCGGTGTTCTGCAGCGCGACATTGGCCGTGGTGCCGGTGCAGGCCGTGCTGCCCAGCGGCGCATAGCCGGTGGCGCAGTTGGTCTGCTGGTTAGCGATGGTGGCATCGGCGGTGCTGGGCACCTGATACACCTGCCGTCCCTGGCTATCGACCAGCGGCGCCGCCGCCAGCGTGGGCGATCCGTCCTTGTTGAACAGCAGCTTGCCGCTGGCATCGCGCGCCTGCGGGAAGTTGAGCGACGGCAGCGGGCGCGTGACGCCCCACAGGCTGCCCGCCTGGACATAGATGCTGGGACGCAGGCCCATTTCGCGCGCACCCGAGCCCAACGGCACTTCCAACTCGGCACGGGCCAGATAGTAAGCGCGACCGCCCAGCGAGTCGTCGACGATCTGATTGCGATCGGTCTGCTTGGTCTGGCTGCCATCGGCACCGATTACATAGGGAATACGCAGCACGCGCGGGCCGACGCCGCGAATGTCGAAGCCACGGAACTGCGGCTCGCCCAGATAGAAGCGGTCGACGATGCGGACCGGATCGATGCCTGGCCCCCGGCTGCTTTCCAGCGAGTGGATATAACCACCCTCGCCCTGCACCGAGAACACGAAGCCCTTGCCGAGCCCCTTGAACTTGGCACCCTGCGCGCGGGTACGGATATATTTCACGTCACCGCCCAGACCCGCAAAGTCCTGGCTGAACGAGAATTGCTGACCGGCGGTCGGGCGCAGGCGGCTGTTCAGGCTGTCATAGATCAGCGAGTAGCCGACCGACGAGGTCCAGCGATTGCCGATCGAGTCGCAGAGATAGCGACCCGCCGACTGATAGTTACAGGTGCCGTCGGCGTTGAAGAAGGACGAAGCCAGACCGACCTGATCATAGGTCAGGCCATAGCGGCCCGACAGCGACCAATATTCGGTCAGCGGCACACCCGCTCGCACCTGGAAGCCGGTCGACACCTGGCTATAGGTCGTCTGACGGGTGGTGCCCAGATAGTTGAACGAGTTGAAGTCGCGGCGGAACACGTCGACGCCCAGCGCGATATTCTTGTCGAAGACATAAGGCTCGGTGAAGCCCAATTCGATCGACTTGGAATAGGCCGAATAGTTGACGCCAGCGCGCAGTTCCTGGCCCTTGCCGCGGAAGTTGCGCTGGGTGATGTTCGCTTGGATAATGAAGCGTTCCAGCGACGAATAACCCGCCGACAGCTGCAACGAGCCGGTCGACTGTTCCTCGACATTGGTTTCCAGCACGATCCGGTCGGGGGTCGAGCCCGGGTTCTGCTTGATCTCCAGCTTTTCCTGGAAATAGCCCAGCGAGTTGATGCGATCCTGGCTGCGGCGAACCTGGAAGCTGTTGAAGGCGTCACCCTCGGCCACGCGGATTTCGCGGCGAACCACCTTGTCCTGCGTCTGCGTGTTGCCGTTGATGTCGATCCGCTCGACATAGGTGCGCTTGGCTTCGGCGATGTTGAACGTGACCGACATGGTCAGCGCGTCCTTGTCGCGCTGGATGTCCGGCTCGACATTGGTGAAGGCGTAACCGAACAGGCCCGCCGTCTGGCTGAGGCTGTCGATCGAATCCTCGACCAGCTTGGCGTTATACCACTCGCCCTTCTTCATCGGCAGCGAGGCAGCCAGCTTGGCATTGTCGAAGTCGCGAATCTGGCTGTCGACCTTCACGTCGCCGAACTTGTAGCGCGGACCTTCCTCCACCACATAGGTGATGATGAAGTCCTTCTTGTCCGGCGTCAGCTCGGCCACCGCGCTGGTCACGCGGAAATCGGCATAGCCGTTGGTCAGGTAGAATAGGCGCAGCTTCTGCTGGTCGGCAGCCAGGCGGTCCTGGTCATAGCTGGTGGCCGAAGACAGGAAACGGAACCAGCGCGACTGCTTGGTGTACATCGCACCACGCAGTTCGTCGTCGGAGAATTTCTCGTTGCCGATGATGTTGATCTGGCGGACCTTGGATTTGGGCCCTTCGCTGATCTCGAACACCACGTCGACGCGGTTCTGGTCGAGATTGACCATCTTCGGATCGACCACCGCGCCGAAACGGCCCTGGCGACGGTACAGCTCGACGATACGAGCGACGTCCTGGCGAACCGCGGTCCGGGTGAAGATCTGCCGCGGTGCGAGCTTGATCTCCTTCTTGATCTTGTCTTCCTTCAGGCGCTTGTTGCCCTCCAGAATGACCCGGTTGATGATCGGGTTCTCGCGCACACGCAGCACGATATCGCCGCTCTCGACGCCGGTGATCGAGAAGTCGGCGAACAGCTCCGACGCCTGAAGGTCCTTCAGCGCTTGGTCGAGCGTTTCGGGCGTATAGGGCATGCCGACACGCAGCTTGGTGTAGGACAGCACCGTCTCCGGCTCGATACGCTGTGCGCCCTCGACGCGGAGCGTCTTGATCGTCCGCACCGGCGCTGGGGCCACCACCGGCGTGGGGGCGGCACCCGCCCCCGGCACGGTCGGCGCGGTCTGCGCCCAGACGGGAACACCGGACAGCATCGTGCCCGCCAGCAATATGGCGCCCGCGCGCACAGTCTTCATACCCGTCATTGCTGTCACCAAACCCACCCCAGAAAAGTCGAACCGACCCCTGTCGTCGTCGCGCCCTGCCCCATCGGCGTCACCCGATCAAGCCAGCGATATTTTTCCATAGCCCGAAATTGCCGAGATCGTTGAACGTCACGAACAGCATCAAGGCCAGGATCGCGATCAAACCGCCACGAAACGCCCATTCCTGGGCCGCCGGCTCCAGGGGACGTCGCCGCACCGCTTCGATCGCATAGAAGAAAAGATGACCGCCATCCAGCATCGGCACTGGCAACAAGTTGATGAACCCCAGATTGATGGAGACCAGTGCGATGAAGAAAACAAAGGAGTCGAGCCCAAGTGAGATCTGCTCCCCCGAAACCTTGGCGATAGAGAGTGGCCCGCCCAGTTCCTTGGCCGAGCGGCGACCGGAAATCACCTGGCCCAGCGTTTCGACCATCATATGGACGATCTCGCCGGTCCGCTCGACCGCGACGACGGGCGCGCGGAGCAGGCTGACCGGGCGGACATCGACCGTCCCTGCGCCGCGCAGGCCCAGACGGCCGACGCGATATTCGTTGCCGAAGCGGTCGTGCTGAACGTCGGTGCCGATCGTGGCGTCTGTGGTGAAGGGCGTACCGCCGCGCGTCGCGGCGATCGTCACCCGTTCGCCAGCGCGAATCTGCACATAGCGGGCGATGTCGGAAAAGTCGGAGACGGTCCGGCCGTCGATCGCGGTCACGCGGTCGCCGGGACGCAACGTCGTGGTCGCCGCCGCACTGCCCGGCATGACCTGACCGACGACCGGCGGCACCACCATCTCGCCATAAGCATAGGCAAAGCCCGCCAGGATCAGGATCGCCGCCACGAAATTGATCGCCGGGCCGGCCGCGACGATGATCGCACGCTGCCACACGGGCTTGGCCTGGAACGTCCGCGCGCGTTCTTCGGGCGGCAGGGACAGCCACGCTGCATCCGCCTGGCTCGCCGGGTTCATGTCACCAGCGAATTTGACATAGCCGCCCAGCGGCAGCCAGCCGACCTTCCACCGCGTGTCACGCTTGTCGGTAAAACCGAGGATCTCGCGCCCGAAACCGATCGAGAAGGTCTCGGCCTTCACGCCGAAAAGTCGCCCGGCGAGATAATGCCCCATCTCGTGCACGAACACGAGCGGGCCGATGGCAAGGACAAAGGCCAGGATGGTCAACAACAGGCCGGGGGTTTCGCTCAAACGATGCAATCCTCAACGCGCTCGGCCGCCAGTCCCCTCGCTTCCGCATCGACGGCGATCACCGCGTCGAGCGTTTCCGGCGGGGCCGGGTCGTAGCGATGGAGAACATCCTCGACGATTGCGGCAATTTCGAGGAAGCCGATGCGCCGGGCCAGAAAAGCTGCGACCGCGACCTCGTTGGCGGCATTGAGAATGGCCGGCGCAGCGCCCCCCGCCTCCAAAGCAGCCCGGGCAAGGCGCAGCGCGGGGAAGCGCACTGGATCGGGCGCGGCAAAGTCCATCCGGCCCAGCGCAACGAGATCGAGTGGTGCCATCGGCGTCGGCATCCGGTCCGGCCAGGCCAGGCAATGCGCGATCGGCACCCGCATGTCCGACGGCCCCAACTGGGCCAGCATAGACCCGTCGACATAATCGACCGCCGAGTGGATGACCGATTGCGGGTGGAGGACGATCTCGATCCGGTCGGACGGCACGGGGAACAGGCGGGCGGCCTCGATCAGCTCCAGCCCCTTGTTCATCATCGTCGCCGAATCGACTGAGATCTTCGCACCCATCGACCAGTTGGGGTGCGCCACTGCCTGTTCGGGCGTGACGCGGCGCATTTCTTCGGTCGTCCACTGGCGGAACGGGCCGCCGCTGGCGGTGAGGACGATGCGGCGAACCCGCTCGGGCCGCGCGAAATCAAAACATTGGTAGATGGCGTTATGCTCGCTGTCGGCGGGCAGGATCGTCGCCCCGGCCTTGGCCGCCGCCGCCAGCACCACCTCGCCCGCCGACACCAGCGGTTCCTTGTTGGCGAGCACCACCGTTCCGCCATTGGCGATCGCCGCCATGGCAGGCTCCAGCCCGGCACAGCCGACGATCGCGCCCATCGTCCAGTCGGCATGAAGTGCTGCCGCCTCGATCACCGCCGCACGGCCACCCGCGACCTGCGTCTCGGTCCCCGCCAGCGCATCGCGCAAATCGGCCAGGCAGCGTTCATCTGCGACCACGGCCAGTTCGGCATTGGTCCGCTTCGCCGCCGCCGCCAGCTTGGCGACGTCGCAATTGGCGGTCAGCGCGCGGACGCGGTACCGGTCCGGCTCGCGCTCGATCAGGTCCAGCGTGGAGGTGCCGACCGAACCGGTCGCCCCCAGAATCGTCACGCTACGCATCAGAAAAGGTCCGGCAGAAAGATCAGGAGCGCGGCGATCGGCGCGACCGGCACGATGCCGTCCAGCCGGTCCATCACACCGCCATGGCCGGGCAGGACATTACCGCTGTCCTTGACCCCTGCCCGCCGCTTCAGCCCGCTCTCGAACAGGTCGCCGCCCTGCGCCAGCACCGCCAGGACCGGCGTCGCGATGACGAGGTGCAGCGGCAGGCCATGCGCCCAGCGCATGACGAGCGCGAGCAGGGTCGCCGCTGTCACGCCGCCGATCAGGCCCGACCATGTCTTGGCCGGGCTGATCGAGGGCGCGAGCTTGGGTCCGCCGAACTGCCGCCCGACGAAGAACGCGCCGCTGTCGCACGCCCAGACCAGCGCCATCGCCCAAAGCGACAATACCAGCCCATCCTCATGCAGGCGGATCGCCAACAGCGAGAAGACCGGCAATCCGACATAGAGCGCGCCCGCCCCGAATTCCGGGCGACGCGATATGATGGTCAGGAAGAAGAAGGTGGCCGCGATCAACCCCAGCGCGAAAAAGCCTGGCCCGGCGGCCAGCCCTGGCGCCATGATGGCGAGCGGCACCGACAGCGCGAACTGCGCCAGTCGCTTCTGCTTGGCGTCGACCTTCAGCAGGTCCGACCATTCGGCCATCATGAACAGACCGACCACGACCGCCAGCAGCCAGAAGGCCAGTCCACCCAGCGCCAGACAGACGCTCGCCACCGCGATCATCACGATGCTGGCCAGCACCCGCTTGGTCAGGTTGGACATGCTCTTGACCGGGGCCGCATCGGGCGTGCCGGTCGGCGGGATATCGGGATCGGTCACAGGCCGCCGAAACGCCGGTGTCGTCGCCCGAACTCGGCGACCGCATCGGCCAGCGCCGCTTCGTCGAAATCGGGCCAGAGCGTGTCGACGAACAGCAACTCGGCATAGGCCGCCTGCCACAGCAGGAAGTTCGACAGGCGCTGCTCGCCCGAGGTGCGGATCACCAGATCAAGCGGCGGCAGGCCGTTGGTCTGCAACTCGCCCTCGATCGCCTCGGGCGTGATCGCCTCGGCCGCCATCTCCCCGGCGGCGACCTTCAGCGCCAGCCGCCGGGTCGCCTCGACCAGTTCGGCCTGAGCGCCATAGTTCAGCGCGATGGCCAGGATCGGGCCGGTATTGGTCGACGTCCGCTCAACCGCGTCGTCAATCATCGCAACCAGATCGGCCGGGAAACGGCGATAGTCACCGATCACCCGCAGCCGCACATTGTCAGATACCAGCTCGGCCAGGTCCTTGCGCAGGAAGATGCGCAGCAGACCCATCAGGTCGCTAATCTCAGTCTCGGGCCGCCGCCAATTCTCCGACGAGAAGGCATAGAGCGTCAGCGCCTCGATCCCCTGCGCCCGCGCCGCGCGCGCGATCCGGCGCACGGCATCGACCCCGGCCTTGTGACCGGCGAAGCGGGGCAGCAGACGGCGTTTAGCCCAGCGGCCATTGCCGTCCATGATGATCGCGACGTGACGCGGGACCGCACCCGTATCGGGCACGGCCACCAGCGACCCCAGAGCCGTCTGGGCCGAGGCGGCCGGAGGACTCACTTGCCCAGGATTTCCTTTTCCTTGGCCGCCGCGGCTGCATCCAGCTCGGCGATGGTGGCGTCGGTCAGCTTCTGCACCTCGGTCTCGTGGCGCTTGCGCTCGTCCTCGCCGAAGACGCCCTTTTTCTCGTCGACCTTCAGGCTGTCCATGCCGTCGCGGCGGACGTTGCGCACCGCGATGCGCGCGCCCTCGGCGTACTTGCCGGCCAGCTTGGCGAGCTCCTTGCGGCGCTCCTCGGTCAGGTCGGGGATCGGCAGGCGCAGCGTCTGGCCGTCATTGATCGGGTTCAGGCCCAGACCCGCCGAGCGGATCGCCTTTTCGACCGACGACACGTTCGACTTGTCCCACACCTGCACCGACAGCATGCGCGGCTCGGGCGCGGAGACGGTCGCGACCTGGTTCAGCGGCATGTGGCTGCCATACACCTCGACCGTCACCGGATCGAGCAACGCCGTCGAGGCGCGGCCGGTGCGCAGGCCGTTCAGGTCGTGCTTCAGCGATTCGACCGCGCCCTGCATGCGGCGCTCGAGGTCGGACTTGTCATAGGCTGCCATGATTTTAAGCTCCTGCGTTCTGGACGATCGTCGACACACCCTTGCCCGACAGCACGGCACCGAAATTGCCATGTTCGCGGATGTTGAAGACGACGATCGGGATATTGTTGTCGCGGCACAGCGCGATGGCCGAGGCGTCCATGACCTTCAGGTCGTCGGACAGGACCTTGGAATAGCTGACTGTGTCGTAGCGGGTGGCGGTCGCGACCTTCTTGGGGTCGGCATCGTACACGCCGTCGACGCTGGTGCCCTTGAACAGCGCATCGCACTTCATCTCGGCAGCGCGCAGCGCGGCGCCGCTGTCGGTGGTGAAGAAGGGCGAGCCGACACCGGCGGCGAAGATCACCACGCGGCCCTTTTCGAGGTGGCGCATCGCACGACGACGGATGAAGGGCTCGCACACGCTCGACATCGGGATCGCCGACTGGACGCGGGTGTCGACGCCGATCTGCTCCAGCGCGTTCTGGACCGCCAGCGCGTTCATGACGGTCGCCAGCATGCCCATATAATCGGCGGTCGCCCGCTCGATCCCCTTGGCCGCCGCCGACAGACCGCGGAAGATGTTGCCGCCACCGACGACGATGCACAGTTCATAGCCCTGTGCGCGGACATCGGCGATCTCCTGCGCCACGCGCGCGGTGATGTCGGGCGAGATGGCCAGACCACCCTCGCCCATAAGGACTTCGCCCGACAGTTTCAGAAGGATACGTTTGAAGGGCGGGGTCGTCATTGTTTCTCGTGTCTTGGCCATGAAAGTGGCGCGGACCTTAGGCGGCGACCGGGCGGCGGGCAACCATGGAGCGGCGGGTTGCGGGGGTTTTTGTGCCCGCCATTCTTCCCCTTTGACGATGGGGAGGAATGCGCAGACCCATAAACGCAAAGGGAGCGGCCACCCTGCGGCGGCCGCTCCCCTCAATCCATCACCGTCCCATCAAGGGACGATCCCGGAATTACGCCTTCTGCGGCACGCCCGAAGCGGCGGCGACTTCGGCGGCGAAGTCCGACGCTTCCTTCTCAATGCCCTCGCCCAGCTGGAAGCGGACATAGTCCACCAGCTTGATCTCGGCACCGGCGTCCTTGGCGGCCTTGGCCACCACGTCGCTGATCTTGGTCTTGCCGTCCATCACGAACAGCTGGCTGACCAGCGCGTGCTCCTTGCGGTACTTGGCGATGCCGCCCTCGACCATCTTGGCGATGATGTCGGCGGGCTTGCCCGACTCGGCGGCCTTTTCGGTCGCGATCGCGCGCTCACGCTCGATCTCGGCCTCGTCCAGGTCTTCCTCGTTCAGCGCCTTCGGGAAGGCTGCCGCGACGTGCATGGCCAGATCCTTGCCCAGCTTCTGCAGAACCTCGTCCGAGGCATCCGACTCCAGCGCGACCAGCACGCCGATCTTGCCCAGGCCCGTTGCCTGCTGATTGTGGACATAGGACACGACCGCGCCCTTCGACACTTCGAGGCGCTTGGCGCGACGCAGCGACTGGTTCTCGCCGATGGTGGCGATGTTGTTGGTCAGCACTTCGGCAACGGTGCCGCCCTGCGGCATCGCTTCGTTCTTCAGCGCCTCGACATCGTCGCTGGTCTTCAGCGCGATCTCGGTCACGTCCTTCACGAACGCCTGGAATTGGTCGTTCTTGGCGACGAAGTCGGTTTCCGAGTTCACTTCGACGGCAGCGCCGACGGTGCCGCTGGTGGCGACGCCGACCAGACCTTCGGCGGCAGTACGGCTCGACTTCTTCTGCGCGGCCGCCAGACCCTTCGTGCGCAGCCAATCCAGCGCGGCGTCCATGTCGCCAGCGGCTTCGTTGAGCGCCTTCTTGCAGTCCATCATGCCCGCGCCGCTCTTTTCGCGCAGGTCCTTGACCATCGCTGCGGTGATATCGGCCATTGTCTCAATCCTCTGTCTGAAAAGGGGGATGCGGGTAGGGCCGCCCCATCGGAGGCGGCCCTTAGCACGGCTTGCATGTCAAGCCGATGTCACCGACCGGCGGGATGCCCCGTCCGGTCGATGATCGCCCCGCCCGCACCCGCGGGGCATGTCCACGCGATTACGCGTCGAGCTGACGCTCGGCCTCGACGGCCTGCTCAGCGGCGTCGGCCGGGGCGACGGCCAGCGCCTCCTCGACGGGCGGCTCGGCCATCGCGCCGAAGTCGGCACCGCTGCGGCGCTGCTGCTCGTTGTTGCCACGGGTCGCGGCAATGGCCACGGCCTCGCAGTACAGACGGATCGCGCGGCTCGCGTCGTCGTTCGCGGGAACCGGGAACGCGATGCCGTCGGGCGAGACGTTCGAGTCGAGGATCGCCACGACGGGAATACCCAGCGTGTTGGCTTCCTTGATCGCCAGCTCTTCCTTGTTGGCGTCGATCACGAACATCACGTCCGGGATGCCGCCCATGTCGCGGATGCCGCCCAGCGACAGCTCGAGCTTGTCGCGCTCGCGGGTCAGGTTCAGCACTTCCTTCTTGGTCAGGCCGTGCGTGTCGCCCGACAGCTGCTCTTCAAGGGTCTTGAGGCGCTTGATCGAGTTCGAGATCGTCTTCCAGTTGGTGAGCATGCCGCCCAGCCAGCGGTGGTTGACGAAGTGCTGGCCCGCGCGGCGAGCGGCCTCGGCGACCGGCTCCTGCGCCTGGCGCTTGGTGCCGACGAACAGGACCTTGCCACCGCCAGCGACGGTCGAGCTGATGAACTCCAGAGCGCGCGCAAAGAGCGGCACGGTCTGCGACAGGTCCAGGATGTGGACGCCGTTGCGGTCGCCAAAGATGTAGGGCTTCATCTTCGGGTTCCAGCGGTGGGTCTGGTGGCCGAAGTGCGCGCCGGTTTCGACCAGCTGCTGCATGGTGACGACGGGTGCCGCCATAATGTAATTCCTTCCGGTTAGTCCTCTGGGAAGCGGATGACGCGGCGGGCAAAGCCCATGCGCACCGAAATATGATGCTTCCCATGCGGTGTTGAGGGGCGCGCCCTTAGCCGATGCCCAACCCCCATGCAAGCGAACAATCATGTTCACTTTTGTTCCGGTCACTCTTGACGGCGGAACAGGATTGGAACATAGAGGGATCACAACAGGGAATGCAGGTTGATCGTCGCATAACGCCATCGCAACGACGTGGAATTGGCACGACTTATCGTGCTGTCACGAATGCGATGACGGAACTTGACGAAAATCTGAATGGTTACGGTCGGGTTAATATGCCGGACCGCAAAGTCAGGCAGGAGGCGAACATCATGATGATCGTGGTGAGTGTTCTGGTTTTCACGGGCGCGCTGGTCGCGGCCATCGCGACCATTGCGATGATGATCGCGCCGCAATGGCGTCGCATCCTGCATCTGGCCACTGGCCATGTCGAACCTGCCTTCACCCCGCTGGCGACGCTGGTGGTGGCTGAGCGTCGGATCGCCGTCAGGCGCTGGGCGGCAAGCTCGCCTGCCCCTTCGCTGGCCCGCCGCCGCGTGGCCGCTTAAGTCGGGCATAGGCGAGCATCGTGAACGGGATGCTCGCCAGATAGGCCAGGCACAAAGCGGTTAGCGCGTGCCAGGGCGCGGAGATAAGCGCCACACCAACCAGGACGATGATCGCCAGCGCCTCGAACCGCACGTTGCGGCGGAGGCGGAACGAGGTCCAGGACAGGGTGGCGACGCTCGACACCATCAGCAGCGCCACAAAGGCCACCCAAGGCGCGACGATATAGGGCGAAGCGAACAGGGGTTCCCCCGTCCAGAACCACAGATAGAGCGGTAGCATTGCCAGCCCGGCGCCTGCCGGCGCCGGAACGCCGGTGAAAAATCCGGCGGTCTTACGCGGCTGGTCCGTTACATCGAGCTGCGAGTTGAACCGAGCCAAGCGCAGTGCGCAGAACACGGCCTGTAGCACGGCACAAATCCAGCCGATGCGCGGCAGATTTTCGAGCGACCAAAGATAAAGGATCAACGCAGGCGCCACGCCGAAGGAAATGGCGTCGGAGAGCGAATCCAGCTCCGCACCGAACCGGCTTTCCCCACGCAACAGTCGGGCGATCCGTCCGTCCAGTCCGTCCAGCACGGCCGCGACCATGATCATGGTGACGGCCGCTTCCCAGGACCCGGCAATGGCGAACTTCACCCCCGTCAGCCCCGACACCAGCGCAAGCGCGGTCACCGCATTGGGAATGATCGCGCGCAAGGGAAGGCCACGGGGCGGTTCGCCAAGGGCACGGCGTCGTGCGAAACGGGGGGAAAACGCCATGTGATTGGGGCTTACTGGGCGATGCCGGTCATCGGCTTGCCGCCGACACGGCCGATCACGGTCTCACCCGCCACCGAACGCTGGCCCAGGCAAACCTGCGGCGTGACGTCATCGGGCAGATAAACGTCGACGCGGCTGCCGAAGCGGATCAGGCCGACGCGCTGACCGGCGGCGACCATATCCCCCGGCTTCACGAAGCCGACGATACGACGGGCGACCAGACCGGCAATCTGCGTGAAGCCATACTTGCGGCCATCCCGCCCCTCGACGACGAAATGCTGACGTTCATTCTCGTCCGACGCCTTGTCGAGATCGGCGTTGAGAAACTTGCCCGAGATATAGACGACCTGGCGGATAACGCCCGCGACGGGCGTACGGTTAATGTGCACGTCGAACACCGACATGAAGATCGACACACGAACCAGCGGCGCCTCGCCCAGTTCGCCGACCAGCTCGCGCGGGATCGGAACGCGCTGGATCATCGTCACCAAACCATCGGCGGGTGCGACGATCAGGTCGTCGCCCTGCGGCGTGGTACGAATAGGGTCGCGGAAGAAGGCGGCGATCCAGATGCACAGGCCGACGAACGGCCAGAACAGCACCTTGGTGATCAATGTCGCGAGCAGGGTCAGGCCCGCCCCGATCAGCACATATTTGCGCCCTTCGGGATGGACGGCGGGGAAGCGCCACTTGACGGTGGTGGTCGCGACGGGGGGCTTTTCAAGCGAAGGCATCGGGCCTGTCTACCTGTCCACCGGCCATCGCACAATCTTTTCGGTTCGCCCCGGCCCTTTCTCGTTGCAAGCGGGGTGGTTGATCCGCCGCGCCCCCTCCCCTAGACGCTTGCCCAAACCCGCCTAATCTGAAGGATGCGCATATGGCGAAGATCAAGGTAAATACCCCCGTCGTGGAGATCGACGGCGACGAAATGACCCGGATCATCTGGGAATGGATTCGCGAACGCCTGATCAAGCCCTATCTCGACATCGAACTCGCCTATTTCGACCTGTCGGTTCAGAATCGCGACGCGACCGCCGACCAGGTGACGATCGACAGCGCCCACGCCACGCAGAAGTACGGCGTCGCGATCAAGTGCGCGACCATCACCCCCGACGAGCAGCGCGTCGAGGAGTTCGGCCTGAAGAAGATGTGGAAGTCGCCCAACGGCACGATCCGCAACATCCTGGGCGGCGTGGTGTTCCGCGAGCCGATCGTCATCAAGAACGTTCCCCGCCTCGTCCCCGGCTGGACCCACCCGATCGTCGTCGGTCGTCATGCGTTCGGCGACCAGTATAAGGCGACCGATTTCAAGGTCCCCGGCAAGGGCAAGTTGACCCTAAAGTGGGAAGGCGAGAATGGCGAGTCGATCGAGGAGGAGGTTTTCAACTTCCCCGCCGCCGGCGTCGCCATGGGCATGTACAATCTCGACGAATCGATCCGCGACTTCGCGCGCGCGTCGATGAACTATGGCCTGAACCGTGGCTGGCCGGTCTATCTGTCGACCAAGAACACCATCTTGAAGGCCTATGACGGCCGCTTCAAGGACATCTTCCAGGAAGTGTTCGACGCCGAGTTCGCCGAGCAGTTCAAGGCGGCGGGCATCGAGTATCAGCACCGCCTGATCGACGACATGGTCGCCTCGGCGCTGAAGTGGCACGGCGAATTCGTCTGGGCCTGCAAGAACTATGACGGCGACGTGCAGTCCGACACGGTGGCACAGGGCTTCGGCTCGCTCGGCCTGATGACCTCGGTCCTGATGACCCCGGACGGCAAGACGATCGAGGCGGAAGCGGCGCACGGCACCGTGACCCGTCACTATCGCCAGCACCAGCAGGGCAAGGCGACCTCGACCAACCCGATCGCGTCGATCTTCGCCTGGACCGGCGGCCTGAAGTATCGCGGCAAGTTCGACAACACGCCGGACGTCGTTCGCTTCGCCGAGACGCTGGAAAAGGTCTGCGTCCAGACCGTGGAGAACGGCCAGATGACCAAGGATCTCGCGATCCTAATCGGCCCGGATCAGCCCTGGATGACCACCGAGCAGTTCTTCGAGGCGATCCGCGTCAACCTCGAAACCGCGATGGCCAACTGGCAGTAACTTCTGCCAAACATGGTTAGAAAAGGGCCCGGAAACATTGTTTTCGGGCCCTTTTTTATGCCGTTACCGAATGGCGGTTATCATTATTGCCGCCCCTCCCGTTCCAGATAGGCGATGACATCCGCTCGGGCGAGCGGATCAGGCAGACCGGGAAAGCTCATCTTCGTCCCCGGCGCAAAGCGTTGCGGCGAGGTCAGCCACCGGTTCATCGTCGCGCGATCCCAACGCCCGCCGACCTTCATCAGCGCGGCGGTATAGCCGAACCTTACGCTGCCGCCCGCGACCGGCTTGCCCATGATGCCGTGCAGGTTCGGCCCCGCGCGGTCGAGTTCGCCCTTGCCGATCGTGTGGCAGGCCATGCACTGGCCGAAGGTCCGCGCGCCCGCATCGGCATCCGCGACCCGCATCAGTGCGTCGAGCGAAGGATGGGGGCCTGCCGCCTTCAACCGTTCCGCCCGCCCGTCATCGCCACAGCCACCGAGCGCCAGACAGGACAGGAGAGCGAAGGACACAGAATAACGGATCATCACCGCGCCCTAGCCCCGCCTGGCCCTCCCTCGCATTGGACGAATCGCCCCATCGTCGTTTCACCCGATTAACGACCTGACAAGCGCGACATTACCGGGCTAGTCTGTCGCCATGGCACTTCGGTTAGACAATCAGGGCTTTTCCGACGCCCTCGTGATCCTCGGGTCGGCGGGGATCGTCATTCCGGCCTTTGCGCGCTTCCGGGTCAGCCCGGTGATCGGGTTCATTCTGGTCGGGCTCCTGGTCGGCCCGGCCGGACTGGGCTCGCTCGTGCCGCACGCACCTTGGCTCTATTATCTGACCATCTCCAACCCGGGGTCGATCGAGCCCTTTGCTGAGTTCGGAATCATCTTATTGTTGTTTTCCATTGGCTTGGAACTGTCTTTTCGCAGGCTATGGGCGATGCGGCGGCTGGTGTTCGGCACCGGTGCCGCCGAGCTGATCGGGTCGGCCACGCTGATCGGCATCGCGCTCCATCTGCTGGGCCAAGGCTGGGCCGGAGCGATCGGACTGGGTCTCGCGCTGACCCTGTCCTCGACCGCGCTCGTGCTGCCACTGGTCGGCACGACGAGCCCCGTGGGCCGGGGCGCGTTCGCGATGCTGTTGTTCGAGGATCTCGCGCTGGTCCCGATCATCTTCGCGCTGGGCGCGATGGCCCCCACCGCCAGCGATGAGGGCTGGGTCGGGATTGCAGGCGTTGCACTGCGCGGCGGCCTGACCGTGGTCGCCATGTATCTGGGTGGCAAGCTGGTCCTGCCCCGCCTGTTCGCCCAGGCCGCGCGCACCAAGAGCCCCGAGTTGTTTCTCGCCGCCTCGCTGCTGGTCGTCATCGTCGCCAGCGTCGCGACCACGGCGGCGGGGCTGTCGCCGATCGTCGGTGCCCTGCTCGCAGGCCTGCTGATCGCCGAAACCGAATATCATTCGGAGGTCGAGGTGATGACCGCGCCGTTCAAGGGCCTGGCGCTCGGCGTGTTCCTGATCACCGTGGGCATGAGCCTGGACCTGCGGCTGATCGCGCGGAATTGGGATTCGCTGCTGCTCGCAGTGGTCGGGATCGTCGCGGTGAAGGCGATCGTCACCTATCTGCTGCTGCGGATCGCCCATGCCCGGCGCGGCGTCGCGGCAGAAACCGGGCTGCTAATGGGCAGCCCGTCCGAGACGACGCTGATCGTGCTGGGCACGGCGGCGCAGGCGCAGCTGATTCTGCCCTCGACCGCCAGTTTCTGGCAGACGGTGACCGCAATCGGCCTGACCATCACGCCGCTGCTCGCCAAGGCGGGCCGGGTCATATCCCGCCGGATCGAGGCGCGCAGCACTGACGCCCCGCCCGCGCCGCAGCCAGAAGCGGATGGCGGGCGGACCGTCATCATCGGCTTTGGGCGCGTCGGCAAGATGATCGCCGACATGCTGACCGTGCACGGCCAGCCCTATGTCGCGGTGGAAGCGGATATCGATTCGGTCAACGACGCGCGGCGCGCGGGCTATCCGGTGTTGTTCGGCGATGTGGCGCGGGCGGAATTGGTCGACCGGCTGGACCTGCCCGCGGCCCGCGCGCTGATCCTGACGATGGACGATCCCGTTCTCACCGTCCGGCTGGCGCGGCGTATCCGCGAAGCCGCCCCGAACCTGCCGATTATCGCCCGCGCGCGCGACATGGCGCATGCGACCGAGCTCTACCGGGCGGGCGTCAGCGAGGCAGTGCCCGAGACGCTGGAAAGCTCGTTGCAACTGTCGGAGGCGGTGCTGGTCGACCTGGGCGTCGCGATGGGGCCGGTGATCGCGTCGATCCACGAAAAGCGCGACGAACTGCGCCAAGTCATCCGGCGCGAGGCACAGCTCCAGCGGGAACCGCGTATCCGGCGGCTGCGGCGTCTGGGCGAGCAAGGGTAAATCCCTCCCCGTTCAGCGACGGGGAGGGATCAAACGGATCAGCCCAGGCGGCCAAGCGCCGCGTGCAGCCGAGCCGCTTCGGCCATCTTGTCGGCATGGTCGGCACGAGCCTTTTCCACCGCTTCGGGCTTAGCGCGTTCGACGAAGCTGGCGTTGCTCAACCGCCCGCCCAGCGCGTCGCGTTCCTTCTCGACCGCCGCAATCGCCTTGGTCAGGCGCTGACGCTCGGCGTCGAGGTCGATCACGCCTTCCAGCGGCAGGACGAAGGTCGCTTCGTCCACCACCACCTGTGCGGCCCCGCCGGTGACCCCACCTTCGGCAGCGTCGACACGCGCCAGACGCGCCAGCGCCGAAGCCTGACGGATCAGACGCGCCGTCGTACCGTCATTGGCATCGCGGACGTGCATCGGCAAACGCGCGCCCGGCGGCACGTTGAGTTCGGTCCGCGCGGCACGGATTTCACTGACCAAGCGGATCAGCCAGTCGATCTCACGCTCCGCTTCCGGGTCGAGCGCGCGGGCGTCCGCCATCGGCCATTGCGCCACGATCAGGTCGTGATCGCGCGCGCCCATGGCGTGCCACAGCTCCTCGGTGATGAACGGCATGAACGGGTGGAGCAGGACCAGAATCTGGTCGAGCACCCAGCCCGCGACCGCGCGGGTTTCCTCGCCGCCTTCTTCGCCGCCCTGCAGGACCGGCTTGATGAGTTCGAGATACCAATCGCAGAAGCGGCTCCAGACGAACTGATAGATCGCGTTAGCCGCCCCGTCGAACCGGTAATCGGCCAGCGCGAGGTCGACCGCCTGTACCGTCTTCACCGTTTCGGCGATGATCCACTTGTTGACCGCGAGGCTGGCGTTCGGTGCCTCCAGCGTGGTCGACGCGCCGATCCCATTCGACTGGGCGAAGCGCGCCGCGTTCCACAGCTTGGTCGCGAAGTTGCGATAGCCCTCGACCCGGCGTTCATCCATCTTGATGTCGCGGCCCTGGCTTTCCATCGCCGCCATGAAGAAGCGCAGCGCGTCGGCGCCGTACTGGTCGATCAGGCCCAGCGGATCGACCGTATTGCCCTTCGACTTCGACATTTTCGAACCGTCGGCGGCGCGGACAAGACCGTGGAGATACAGCGTCTTGAAGGGCACATCTTCCATGAAGTGCATGCCCTGCATCATCATCCGCGCATCCCAGAAAAACAGGATGTCGAAGCCGGAGATCAGCACGTCATTGGGGTAACGCCCCGCAAGCGTCTTGTCGTCCGTATCGGGCCAGCCCAGCGTCGCGAACGGCCAGAGCGCGGAAGAGAACCACGTATCCAGCACGTCCGGGTCGCGCAGAAGAACAATCGGCTTTTCAACTGAAAGGTTTTCAATCCACAGCTTGCTTGCCTCGCCCGGAGTGGCAGCGAAGAAGACGCGATCTGCCGCAACGCCGTAGTGCGCTGCCGCCTGTTGACGAGCGGTCTGCTCGTCTTCAGCGACGAAGACCGGCCCACGCTGATGGCCAAAGCTGTTCAGTTCTTCCGCCTCCGGCCCAAACCACGCCGGGATCTGATGGCCCCACCAGAGCTGGCGGCTGACGCACCAGGGCTGGATATTCTCCATCCAGTTGAAGAAGGTCTTCTCCCACGCCTGCGGCACGATCTTGATCTTGCCGCTACGCACGGCTTCTATCGCGGGCTGGGCCAGAGTCTTGGCGTCGACATACCATTGGTCGGTCAGCCAAGGCTCGATCACCACGCCAGAGCGGTCGCCGAACGGGGTCTGAATCGTGCGCGGCTCGGCATCGTGCTCTTCACCGTCCTTGTCGATATGCGGGATCAGGACGCCCTCGTCCTTCAACCTCGCGACGACGGCCTTGCGCGCATCAGCCGTCGACAGGCCCAGGAAGGCGTCGGGAATCAGGCCGTCCGAAGTCTGGCAGATATGCGCCTTGGCATCGAGCATGTTGAGCATGTCGCGCGCCTCGATGCCCGCACGGCGGCCGACCTCGAAGTCATTGAAATCATGGCCGGGCGTGATCTTGACCGCACCCGATCCTAGCTCGGGGTCGGCATGTTCATCGGAGACGATCGGGATCAGACGGCCGGTGATCGGCAGGCGGACCTGCTTGCCGATCATTGCGGTGTAACGCGCATCGTCCGGGTGAACCGCGACCGCCATGTCGGCGAGCATCGTCTCCGGCCGGGTCGTCGCAACCTCGATAAAGCCCGATCCATCGGCCAGCGGATAACGCAGGCGCCAGAAGCTGCCCTTCACTTCGCGCGTCTCGACCTCCAGGTCGCTGATCGCGGTGCCGAGCCCGGCGTCCCAGTTGACCAGCCGCTTGTCGCGATAGAGCAGCTTCTGGCGATGCAATTCGACGAACACCTTCAGCACCGCCTTGCTGAAGCCCTCGTCCATCGTGAACCGTTCGTTCGCCCAGTCCATCGAGCAGCCCAGACGGCGCAGCTGGCCGGTGATCTGGCCGCCGCTCTCCGCCTTCCAGGTCCAGACCTTCTCCAGGAACTGGTCGCGGGTGAAGTCGGTGCGCTTTTCGCCACGCGCATTCATCTGGCGCTCGACGACCATCTGGGTCGCGATGCCCGCATGGTCGGTGCCGACCACCCACAGCGCGTCCTTGCCCTTCAACCGGGCATGACGGACGAGGATGTCCTGCAACGTGTTGTCCAGCGCGTGGCCGATATGCAGATTGCCGGTGACGTTGGGCGGCGGGTTGACGATCGTCCAGGGCTCGGCGTTCGGGCGGTCGGGGCGGAACAGGCCCTTTTCCTCCCAATGGCCATACCAGCGGGCTTCGATTGCGGCGGGGTCGAACGTCTTGGGCAGCTCAGTCATGACGCTGCCTTAATCACCCGCGCGGCGATCCGCCAGATATTGTATCAGGTCCGCGCGCCCGGCCGGTCGAGTACCGCGCGGATACGCTCGTTCAGCTCGGCGCGGCGATAGGGTTTGCGGATCAACTCATAGGAGCGTGCACCCTCGTCAATCGCTTCATCGGCAAAACCGGTGGTCAGTAGCACCGACAGCCGCGGGTAGTCCCGCCGGACCGCCTGCGCCAGCGCCACGCCGTTCATCCCACCGGGCATCAGGATATCGGTGAACAGCAGCTGGAAATCGCTGTCCTTGGCCAGATGGTCGAGCGCCTCGCGCGCGCTGCGGGTCAGGACGACATCATAGCCCAGATCCTCGAGCATCGACTTGCCCAGATCGCCGACGTCCTCCTGGTCCTCGACCATCAACACTCGCTCGACACCGCCGCTGCGCGCAGGCTGGACCGGTGTGGCGCGCCGTTCGGTCACGCCCGCCGCGCGCGGGAAGTACAGCGTGATCACCGCACCCTCTGCGTCGGGCTCGGCGGTGGCGAGGCCGCCCGACTGGCGCATGAAGCCATAGACCATGGCAAGGCCGAGCCCCGCGCCCTTCCCCATCTCCTTGGTGGTGAAGAACGGGTCGAAGATCTTGTCGGCGATCTGCGGATCGATGCCCGGCCCGTCATCGGCGATGCGGACGATGACATATTCGCCGGGCTCCAGATTGGCGGGGCCCTCCGGATCGTCCGGCGACTGGATCATGTTGCGGGTGGAGATGGTGATCTCGCCCTGCCCCCCATCGCGGGCCAGCGCCTCGCGCGCATTGGTGACGATGTTGAGCAGCGCCATCTCGGCCTGGACCGGATCGATCCGGCAGTTCCAGAGATTTTCCTCCAGCCGCTGACGCACGACCACCCGGTCGCCCGCCGTGCGATTAAGGATCGGGCGGAAATCCTCAATCAGCTGGTTGAAGTTGAGCAGCCGGTCGCGCAACTCCTGCTTGCGGGCAAAAGCAAGCAGCTGCTGGGTCAGCGTCGCACCACGCGCCGCCGCTGCGCCGATCGCCTCGACCGCGCGCCGTCCGCTGCGGTCATTTTCGTCGACCCTGGCTTCCAATATGTCGGCATAGCCGATGATGACCTGAAGCAGATTGTTGAAGTCGTGCGCGATGCCGCCGGTCAGCTTGCCGACCGCCTCCATCTTCTGCGCCTCGTGCAAGGCATCCTCGGCCTCGCGACGGCGCGAGATGTCGAGTTGGCTGCTGAAGAAATAGACCAGCTCACCCGCATCGTCATAGACGGGCGACACGAACAGCGCGTTCCAGAAGGTCGAGCCGTTTTTGCGATAATTGAGCAGCTCGACCGCGATCTCATCACGGCGCTCCACCGCCGCCCGAACCTGCGCCACCACGTCGCGGTCGGTTTCCGGCCCCTGCAGAAACCGGCAATTGGTGCCCAGAATCTCCTGCTCGGAATAGCCGGTCATGAAGCTGAAGGCTTCGTTGCAGAAAACGATGGGGTTGTCCGGCTGGCGCGGATCGGTGACGATCATCGGCATCCGCGTGGTCTTCACCGCCGCGAAGAAGATGTCCGACTGGCCCGAATGCGGCTGGCGCGCATCGGCGATCGGTGGGGACGACACGTGGGAGCGCGTCGACTTCGTCATATCGTGCGTCTCATCGGCCGGGTCCATGCCCATCGAACCCGGTCAGGTGCCGCCGGTTCCACCCGCCCAGCGATACGAGTGGAAAAGGCGGCAGTTGGGATCAGCGGCCTTCGCGGGTGATCCGGGCGATTTCGCGCGCGACCATCGCCTCGACCATCTCAGGCAGGTTCGCGTCGAGCCAGTCGCGCAGCATCGGACGCAGCATCTCGCGGACCATCCCCTCCAGGGTGCCGTCGCTGCTCGGTTCGGGCTTGACCATCATACGGCTGAGCGCCTCCAGGGAACCGCGACTGGCCTGAGCCGCGCGCGGGGATACGATCGCCTCCTCGGCATCATCCTCTTCGTCCAGCGCGGCGAGAGCCGGCGCGGCGACGGGAGCGGGCGGCGCGACCTGCGCCACCGGTTCGGGCGCCGGGGCCGGAGCGGGCACAGGCGCGGGCTCGACCACGCCGCGCATCGCCGATTCGGCGGCACGGGCGGCGGCGGCCTCGACCTTCATGCGCAACGGCATGGGATCGCTCAGTTCGAGGACCTCGGGCGAATCCTCATCGACGACCGGCGACGGCACGGGGCGCGGCTGGCGACGCTGGCGCGCAGGCACCTCCCCCTCTTCGGCGATGATTCGTTTGATCGAGGAGAGGATCTCCTCCATCGACGGTTCGGCGCTGACTTCACCCATGACCGCAATCCCCATTGAAGCCCCCCAAGGCCCCGCGTCCGGCCTTATTGCCGACTTGGTGCCGATGCACCTGTGGTTAATGCGGGGCTTCTGTCAACAGGGGCGTTGACGTCGGCGTCGAGCGGACGGGTCACCGCCGCCGTCTGCGCCGGGGTCGCGGCGGTCGTGCTGGCGATCGGAGCGGGCTCGCCATCGCCGTCCCAATCGTTGATGCGATTGCGCACACGCTTATAATTGGTGACCGGATCGTAGAGCGGACCGCCGTCCAGCCCCAGGTCGCGCGCCTCGGCATTGCCCATGGCGGCGATCAGCGCAAAGCCCGCGACATAGGCGTCGCGCCGCGCGGTCACCAGCGTCACCTGGCTGTTCAGCAATTCCTGCTCGGCGTTCAGGATGTCGAGCACGGTGCGGGTGCCGACGCTGTTTTCGGCGCGCACACCCTCCAGCGACAGCGAGTTGGCGCGCACCGCCGATTCGGCCGACAGGATCACCTCCTGCGAGGATTGCCAGACCGCATAGGCGGAGCGGACCTGCGCCACCACCTGCCGTTCGGTGCCGGTCGCATTCTCCAGCGCCTGGCCCCGCAGCGCCTCGGCCTGGCGAACCTGCGCCGCCGGGCGACCGCCCTGGAACAGAGGCATGGTCAGCTGCGCGCCCACGGTCGCGTTGACGCCCGAGCCGGGCACGTTGCCAGCCCCCGGCGGGGCGTTGATCGAGCCGAGATAGTTGAAGTAATTGCCGCTCGACACCGCCGCGACGCGCGGCAGCCGATTGGCCCGCGCGACATTGATGTCATAGCGGGTGGCATCCGCAGCCCGCCGAGCCGCGATCAGCTGCGGATTCTGCTCCAGCGCAACGGCCACCGCCTGGTTGGGCGAAGCTGGCAGCGTGGGAAGCGCGGGCGGCTGTTCCAGCCCGACCGGCGCGACACCGACCACCGCGACATAATTTTCGCGGCTGGAGATCAGGTTGGCCTGCGCCGACTGAAGCTGCGCACGTGCCTGAGCCAGACGCGCCTCGGACTGCGCCACGTCGGTCCGGGTCAGGTCGCCGACCTGGAACCGATCGCGCGAGGCGCGCAGGTTCGTGTCCAGCACATTGACGTTACGGGTGTTCAGATTGACGATCGCTTCGTCGCGGATGACGTTCATGTACGCCGCCACGACATTGGTAAAGAGGTTCGCCTCCACCCCGCGCAGCTGCGCCCGGCCCGCATCGACCCGCGTCTCCGCCGCTCGCACCGCGTTCTTGACCGCCCCGCCCTGATAAAGGGGCACCGAGAGCTGCAACGACCCGGTGCCGACCCGCTCGGGGTTCAGGAAGTTGTTGTTCGCAACGACGATATTGTCGGTGAACTGCCCCGAGCCTTGCAGCGACGGCAGGCCGCTGGCGCGGGCGATCGGCACATTCTCATCGGTCGCGCGCTGGGCGGCGCGCTGGCCGGTGATCGTCGGGTTGGTCTGGTACGCCCGCACCATCGCCTCGCGCAACGTCTCCGCCGAAGCCGCGCCGGTGAGCAGCAGGGCCGCGCCGATCGCGACGCCGGAAGACAGGGCAGAAGTCAGGTGCAGGCGCATGGTCCCTCAGAATTGGAAGGCGCGAGGACGGGCAAAGCCCGGCAGGATGGTGCATTCGGCATCGGCAAAGGCGCGCACGCCGTGGCCGCCCTCGGTCCGGCGGCCGCTGGCCAAGCGGGTCACGCCGTTTTCGACCAGGCCGGTGACAATGCGACCGCCGATCTTGACCTGCTCGACCAGCGCGGCGGGCAGTTCCTCGACCGCGCCGTCGATGATCAGCACGTCATAGGGCGCACCGGCGGGGTGGCCCGCGTTCAGCGGCGCTTCGACGATCTCGACCTTGGCCTCGCCCGACAGCGCGGTGCGCGCGGCGGCGGCCAGCTCGGCCTGTTCCTCGACTGCGACGACGCCCGCGACGATCTCGGTCAGCAGCGCGGCGGTATAGCCAGTAGCCGCGCCAATCAGCAGGACACGGTCGCCCGCTTCCAGATACGCCTCGGTCAGCAGCCGGCCGGTCGCCATCGGCAAATTGATCGCACGCCCCTGCCCCAGGTCCAGCGTGCCATCGCGATAGGCGACGGGACGCAAGCCCTCGGGCGTGAAGACTTCGCGCGGAACCCGCGCCATCGCGGCGACGACACGCTGGTCGCTGACCGCGGTCGTCCGCAACTGGCTCGCCACCATGGCGTGGCGCATCGCGTCGAAATTCGAGGAGTCATTGCTGGTCGTCATCATGGCCCATCCCTGTCGCACAACCGTTTTAGCTGCGCAATACACTAAATTGGTTCCCGCCGCTTCTATCGCGCGGGGGCTTTTCCGCCAAGCCGACAGCGATGAGAGAATATGATGTCACCCAGATGCCGTAAACGAGTCGGACTTTTTCAGAGCGATGCCCCAATCCCCTGTTGACGTCGCACGAAAAACCGCACACATGCCCGCCTCCCACGCATCGAGGCGCGATGGCGGAGTGGTGACGCAGAGGACTGCAAATCCTTGCACCCGGGTTCGATTCCCGGTCGCGCCTCCAAGCGTTTGTGCGACATAACGCACAAACGCCCTCATGACCAAAAAAAATGAGATCATGCGGCGTCAAATCGGGATCACCGCCTTAATCAATCAATAATAGCTGCAGAGCATTAAATGCTTTCGGAAGGAAGCATATGCATACTGATCTCTACTCCTTTTTCGCACCTCCTGGCTCGGACGAAGGTTCGATAATAACCCAAATTACAAATATTGCTCATTTGCACTCAGCCTCGGCGATCAATGTCTCTGGGACACCTTGGCCCTCCTCTCGCGGCCGAATATTAAAAGTGCAGATCAAGGGCGAGAAGGCTAGATGCCTTCTCTTCGCAGCCAGTCGTCCTTCTGGTATGAAGCACATTCGGTCTTGGTGACGGGAAAAATGAAAACGCCGCACCCACATCCGCTTCAAACTGTCCTTACACAGCACGCCAAGCTGCTGGACTGGGCGAATGGCAACTCAGGCCCGCAACATGCGGCCGTGGTAGGAGCTCTCGGCGAACTAGTAGCC
The DNA here is from genome assembly GCF_001476905.1 of Sphingomonas sanguinis. GTDB lineage: Bacteria > Pseudomonadota > Alphaproteobacteria > Sphingomonadales > Sphingomonadaceae > Sphingomonas > Sphingomonas sanguinis_B. The sequence goes on along the minus strand of NZ_LDTE01000029.1, from coordinate 6,936 downwards.
TCGACCTATCTCGGCATACCAATCGTGAGCCACGTTAAAAGCGAACATGATCTTTCCAATGGCCTCGTCACCATCGAGGTAAAAACAGGAAAGGGCAAAAAGATGTCCGGAAAGATATGCGACGAAGTAGTCCAGGTAGATCTGGAGAGATCTTCGCGCGGACAGATACACGTAAAAGGCATTGACAAGCGCCCTCATCCAGACCCTGGAGATGGGCATTCACACTGGTTACCCGTACCTGACTTCACGAGCTTTCGCATTCTTTGATTGAATGACTCTCATCGTTTTTGGCCAGTACCCAGAATATTGAGCGAGGCACATTTGCCAATTTTTCACGTCGTCTATTGTCGATTCCTAGATCGATAAAGCGATAGACCATGCCCCCGTGCCTCGCTTAAACCTGCCGCTCGAAACGCTGAGGATGATGGATGCGCAACGGAACGATAGCAGCAACGATCGGACTTGCGCTGGGCGGGCTGCTTCCCGCCACGGCTTGGGTCCAAAATACGCCGCACGTTGCGGCGCGCAGCCGCTCCACTCCCCAGGCTCCCACCCAGACCGCACCGACAGCCGTCGACTACGATATCGCCTTCCCGCGCGCCCAGCATCACGAGGCGCAGGTCAGCGTCACCTATCGCGATCTGCCCGCCGGGCCGGTTCGCTTCCAGATGGCGCGCTCCTCGCCCGGACGCTACGCGCTGCATGAGTTCGCCAAGAACGTGTATTCAGTCTCCGCCGTCGATAGGGCGGGCCGTCCGCTGGCCGTCCAGCGCACCGATCCTTATGGCTGGACCGTGCCCGCTCATGATGGCACGGTGACCGTCCGCTACACGCTGTTCGGTGACCGGGGTGACGGCACCTATGCGCAGATCGATCCCACCCATGCGCGGCTGAACATCCCCGCCACCTTCCTCTGGGCGGTCGGTCAGGACGCGCGGCCGGTACGCGTCCGCTTCCATCCCGCGCCGGGCTGGAAGATCGCGACGCAGATGGTGCCGACCGACGATGCCAATGTCTTCACCGCACGCGACCTGCAATATTTCATGGACAGCCCCGTCGAGCTGTCCGCCTGGGACGCGCGCAGCTGGACGGTGGCGGACGGCGCGAAACGCTACAGCATTCGCCTGACCGTGCATCATGACGGGACGCCCGCCGATCTCGACCGGTTCGCCGCCATGGCGCAAAAGGTCGTCGCGCAGCATATTGCCGTCTTCGGTGCGCCGCCGCCCTTCGACTATGGCACCTACACCTTCCTGGCCGATTACATGCCGCAGATCAGCGGTGACGGCATGGAGCATCGCAACTCCACGGTGATCAGCCAGGCGCGATCGCTGGCCGCCGCCAATTTTTCGCAGATCCAGACGCTGAGCCACGAATTCTTCCACGCCTGGAATGTCGAGCGTATCCGTCCCGCCGAGTTGGAGCCGTTCGACTTCACCCGTGCCAACGCCACGCCGTCGCTGTGGCTGGCCGAGGGCTTTACCCAATATTACGGGCCGCTGGCGGTGGTGCGCGCGGGCGTGATGCCGCTGGACGATTACATCAAGCAATTGTCGGGCACGCTGAACGGCCTGATCAACACGCCGGCCCGACGCTATGGCGGACCGCAGGAGATGAGCCTGCGCGCCCCCTTCGTCGATGCGGCCCAGTCGATCGACCCGACCACCCCCAATATCTTCGTCTCCTACTACCCGTACGGCGCGGTCATCGCGCTGGCGCTGGACCTGGAGTTGCGCCAGCACTTCCCGCAGCTGTCGCTCGACGATTACATGCGCCAGCTGTGGCGCAACCACGGCAACCCGGAGCGCAGTTACCGCCCCGATGACCTGCGTATCGCGCTGGCGCAGGTGACCGGGGACCAGGCCTTTGCCGACCGCTTCTTCGCGCGCAGCGTGACCGCCAGCGGCCTGCCCGACTTCGCGCCGCTGCTCGCACAGGCGGGGTTGACGCTACGCACCGCGCGACCGGGCAAGGCCTGGGCGGGGCCCAGCCCGATCAAGGGCGATGCGGGCCTGTCGCTAGCCACGCCGACCGCGCCCGGCACGCCCTTTTACGAGGCCGGGCTCGACAAAGGCGACCAGATCGTCAGCGTCGACGGCACGCCGGTGACCACGCCCGAGGCCTGGGCGGCGCTGATCGACCGTCATGCCCCGAGTGACAGACTGGCGATCGTCTACCGCCAACGCGGCGGCGAGCGGAACGGGACGCTGACCCTGGCCGCCGATCCCACGATGGAGATCGTCCGCAACGAGGGGCTCGGCCAGGCCCTGACGCCCGAACAGGCGCGCTTCCGCCAGGCCTGGCTGGGCCCACGCCCGGTGCCCGCCCCATCGCCCATCGTCACAGGGCTGCGCTGAGGGCACTCAGCCGGGAACGCGCAAGCGGGCTGGCGGGTTAATCTCGGTGATCATTTCGGGGACGATGGGTCATCTCGACCCTTGCGGAGGGACGGACGCCATGCGAATGCGCGTCGAGGAGCCAGATATTTTGTGAACCACATTGAAATTCCGGGCCATCTGGCCGCCTATCTGGACCAGTCTCCGATCGCCTTGGCTCTGGCCGACGCGCGGGCCGACAACCCCCTCATCTTCATCAATCATGGTTTCCGTCAGCTGACCGGTTACACCAGTGAGGATATGGTCGGTCATAACTGTCGAATGCTGCAACGCGACGCCGACAATGTCGAAGCGCGCGAGCGAATTCGGGAGTTTCTGGCCAATGACCGGCAACTCAACGTGCGCACCATGCTGATCAATTTCCGCAAGGACGGTTCGCCCTTCGTCAATCTGCTCTACATGTCCAAGCTGCGGCTGCTGGGCGGCGACATGCCCTATATCTTCGCCTCGCAATTCGATGTCAGCCGGTCGCAGCCCGAGCGCCTGACCGCCTATGACGCCGAACTCGGCCGCACCCTGGGCAAGCTGACGCCGATCCTGGCCGAAAGCGGCATGGTGCTCGAAGGATCGCTGACCGCCATCGCCAACACCGCCGCGACCATCGCCCAGGCCAAGCTGACCCTGTCGGACCTCGACAGAGCAGCCTTTCCATGAGCAACCACGCACCCGCATCGCAACCGGAGGCGACCCAGGATCGCGGCGGCGCGCCGGTTCCGGTCGTCGGCATCGGTGCCTCGGCCGGTGGGCTGGAGGCGCTGCGCGAAATGCTGACGCCCGCGCGCGCGCCGACCGGCATGGCGTTCGTCGTGGTCCAGCATCTCGACCCCAATCACGAGTCCATGCTGGCCCAGTTGCTCGACCGCCACACCAATCTGGAGGTGCGCCAGTGCGAGGGGCTGGAGCGGATCGAGGCCGACCGCGTCTATATCATCCCGCCGGGCCGGGGCCTCGCCATTCGCGGCGGCGTGCTGGAGCTGACCGACTTCGTCCAGCCGCGCGGGCTTCGCCGCCCGATCGATGATTTCTTCCTGTCGCTGGCCAGCGACCAGCAGGCCAATGCCGCCTGCGTTATCCTGTCGGGCACCGGCGCGGACGGCACGACGGGCCTGCGCGCGATCAAGGAACATGGCGGCGTCGGTGTCGTCCAGAAGCCCGAGACCGCCCGCTATGACGGGATGCCCCTGTCGGCGGTCGGCACCGGCCTGGTCGATTTCGTCAAGCCGCCCAGCGAGATCCTGGACTGCCTCCACGCCTTCTTCTCGCGCCGCTCGGGCGAGCCCAAGGAGCATGAGGCGGAGGTCGTCGCCGATCATATCGACGATCTGTGCCGGGTGCTGCGCAATGCGGTCGGCCACGACTTTTCGGGCTATAAGCGCACGACGCTGGTCCGCCGGGTGGAGCGGCGGATGCACGTCCTCGGCATCGGCACCGGATCGGCCTATCTGGCGCGGGTGAAGAGCGATGCCGACGAGTGCGAAGCGCTCTTCCGCGACCTGCTGATCAACGTCACGCGCTTCTTCCGCGATGCCGAATTGTTCGAGACGTTGCGCACCAAGGCGATCGAGCCGCTGACCCGCAATCGCGACCCGGACGAGGATATCCGTATCTGGGTGCCGGGCTGTTCCAGCGGCGAGGAGGCGTATAGCATCGCGATGCTGTTCGCCGAAGCGGCGCGCGAAACCGGACAGCCGCTGGCGGTGCAGATCTTCGCGACCGATATCGACGAACAGATGCTGCAGATCGCGCGCGAGGGCAGCTATCCGGCCTCGGCGCTGGCCGACATCCCGGCGCCTTTGCGCGAACGCTACACCATGCCGCATGCCGAGCGGTTCACCATCACCGCGTCGATCCGCGACATGATCCGCTTTTCCAACCACAGCCTGGTCAAGGACCCGCCCTTTTCGCGGATCGACCTGGTATCGTGCCGGAACCTGCTGATCTATTTCGACGACCGGTTGCAGCAATCGGTGCTGCCGCTACTCCATTATGCGCTGCGTCCGGGCGGCTACCTGTTCCTAGGCCCGTCGGAGAGCGTCGGGCGGTTCGACCATCTCTTCCCCGCGATCGACGGCCATGCGCGGCTGTTCGAGCGGTCGCCGGGGTCACCTTCCTACCCCATCGACCTGCCCGGCGGCATGAACCGCAGCCCGCGTCGGCGCGGCGAACGGGGGGAGCGTGACGGCAGCGCGGTGAGCAGCGACGAGAGCATGATGATGCGCCGCATCGTCGATCGCTATGCCCCGCCCAGCATGGTGGTGGACCAGGACGGCGCCATCCTGGCGGCGTTCGGCAAGCTCAGCCGCTATTTCAACTTCCCCGTGACTCGTGCGGGCGGATCGAGCGCGGTGACGCTGGCGCGCCCCGGCCTGCGCGAGGTGATCGGCCCGATGCTCCGTCAGGCCCGCGACGCACGCAAGCGGATCGCGGCGCGCGACGTGGCGGTCACGACCGAGTTTGGCGTCCAGAAGGTCGAGGTTGTCTGCGATCCCATGACCGACGGATCGCTGCTGTTCCTGTTCCGTGACAGCGCACCGTTCAGCCCGGTCGAGGCGAGCGACCTGGCCGATCTGGAGCCCGGCGACGATCATATCGAGGCGCTGGAGGACGAACTTCGCCTGACCCGCCACCGGCTGCGCTCGACGGTCGAGGAGCTGGAGACGGCGAATGAGGAGCTGAAGAGCTCCAACGAAGAAATGATGTCGATGAACGAGGAGCTTCAATCGACCAATGAGGAATTGTCGACCGTCAACGACGAGCTGAAGACCAAGGTCGATCAGCTGACCATCGCCAATTCCGACCTGCGCAACTTCTTTGAATCGACCGACCTGGCGGTGGTGGTGCTCGACCGGAATTTGCGCATCCGCAGCTATACCGAGGCGGCACGGTCGATCTTCCCGTTGCAGCCCAGCGACAGGGGGCGGTTACTCGCCGATGTGTCGACGCGGCTGTCCAACACCGATTATCTGGACGGCGCGGCCGAGGTCGCGGGCGGCGGCGGCCCGACGCAGCAACGGGTCACGACGCGCGACGGTGAGCGGACGCTATCGCTGCGCATCCTCCCCTATCGCACCCAGGGCGACGGCATCGACGGCGCGACGCTGGTCCTGACCGACATCACCGATGCGCTCAGCATGGAACGCGAACTCGCCGCCGAGCGCGAGCGGCTGGACCTGGCCATCAAGGCGGGCGGAATCGGTGTGTGGGAGTATCGTAGCGGCACCGGCGAGATCATTCTGGACGAAACCGGCCGCCACCTCTTCGGCTTCGGCGAGCAGGACGATGCCGACCGCGTGGCGCAGGTGTTCGACCGGATCGTGCCCGAAGACCGGCCCGGCGTCGAACTGGCGCTAGCCGAAGCGATGGCCGGGCGCGGCGATTTCGAGATGACCTTCCGCCTAGACCTCGACGGCAAGGAACGCTGGATCAAGGGCTTTGGCCGGGTCGTCACCGCGTCGGCGCCGCACCGGATGGTCGGCGTATCGATCGACGTGACCGCCGAATATGCGATCGCCGAGACGCGCGAGCTGATGCTGCGCGAGATGAACCACCGGGTGAAGAACCTGTTCGCGATCATCTCCGGCATCGTGTCGGCCGCGTCGCGCTCGCATGACGACGTGACCGAGATGGCCGACGACGTGCGGGAACGGATCGCGACGCTGGGCCGCGCCCATTCGCTCGCATCGCCTGCCGGAGAGCAGCAGGCGATCGATCTGGGCTCGTTGGTGCAAGCGACGATCGCGCCGTATCAGGGACAGTCGACCATCCATATCGATGGCCCGACGCTGCTGGTCGACCGGCGGTGCCTGTCGCCGCTGGCGCTGATCCTGCACGAATGGGCGACGAACTCGGTCAAATATGGCGCGCTGGCCAAGCCCTCGGGCGAACTGGCGGTCAGCTGGACGCTGGGCGACAGGCAGTTGCACCTGACATGGGCGGAAACCGGCGGGACGCTTCCCGACGAAGAGGCGGGCAAGGGCTTCGGCACGCTGCTCGTCCAGACTTCATCTCGCCAATTGGGTGCGCAGTTGGAGCGGAAATGCGTCGACGGGCGTTTCCTGCTCAGCCTAGCTTTGCCGGAGAGCATTTTGTCGCATGACTAAGACGATTTTGCTGGTCGAGGACGAGTTCTTCGTGGCGCTGGATCTCCAGTCCATCATCGAGGATGGCGGCTATCAGGTCGATGGCCCCTATGTCAGCGTCGAGGATGTGCTGGCGCATCTGGACGGCGACAAACCCGAACTGGCCTGCGCGATCCTCGACGTGCGGCTGCGTGACGGAGAAGTGTTCCCGGCGGCAGAGCGACTGTGCGAAGCGGGCGTGCCCCTGATCTTCCATTCGGGCCATGCCGACGAACAGGCGCTGCAATCGCGCTATCCGGGAGCGGCTGTGTGCGGCAAGCCCTGCTCGCCGTCGCTGCTTCGCCGTACCCTGTCGATGGCGGTGTCGGGGCCAGAGGAGGCTGACCGGGCGGCGGAATGATGCCGGCCGGAGGCTCGGTGAGACATCCTGCCCTCCCCCAAGCGGGAGGGGCCGGGGGAGG